>JAUWNK010000174.1 GCA_030612685.1 Desulfobacteraceae bacterium
ATAACCCGGAACTCGATTTCTTCAATCGGCAATCGGCAATCGAAATTCGAAAATTCCTTCAGATGCCTGCCTTTTTTTCTACCCTAAAAAGAACTGTCTTTTCAGTTACTACATCCAGCTTATCTATGAGCTCCAGGGACTTCTTGACATTACTTTCCTTTGCTTCATGGGTCAGCATTACTATTGGAACAGAGCCGTGGGTCTCTCTGCTTTTCTGAATAACAGAGGCAATGCTTATATTGTTAGCACCCAGAATCCCGGATATCTTAGAAAGGACCCCGGGGCTATCTAATACAGAGAATCTAAAATAATAATCAGTAGTTACCTGATCCATATGTTTTAGAGATAGTTCTTTGGCTGGAGATCGTGCAAAGGATAGAGGTGAAACCCTCCTTGCTATACCCTTGACTTGATTTCTGGCAATATCCATCAAATCAGAGACAACAGCACTCCCTGTAGGCCTTCTGCCAGCACCAAGACCATAGAATAGAGTAGGTCCTGTAAAATCACCTTCAACATAAACAGCATTATATGCCTCATTGACATTTGCCAGGATATGATCCAAGGGAACAAAAGCCGGGTGCACCCTGGCCTCTATATCGCCGTCTACTTCTCTTGCAATAGCCAACAATTTTATGCAATAGCCAAACTCACCAGCAAACCTGATGTCCTCAGGAGAAATTCTATCAATCCCCTCCTTGTAGACATCCTCATATTTAAAGGGAAATCCAAAGGCCAGAGAAATAATAATTGTCAGTTTATGGGCAGCATCACTTCCGTCAATATCCAGGGTGGGATCTGCCTCTGCATAACCAAGTCTCTTCGCTATTGAAAGTGCATCATCAAAAGAAAGTCCTTCCCCTGTCATCCTGGTCAGGATATAATTCGATGTTCCATTCAAAATGGCCAGGACTGCCTTGATCTGGTTTGCAGCCAGGCCTTCTTTCAAGACCCTGATAATAGGAATACCTCCGGCCACACTTGCCTCAAAGGCAATATCAACGCCGTATCTTTCGGCCGTCTCAAACAACAGCCTGCCATATTCGGCAATCAGGGCCTTATTGGCTGTAACCACATGTTTGCCTCTTTCCATAGCCATTAAGATATATTCCATCGCCTGATCACAGCCACCCATCAGTTCAACAACTACATCTATCTCCGGATCATTGACTATATCCATCGCATCAGTGGTAAGCAATGTGGGGTCAATCTTTACTCCTCTGTCTGAGTCAATATCCAAATCAGCAATCTTTTTTAGCACTATCTCTGCCCCAACCCTATCCTCTATCAATTCCCGGTTATTGATCAGGACCTCCGTCATACCTGCACCTACTGTTCCAAAGCCAATCAAGCCAACTTTTATCTGGGGCATCTATTTTCCTCCTACTAGCTTAAAAGCTTTCGCATTTCACAGAGCGTTTAGAAATAGAGTCGCTTGCTATCATCAGAATTATTCCCTCGATCTATCGTAAGCAGGTTACGGTTACGATGCCCGTTTCGTTGCTCGTTTCCGTTTTTCTTCTTTTTATGCGCCTAAGGCGCATTATCGTTACCGTTACCCTAACCGATACGGGCTTCGTCACCCTAACCGTTACCGATTCATAACGTTTTTTTCATTTGAAATTGGTCATTCATTTAAAATTTGCGCTTTGACATTTGCCCTTTTTATAGTATCTTTCTAATACCTCTTATAGCCTGGTTAATCCTATGCCTGTTCTCAACCAGGGCAAACCTGATATATCCCTCACCATATTGTCCAAAACCTATGCCCGGGGAAACTGCCACTTGAGCCTCTTTTATGAGCAACTTCGAGAATTCGAGAGAATCCATCTTTGCATATTTACCCGGTATTTTTGCCCACACAAACATGGTACCTTTAGGCCTTTCTATCTTCCATCCAATCCTTTCCAGGCCATTGATCAAGGTATTCCGCCTCTGCCTATAGACCTCTACAATCTCACTCACATAGCTACGGGGTCCTTTTAAGGCAATAATAGAGGCGATCTGTATTGGCTGGAAAGCACCATAGTCGAGATAGCTCTTTATCCTTCCCAAGGCTGCTATTATTTCCCTGTTACCGACGCAAAAACCTATACGCCAGCCAGGCATGGAATAGCTCTTGGAAAGAGAAAAAAATTCCACGCCTATGTCCTTGGCCCCGGGTACCTGAAGAAAACTTGGAGGTTTGTAGCCATCAAAAACCAGATCCGCATAGGCAAAGTCGTGAATAACCATTATCTCATTATCGGTGCAGAACTCCACTATCTTTTTAAAAAAGTCTACATCCACTACATTTGTAGTCGGGTTATGGGGATAAGAAATTATCAACATCTTTGGTTTTGGCCATGTTTGTTTTGTCGCTGTTAGGAGATCTTCAAAAAAATCTCTATCAGGTCCAATAGGAACACCCCTGAGGTCGCCCCCAGCAATAATTACTGAATATGGATGAATGGGATAAGTAGGATTAGGGGCAAAGACTACATCACCAGGGCATATGGTGGCTAAGACTAAATGAGATATACCCTCCTTGGCCCCAATAGTAACAATAGCCTCCCCCTCGGGATCTATCTCAACCCCAAAACGCACCTTATACCAATCAGAGATGGCATGCCGAAGTTTGGTAATACCCCTTGAGGCAGAATATTTATGGTTTTTCCCTTTCTTCACTGCCTCCACCATCTTGTCTACAATATGTTTGGGCGTAGGAATATCTGGATTGCCCATCCCTAAATCAATGATATCTTCGCCATCTCGTCTTGCATCCATCTTCAACTGGTCAACAGTGGCAAAGACATAAGGAGGCAATCGGTCAATCCTTGGAAACTTATACATTTTTTACCCCTATAAAAATTAGTATTTATACTATACAAGACAGTGAATAGTCAAAATTTTCTTTTCATTTGCTTTTCATTTGCTATCACACGTATATAAGTATTTCTTGAATTGAAATCCATTCCTGCATATAATTCACCCACAAGGCACTTTCTTATTTGGTGGTTATTTGGGTTTAACCTTCCTTTATCAAATCTTAACATCTTTTGCGATAAAGAATAGGTGCCTTTATTTAATATTTACGATGTGACCCTATATTTATCACCCAATGATAGCTTATCGCGAAACCTTTCTGCAGGGTATCAGCAATGGCCTGAAGACAAGCCTAATACTAATTAAGGTGGTTATCCCCTTTTATATCTTGATCAGCATCCTTAAAGAGACCCCCATCATATCCTACGCAGCTAATCTCTTCTCACCAATAATGAAATATCTTGGGCTTCCAGGGGATGCAGCTGTGGCAATATTGGCCGGCTACCTGGTAAACCTTTATGCAGCTATTGCTGTAATGATCCCTCTTGGTTTGACTGCCAAACAGATTACCATACTTGGTCTCCTCCTTGGCCTTTCACACAATCTGATTATAGAAACTCTTGTGTTAAGAGAGATTAAGACAAACTATCTCTTATTGCTTGGGGTAAGAATTTCACTCTCTCTTGTGATGGCCTTCACAATAAATCAGATAATTTGATAACTGAACGATGGACTTTTCCAATCTGATACCTGTAATTATTATATCCTTAAAAGGGGCGATATTTTTATCATTGAAACTGCTCTTGATTATTGTCCCCTTGATGGTATTTTATGAATTCCTGAAACAAATTACCTTTTTTAAAAAAGGGGGTAAAGTTTTAGATTATTTAATGGGAAAGGTCGGGCTTTCTTCAAGAGCGGCCATTCCTTTATTTACAGGCATATTTCTGGGAATTGCTTACGGGGCAGGAATCATTATCCAGGAGGCTAGAGAAAGATCATTGGCTAAAGAGGAAATTTTTTTAATTGGACTCTTCCTTGCCACCTGTCATGCAGTAGTGGAAGATACCTTGATTTTTGTTATTATAGGCGGGAATGGTTGTTGGATTCTGGGACCGAGAATAATACTTGCTTTAACATTTACCTTTGTTTTAAGCAGATTATTTCATTACAGTAATCATCGAATTTAAAGGGTATATAAGTTTTTTCTGGGAAAGCCTAATCATTGAATCTTTGATTTGAGATAATCTTTAGCCATGCGTGCTATACCCATTACGCCTGCTTTATCTCCCAATTGCCCTTTAAACACCTTAACTCTCCCCTTATGAGGATTAAATAAATTTGCCTCCAGAGCGTTTTCTAATGAATCAAAAAAGAGTTCCCATGCACGACTAACTCCACCTGTAATAATATAATGATGAATGCTAAATACATTTACCAGATTGGCAATAGCAATGCCCAAATGCTCTCCAAAAGTGTCAAACACATCTCGTGCCAACTTTTCACCTGCAATAGCCTTCTCATATATCTGGACAGGATTAAGTTGATAATTAAGCTCTCTATTTTGTTTACTCTCTCTATAAATTTTGGAAAGCGCAGAACCGGATGAATATGCCTCAAGGCACCCTCTTTTTCCACATCTGCACGCTCTCCCATCAGGCTGAACGCACATATGCCCGATCTCACCACCGAGGCCATCTTCTCCACGATAAAGGTTCCTGTTAATAATAATACCCCCGCCAACTCCGCTGCCCAATGTTAGACATATAATCGAGGAAAACCCCTTTCCGGCCCCATAAATCCATTCGCCATAGGTGATAGCATTTGCGTCGTTGTCCATCCAAACAGGTAGATTAATAGAGTCTTCCAGGCTCTTCGTTACAGGCACCCCGTTGAGCCATTCTATATGGGGAGAATATGACATAACCCCTTTTGAGATTAGTACTCCACCTGCCAAAGCTATCCCCACAGCTTTTATCCTGTCTGCTTTTATCCCCTTTATGATAGATGTTAGCTCGGTCAATAACCCATCCCAGGAGGAGTACTCCTTTGTTGAAAGATATGTTAAATCAGTTACCTTGCCATCTTTATTGACAAGTCCCAGACGTATATTTGTTCCTCCCAAATCAATACCTACATATTGTCCTTCCATTTATACCTCCCGTATACTTTTCGCTCCTGACAATATATGCAGTGATGCCATATCCTAAAATGCTTCATTGCAATAAAAAAAGCAATACTATATTTTAGATAAACCCCATAAATAATGTAAGGGTTTCCTTCAATTCCCTCTGGTAATATATTTTAGCAATAAATTCTTCTTACTAAAAAATATTTCATTTATTTGAATATCTAAAGATATAACATAAAGT
>JAUWNK010000126.1 GCA_030612685.1 Desulfobacteraceae bacterium
CCCTTTCGCTGTCTTCAATCTGGGATTTAAAGCTTTTGGCCATAAGAGACAGTTCCATCCTGTCGTTTAAAAGATTCATGATCTTGGAATCAAGGAAATTAATGTTTTTTCTAATCTCATTCAGATTCATATTTAACCTCATTACAGGCTGTTGCCCAATGCCATCTTTTTGGCTAATGCCCCTTTTAAAATAAGACTAAGTTCTTTATCTAAAACCGTAATTTCGTATAGCAAGACATGCTTGACAATGCTAATATATATTATTTAACAAAACCTCCAGTTCTTTAATGGATATTTCTTCCACAATTGCATTGCCTATCCCATGAAGCAATACAAAATTTATGCTGTCCCCTTTCCTCTTTTTATCCTTTTTCAGCGCATCAAGTACCCCTTCCTGATCAATTTGAAGCCTGGTTGGGAGTTTCAGTTCCTTGAGCAGTTCCTCAATCCTTTGCGAGTCTTCAGCCGGTAGATGGCCTCTTTTTACAGAAAGTGCAGCAGCAACTACCATACCAAGACTTACAGCCTCTCCATGAGGAACACCTGTAGTCCCTTCAATGGCATGTCCGAATGTATGACCGAAATTGAGCTTCCTGCGCTCACCCTCTTCCTTTTCATCCCTATTTACAATTGATGACTTTATGACTACAGAATCATATATAAGTTTTTCTATCACATCGGTATCCAGATCGAGCGCCTTTTCATAATGTTTTTCAAGATACGAAAACAGATCGGCATTTGCTATGGCAGCATGCTTTACAATCTCTGCGAAACCGCATAAAATTTCTCTTTCCGGCAGGGTTCTCAGGAGATTCATGTCACAGATAACAAATTCTGGTTGATTAAAAACCCCTACCATATTTTTATATCCACCGAAATTCACACCGTTCTTCCCTCCGACACTCCCATCAACCTGAGATAGGAGCGTTGAGGAAACAAATCCGAACCTCACCCCGCGCAGGTAGGTAGATGCAACAAAACCGGCAATATCACAGACAATCCCTCCGCCGATCCCCACAATAAAGGATGAACGGTCGGCCTCAAGCTCCACAAGCTTTCTATATATGACCCGGACAGTGTCCAGGTTTTTTATCTTTTCACCTGTACCGATCTCTATGACTTCCCAGGGCTGGAAATATTTCAGATAGTAGTGCCTGACATTGGTATCTGTAATAATCACCACATTTTGGGAAGGAATATACTTTCTGAGATCTTGAAGACTCTCGCCAATCAGTATTCTTGAATTACCTGTGCTGCCGTGAATATCAATGACTTTCACTATAATATCTCCTCCGCTTGTTTTCCTTACACTGATAAATTTCATTCATACAGGTACGTAGCACCTGTAATTTCTTCATCATGTCTGCAAACATATCCGGCGGCATGGCCTGATCCTTATCGGATAACGCCTCACCCGGATTGCAGTGTACTTCAATTATGATGCCGTCTGCACCGGCCGCCATAGCAGCAAGACCCATAGGTTCAATGAGGCTTAACCTCCCGGTTCCATGAGAGGGATCAACAATGATTGGGAGGTGAGAGACCTCTTTAACTGAGGGTACAATGCTTAGATCCAGCGTGTTCCTGGTGTAAGTCTCAAATGTCCTTATCCCTCTCTCACAGAGAATGACATTGGGGTTTCCCCCTGCAAGTATATATTCCGCACAATTGAGCCATTCCATGAGGGTTGAATTAATACCTCTTTTCAGAAGCACAGGCCTGCCAACCTTTCCAACCTCCTTAAGGAGAGAGAAGTTCTGCATGTTTCTGGCGCCGATCTGTAGAACGTCCGCATATTCGCATACCCAGGACACATCTCGAGGATCGGTAACCTCAGTGACCACCGGAAGCCCGGTTTCTCTCTTTGCTTTTTCAAGTATCTTCAATCCCTTGAGACCAAGCCCCTGAAAGTCATACGGTGAGGTTCTCGGTTTGAATGCACCGCCTCTGAGCATATTGGCTCCCGCCTCCTTTACCTTATGGGCAGTTTTTATTGTTTGCTCCTCACTCTCCACGCTGCAGGGACCGGCAATCACCACAAAATCCTCACCGATTTTCACATTATCTACAGTAACCACTGTCCGTTTATCATCACCGTTAAACGATGTAAGTTTAAGATTTTTCATTGTCTAATGATTTCCCTCTGTTATCACTTGTATTAATCTAATGTGGCTTAAATCAGCAGCATTTTTTTACTGGTGATGGAAATGATCTGTGAGCCCCCACAATGTAATAAATATCAAAAAAAAGCCGTGGAAAATCACCCGTCCACGGCTTTTTACCCTCAAGTTTTTTCAGCGCGTGGGCGGACCTTTCCCCCAGTAAAAATAAAAACCCCGCCAATAGTCTTCGATTAAATCGATCATCTATCTACCCTTGCACCTATCTACTACTAATATCATCATTTCCGTAATAATTGAATTGCTTAGGAATTTCCTTTTGGACGCAGATTATCAAGATTTTAAATATATAGTTTTCTGCGGATATCTGCGAGAATCTGCGTCCTAATTTAAATTTACCAGATCGGGGTACTACTAAAGACAGAGCTTTCTATTGGCTCTTCTTTGAGTGCCTCCATGGCTGTGGATACAGATGAACCATTATGGACAATCCGGCTTATGGCCTTGATCATATTGCCGGGCTTCTTATACTGAAAAATGTTCCTGCCCGCAGATACACCGAATGCCCCGGCCTCCATCACACCATGTACCATTTCCAGGAACTCTTTTTCCCTAGCCTTTTTTTCTCCGCCAATGGCAACCAGGGGAACAGGGCACACAGAGACTACCTCCCTGAATGTATCTGTTGAGCCACTGTAAGGCATCCGCACCAGGTCTGCGCCCATTTCAGCACCGATTCTGGCGGCCCGCATTAGGTTTTTTAATTGTTTCTCCTTATCCCTGACACTGCCTGGGTCCATCAAGGCAAGGAGTGGCATACCCCATCTGGAAGCATCTCGAGACACCTCACCCAGCATGCTCAACATGACCTCTTCACCCGGTCCGCCCACATCTATCCTGACCGATACCGCATCCGCCCCTATGGTAATGGCTTCTTCCACGTCAGTAACGAGTGTCTGTTTTCCGTTTTCCAAAGTGGCGGTCAGGTGAAGGATCAAACCGATATCCTTTCCACTGTGACGGAGCCCGGCTGCAACAATCCCTTTATGGAGAATGACTGCATTGGCACCTCCCAGAGAGACCATGTCCACGGTGTTCTTGATATCTTTGATTCCCTCAATGGGTCCCATGCCCACGCCGTGGATCAGGGGCACCATAACCGTCTTTTTGCTATTACGGTCCATGACCCTTTCCATACGAATCTTTTTCCCTAACATTTTGTCTCCTCCTCCATTTAATCTAATAATCTTGACCTTCTTTCCCACCCAGGAACGAGGAAGATAAACCCTACCAGAGGCTCCAGTTCGACCGACCTCCCTGCTTAGGCTCTCCTTCCCATAAATAACCATCTTTGTGCTGATAACCCCTTTTCCCCTCTTATTCTGCTTTTTCACAGTAAGATGGACTCCTCTACAGCAGCTAACTTGTTCCTCTCTGTTTTTGTTGCAAAAAACAAAGCACTTCGTTTATCTCATGGTTTTTAATCGTAAATAGTGATCGGCCAGGACAATCTTGACCATGGCCTCAAGCACAGGAATAATGCGTGGAAGGGCAGCAACGTCAAACCTTCCAATAAACTTCACCCTTGCAGAGCGTCCTTGCCTGTCAACCGTATCCTGTTCCCTGCTGATAGAAGGGATGGGCTTCATGGCAGCTCTAAGGATTATCTCGTCTCCATTTGAAATGCCCCCCAAGATCCCCCCGGCCTGATTTGTTTGAAATCCATCTGTGGTAATGAGATCATTATTTTCCGAACCTTTGAACCTGGCAGCTTCAAAGCCTGCCCCTATCTCAACACCCTTGACCGTCCCAATGGACATAACAGCCTTTGCAAGGTCGGCATCTAATTTGTCAAAGACAGGCTCACCAAAGCCTGCAGGGCAACCGGTGGCCCGGACCTCTGCAATGCCTCCCAGGGAATCGCCTTCTTTCCTGGCCCTGGACATGGCCTCTTCCATCCGTTTTGTTGCCGCAGGGTCGGGGCAGTAGAGGGGGTTTTTCTCAACAAAGTCCAGGTTGATGCTCCCGGCCCTGATGCCACCCAGCTCAAGGGTATATGCCACAATTTTTACCCCTATGGGTTCCAGGATCTTTCCAGCCACAACCCCTGCGGCAACCCTGGCAGCGGTCTCTCTGGAAGAATATCTTCCTCCTCCCCTGAAATCAAAATGGCCATATTTCTTAAAGTATGTATAATCGCCGTGTCCCGGTCTAAAAACTGCCCGGAGGACCTCATATGGCTTGCTGTCCGCATCTTGGTTTCGAATGAAAAGGGTAATAGGTGCGCCTGTAGTCAGGCCTTCGAACACGCCGGATAGGATTTCCACCTTATCCTCCTCCCTCCGTGGGGTGCCAAAGGAATCTGTACCGGGCCTGCGTCTTGCCATATCAGGCACAAAGTCTTCAGTAGATAGACTGATCCGGGGAGGACAGCCATCAATAACCACACCCACTCCATCTCCATGGGATTCACCAAATGTAGTTATTCTAAATACTTCTCCGAACGAATTTCCGGCCATAATCCTATCCTTGCAATACTTTTGGTAGAGCTTTTATGACAGAAGCTGCCACTTCCCTGAGGGAAAGGGTGGTAGTATCCACCACAAGGTTTGCGGCCTGTTCATAAAGCGGTGTTCTTGCCTCCAAGATCTGTTTGATCTCCTCTAAGGGATCAGCCCCTGTTAGGGATAGTCTAATTTTACCTGATCTCTGCTCCTTATCCATCCTCTCCTTAAGAACTTCGCTTTTCCCGTTGAGCCAGACTATCCAGCCATTTTCTTTCAGGTTTTTCACATTCTCTTCATCCATAACAACCCCACCCCCTGTGGCAATTACCAGATTGTCTCCCCTTGAAACCCCTTCAGCCAGCCTTTTTTCAATCTCACGGAAACGATCCCACCCATCTCTGGAAATGATTGTCTCAATGGAACACCCGGCATTCTCCTCGATTAATGCGTCAGTATCGAGAAAATCTCTTCCCAGTTCCCCAGCCAGAATTTTACCCACAGCGGTTTTGCCGCTGCATCGATATCCTATAAGCACGATATTCATCTGATCACACACATGAGATTGGCATTTGCGTCAATAAATCGTGGAAACCTCATCAACAAAAAAAGGACCCCATAAAATAAAAAAAGCCGTGGGCTTTTGACTGCCCACGGCTTGGAATTAAAAAAACAAAAATCAATCAACCCATAGGCAGACCTCCACTGCTAAAATAAAAATAATAGCCCTGCCAGGATTGATTTTTTGCCATTTTTAGCCTTACCTTATATTTCATTGACTTAAGTTTCAATCCCTATATATGAATTTTTTTCGGTTGTCAAGAAAAATTTTTTTAAATTTTTTTAACGCGGAAGATTTTTCGCTTGACATTTTTTTTAACATCGTTAAAAGTATACAATATGGATCAAGAAAGAAATATATATCTTAAAATATCAATTAAAAACTGGGGGTGGCACAGCTCTGGAAGGGAGGTGTGCCCACCAACGTAGCATTCTTAAAAAAATCATAAATTCATAAACCGTGGGCCCATTTCCTTAAGGTCTCACGGTTTTTTTATCATAATCTTATATAGGCCGTGGGGCTGAGATCATCACGGCCTTTTTTATTTGTAGTTGAAGTTTGAAAACGAAACCCTCATTTTCTGAATTCAGAGCAATGGCTGAGCAGGTAAACCTGATACCTGTTTATAAGGAATTCCTGTGTGATACGGAAACACCTGTCTCAGCCTATCTGAAAATCAGAGACAAATCCTTTTCCTATCTCCTTGAAAGCGCCAATGGCGGCAAAAGATGGGGACGCTATAGTTTTATCGGGTATAAACCCTACCTGACAATCCTGTCTCATGACCGGAGAATGGAAATAATAGAGGGAACAGAAAAGAAGATATTGAACAATGTCCGGAATCCTTTGAATGTTTTGAGGAAGCTGAGCCGGCAGTTCAAACCGGTGGTTGTAAACGATCTACCCCCTTTTCAAGGAGGCTTTGTGGGATATTTCAATTATGATCTGATCAGGAAGTGGGAATTCCTCCCCGGAATTTTTCCTGAAGATGCGAAGTTGCCAGAGTCTGCCTTTACATTTTCCAGAGTCCTTATCATTTTCGACCATCTGACCCACCAGATCAAGGTGGGTGCCTTTGCCCATGTGCGGGAACATGACAATTTGAAAGAAATCTATGATTTGACCTGTCAAGAGATAGATAAGACAATTGGTGAACTACAAAGTCCTCTGTCTTCTATTTCAGGGAGGGATCCATTTTCCTCCTCTGGTCTTGAGGCCAATTTCAAAAGAAAGGACTTTGAGGAGGTAGTCCGAAAGGCTAAGGATTATATCGTTGCAGGTGATGTTATTCAGGTGGTCCTCTCCCAGAGGTTTACAGGGGATGTGTCCGGTGATGATTTCACCCTTTACCGGAATCTGAGGAGCATCAATCCATCTCCCTATATGTTTTATCTCAATTTTGGAGAGATAAAGTTAATAGGGTCCTCCCCTGAAATCCTTGTCCGTCTGACTGATAGAAAGATAGAGCTTCGGCCAATCGCAGGCACCCGGCCAAGGGGGGAGACCCCTGAAAAAGATCATGATCTGGAAAAGGAACTCATGGCAGACCCCAAGGAGCAGGCTGAGCATATCATGTTGGTCGACCTGGGAAGGAACGATGTGGGAAAGGTAGCCATGCCAGGCTCTGTCACCGTTCCTCGGCTTATGGAGGTGGAACGTTACTCCCATGTTATGCATATCGTTTCCAGGGTGGAAGGGCTATTGAAACCTGGCATGGACAGTTTTGATCTATTTATGTCGGCCTTTCCAGCCGGAACCGTTACCGGTGCACCCAAGATCAGAGCCATGGAAATTATATGCAAGCTGGAACCATCCCCGAGGGGGCCCTATGCTGGGGCAGTAGGTTATTTTGGTTTTAACGGTAACATGGACTTCTGCATTACCATTCGCACCATTGTTATTATTAAAAATAGACTCTCAATTCAGGTGGGAGCAGGTATTGTGTACGACTCCTCTCCTGATAGAGAATATCAGGAAACCTTAAAAAAGGCCGCCGCCATGTTCAAGGCCATTGAAAAGGGTTGAGGAAAAATGATTATGATGATCGATAACTATGACTCTTTCACCTACAATTTGGTCCAGATGCTACAAGTCATAGGGGAAAATGTTCACGTCTGGCGAAACGATCAAATAGATCTCGCTGGAATGCAGAGTGTTAGGCCCTCTGCACTTGTCATTTCCCCCGGACCCGGTACCCCGGACCAGGCAGGCATCTCTGTGGAGGCAATACGTAATTTTGGGCCAAGAATTCCCGTCCTGGGAGTCTGCCTCGGGCATCAGGCCGTTGCCGTGGCCTATGGTGGTAGGGTAGTCAGGGCCGAACGAATCATGCACGGCAAGACCTCTCTCATCTTTCACGATGGCAGGTCTATCTATGAGGAAGTGTCAAACCCTTTTGAGGCAATGCGTTACCATTCGCTGATCGTAGATGAGGATTGCTTTCCAGACTGCCTGGAGGTGAGTGCTTGGACAGAAGAGGGAGAAATCATGGGATTAAGGCATCGCGTATATAAGGTAGAAGGGTTCCAGTTTCATCCTGAGTCCATTTTGACAGGGGAAGGCATTAAGCTTTTAAAATATTTTTTAAAACAAGGAGGGAAGTAACAATGATTAAGAAATCTATCGCAAAAGTAGTCAGAGGAGAAGATCTGACGCAAGGTGAGATGGAAGAGACTATGGAGGACATCATGACCGGCAGGGCAACACCAGCCCAGATCGGCTCGTTTATTACCGCCCTGAGGATAAAGGGGGAGACTGTGGACGAGATTACAGGCGCTGCTAAGGTCATGAAGGCCAAGGCGAATAAAATTCAGCTAAACAATCATCTGGTTAACATTGATCGGGACGAGATCAATGTAGAGGACGAAACTATCTTAGATACCTGCGGTACCGGGGGAGATGGTACCAACACCTTTAATGTCTCAACCGCTACCGCATTTGTAGCCGCAGGAGCCGGGGTCAAAGTGGCCAAACACGGTAACCGAGCTGTTTCCAGCCTGTGCGGAAGTGCAGATGTGCTGGCAAATCTGGGTGTTAAACTGGATATCAACCATTCCAGTGTGGAAAGTTGCATCCGGGAGGTGGGGATAGGATTTCTCTATGCCCCTCTCTTTCATGGGGCCATGAAATATGCTGCCGCACCCAGACAGGAGATAGGGCTCAGGACAATTTTTAACTTACTGGGACCTCTAACTAACCCGGCTGGGGCTACTGCCCAGATCCTGGGTGTATATTCTCCGGATCTTACCGAAAAAATGGCCAATGTGCTTGGCAGACTTGGTACCAGGGAAGCCTTTGTTTTCTATGGAGAAGGGGCCTTTGACGAGATAAGCATCTGCGGACCGACCAGGATTTCGCACCTGAAGGACGGCAGTGTAAGTACCTTTAACATGACACCGGAAGAGTATGGATTCAAAAGGGCAACTCCAGAGGCCATAAAAGGCGGGAACTCGAGAGAGAACGCCCGTATTATTCGGGCCATCCTGGATGGAGAGAAAGGACCGAAGAGGGATATGGTCCTACTCAATGCAGCGGCTGCCTTTATGGCAGCAGGTCTTGATGGTAACTTCAAAGAGGGTATCGAAAGGGCAAAAGATTCCATTGATTCCGGCCGGGCAAGGGAAAAACTCGATTCTCTTGTCAATTTCACCCAGCAATGTGGAGCCTTTGTCCGAAAAGAGCTATAA
>JAUWNK010000133.1 GCA_030612685.1 Desulfobacteraceae bacterium
TATATCTTGTTGTTTTCATTAATATTTCGTGTCTTATTACCGTTGTGTTTTCGTTGACTTATGATTTAGACGCGAGTATATTTGAGCATACTATCTCAATTTTTCCGGGGGAATGAGGCTATTCTCGGACAGCCTCCTAGATAGTTTAAGACGAGTCCATGTCTCTTGTAACTTAAACTGATAAGGAATGAATGTTCATTATGGGAGCAGGCATTAAACATTACATGAAGCCTTTGCATATCTATTGCCGCCTGCGGGATATAGGAATTGCAAAAGGCACAGCTATATTTCTGTGCCGGATTTATGAGCGTTCTATATTTAAGCACTTTTTAGTTAAAGAAACTATAATCCGATAACCTGGATTTTACCAACCCACCAACATATTTTAGATAATCATGAAAAAAGATTAAAAAGAAAATACTGGTATTCAAAAGGATTGTGTGCAAAATCACTGGCTCACCATACTTAGTCCTTCGATTCATAAGTTCGATGACAAACTTATTTAGACTTCGGCTGAGTTCAGTCTAAACCCTCAGGACTTAGTGCTAAGCGAGCAATTTCGCCTAGTTAGGTTGCCAAAATACATAACTATTTTTGCGAATCTAAGCACTTAGGGCGGGTAGCAGACTGCCGAAGTTGAAATAATGAAAAAGAGAATAGCTGTTGAAGGGCTAAGAAAAGAGATCATTTCTATGATTTGTGAAATGTTAGAGAGAGTTAATTATGATATCTGCTATAGACATGAAAGTGCTTATAGAAAAACATATGACAATGTTTTTCATTTATTAGAGGAGCCCTCTGATATTGTTAAAAATATTGTTGAGTCTCAGCCGGACCTTACACTTATCTGTAATGCCAGGGGGTATTTACCTTTTTTAGAACATTATTCAAAGTCAACAGATATTCCGTTGCTTGTCTTAACAGGTGGTGGACCGGAACTTATTGAAGAAGTCAAAAGATATACCTCGCATGTTTTTGCAGTCCCTTTTAGAATGGAAGACCTTTACCATAAAATAAAAGAAATACTAGGGTAAGGCACCTTTCTATTTTCTTTCCACTTGTCTCATTGTCTTTTGCCGGTTGCTAAAGTTGAGCTACAGGGACTATGGGATTAAAGGAAATCGAGTAGATGACTCTAAACTTTGCGTCCCAGCAATGCATATCTTAAAAACTTTTTTTCAGCAGTTTTGTAATCTGTCTTTGAGTAATACCTTAGATTCTCTGGAATTCGAAATATTTTCTTATACTTCTTTAAGAGTAGTTGCCCTTTATCACTCTCTTTTATAGGCAGAATCTAACTGTTTAAAATTATCCCTGGTAATTAGATGCTCTATATCATCCCACAATATCCAGGATTGTTCCCCATAATTCATTCTGGACTTCGAGGGATTTCGCATTGGCTTCATGGCCTCTTTGGGCCGATATCATATGGACCGTCTCTTCGGCCAAATCTACGTTAGACGTTTCCTTGACCTGAACATTAGAGGCTTCTTCATAAGGTATAAGACTTCCGGGAGTGTCTATCTTTTGAGTGGAGACCTCTACCCCACCATTTTGGCCCTCTTGTAGAATGGCCCTGCTCTTTTTATACCCATCGGCATTCATATTAGCCACATTATTTGATGCCACAGCCAAACTTTTTGAAAAGGCATTCAGGGCTGACGAGGCAGCATAAGTTCCATCTATCATAGCTAAATTGTCTCCTTTCAGTTATTTTGAGCCTTGTGCACCAGGGGGCTCTTCAACTCGTCATGGGCTACGGTGCCGCCCTTTAACTTACCTACACACGCTGGGTTTGGGGTTCCAGATATTAATCTTGATAAGAACCTATAAAAAACCCGCTTCCGAAAGGAAAAAGCGGGCTATTATTAAATTTGCCTAGCAGTCCCGCTGCCTTATCCCCATCAAACGGATTTAAGCCAGAGACTTTGCGCCCCACCCTTTCGGAAGGTTTGCCCTTCAGCAAATGAATCTTCTATTTTTTATCTATATTTATCGGCATGTTTATTAAAAACTTAAGATCTTTTTTATCTTTCCATTGATTTTTTTAGAGGTCAACAAACTTAACGATGCATGAAGTTACCTTACTAAGTGTCAAAAATCTGACACATTAACAAACTCCACGTCAAATTCGCTCATACTACACTTACAGATGCTTCAACAGATAAGTGACAAGTATTTGAAATAATTGGAAAATATTTCAAAACACTATTTTGGCATGATTCCTGCGAATTTAATGTAAATTATACACGATAGGGGATGGGTAAGGCTACCAGATCTTTAGCAAATAGGAGATTTAACATGGACAAAATAGTTATCGTAACTGATCATTGTGAAGGAAATGTAAGTCTGATTGCCTATCTCAGGATGCTTTTCCCTGAATGCGAGATCCAGGTTTTATCAAGACAAAAAGAGAGGTTTGTAGATTTTCCGGTAGCTCCAGAGCATGCTTTGGCGTATAAAGGAGGGAAGAAAAATGGCAAACATCTTAATTGTAGATGATCAACCATCCGCTAGAGAGCTTCTTTCAGAGGAGTTGGCTCATGAAGGCTATCAGGTTGCCAGTGTAGATGATGCTGAATCAATATGGAAACATCTCAGAGAATCCCCGCCGGATTTGGTGCTTCTTGAGCTTTATCTATACGGGTTTGAGGGATGGGATGTCCTCCGCGATATTAAAAGGATAGATCTAAATCTTCCAGTTCTTATCGTGACCGCTTATGACAGCTTTAAAGAGGATCCACGGCTGTCCCAGGCAGATGGTTACGTAATCAAAAACTTTAATGTCTTTGATGAACTCAAACAAAAAATAGCTGATGTCCTGAGGCAGAAAACTGCTCCTAAGCACGCAAAAATTGATATCCCATTCAAGGTGGAGCCAAAGGTGCATGATGGTATAACGATCAGTAAAAATACAGAATTATAAAATTTACCAAGGGTGTTAATCTGGGAGATAAAATGAATAAGATCCTTGTTGTGGACGATGAGGAATCGATCCGGATACTTTATGCCGATGAGCTCACTGAGGAAGGATACGAAGTGATTGCAAGCGGTGACGGCTCACGCCTCTTGGAGCTGATTGAACAAGAGAGGCCCGACCTCATCGTGCTGGATATTATATTAGGCAAATATAACGGCCTCGATCTTCTCCAGGATATCCGAAACACCTATTATAATCTGCCCGTGGTTTTATGCACTGCCTATTCTAATTTTAAATACGATCTGAAGTCAATTGCTGCAGACTACTATGTAGTCAAAAGTTCAGATTTAAAAGAACTAAAACTAAAAATTAAGATGGCCATCGAAGGCACTAAGCAATTCCTGAAAAGAACAACCCTTAACGACTTACAACAGTCAATTCCTGAGCACTGGTAATACACGCCTTTAGACATTGTTTGATAATAGCCCTGGAGCTTTGCTGGACAGAAAGGGGGAGCATGGCCACAAATTTTAGGATCTCTGTTCACCGAAACGGCGAAAACCTGCACCTGAAATTAATTGGCGATTTTGATGGGACCTCGGCCCATGAACTTCTCAACGTCTTGAAAAGGTATTGTGATCGTACATCAAGGGTATTCGTGCACACCAGTGGCCTGAGGAATATACATCCTTTCGGACTGAGCGTGTTCCATAATAATCTTGACGTCCTGAACGGCAAATCCATAAAATTTGAATTTACAGGAGAAAATGCAAGCCAGATTGCGCCAGAAAAAAGTTTATTCCTGTAACTTTAATAGCGCTAAGAATTATCATTAATTTAACGATTTTAAAATCTTAATGGATATTATTAAGTCAATAATTTGACACACTGTCAGACTCTCAACAAAAATTCGCTCCCAATTTCAAATCCAGATTTCTCTACAAGTAAGCCTCAATTATCGAGAATATAGGGAATTAATTCTCGAAATTATCTTGGCATGATTTCCGCAGATAAAATTCAATGATGTAATATTTCCCCTCAAAGTAATTATCATCCTGGCAGATGACGAAATAGTGTTGAGGTTGATGTGTAGATAGCGGCCATAGATTTTGTCGATGACCGCAAAGGCACTCGTACCCAACCAAAATAATGGGGGGACCTTTATGGGAGTTGTGAAAACTCCATAAATTGCTATAACCGGCGCTTTTCTCGTTTTTCAGGTAAAGGAGATTAAAAGAATGATTTGGTTGATTGGTTCAGTGTTTTTTCTCGGCATCATTTTAACAGGATGCGAAAGCCACTTGTTTCCTTGGCCGAATCTGGCCGGGGTTGTCATGATGGGGATAGCGGGTTTAATAGCCAGAAAAGAGATCTTATAAAATTCACAACATATTGTGAATTGTTTATGAAATTGAAACTTGCATATAGCTGCTATAGACATTGAAAAACACGGGGCCAAAAAACATAAGATATGCATATGCGTAAGATATTAAAAGGTTCTGATAATTGCAAGTAAGCGGAAAGGAAGATATTCCTGCGAGGAGATAGGTGATGAAAGTACCCATAAAATTTGGTATCTACCTCGGATCTTCTCGTCCCGCGCCGGTCCATCAAAAACAGAACTCCACTGAAGTGGGGCAGAGCATGGACAAAGATCCTATCTCATTTTATAAGTTACTAACAAAAGGGATCCAGAGCATTAGGGCAAAAGCCGATTTTCCGGAAGCAGCGTTGTCTCTGGACAGAGACAAATTGCGACAACTGGTTGAGATTATACAAATGCAGATGAATGATTATCTGTTTCGCACACTCGCTGAGTCTGATGAAGATAACACCTTACATGGATTCCAGCTTGATTGGATGAATTTCTGTGGAGCAAGCAATCAGGTGAAATCATTCATGCCAAAAATCCAACATGCTCCCAGAAAAACGGGGGGTGTCCAATCACGAGCTGATATTGATCATATCATTGATCATGCTTCAAAGATATATGGTGTTGATCCTGACTTAACAAAGGCGGTTATAAGGGCTGAAAGTGATTTTGATGCCAACTGCACTTCCCCCGAAGGAGCAATGGGGCTAATGCAGCTTATGCCCGAAACAGCCAAAGAACTGGGTATCAATAATCCCTACAATCCCGTTGAAAATATCATGGCTGGAACCCGGTATTTGAAAAGCTTGCTGCACAGGTATGATGGTAATATTCCCCTTGTGCTCGCAGCCTACAATTGGGGAATGGGCAATGTTGAAAGACATCCTGGCAGGTTACCACGGGAAACCCGAACCTATATCGCCCGAGTCAATGAATATTATCGTGAGGCAAAATCTTAATTAGTTTCTGTCTCTAAATAACCTGCAATAGTATGAATATAAGTTTAAGTGATACTAAACCACGCCAGGGTCAAAAAATATCAATTACAAAGGGAATTGCTATCTCATATTATCATTATTTTGGTAAAAAGGATTTAATACTATTGCTCATTCATGGGTCAGGTGGCTCAAAAGAGGACTTCATATCAATTTTTGAATACCCTGATCTAACAACTTACAACATATTATTTCCGGATCTTGTAGGTCATGGTAATTCTTCTAAGCCCTCCAATTTTTCTTATTCAATGGCTGATCAAGCTAACATTTTATATCAACTTCTCGAAGCTCTCTGCATAAAAAGTAATATTGTTTTAATTGCCCATTCTATGGGTGGGCCAATAGCAATTTCCCTCGCTGAATTATTAGGTAACAGAGTTGTAGGGATGATTTACGCTGAAGGAAATATTGATGAAGATGATTGCTTCTTTTCAAAAACTATTATTGATTCTTTTTCAAGTGAGGATTGGAAAGACAGGGGTTTTAATCAATTTCTTTTGGAATTTCAAAACAATCCGGAAATGACAGCCTACGCAACAAATTTTGCTAAAGCAGGTCCGGTTACCATTTATCGTTCCTCTCGAGATTTATACAAAGTTTCCAAAGAAGATACTCTTCTAACGAGGCTTGTTCAACTTTCTATCCCCATCTTGGGCATTTATGGAGCCAAAAATAAAGGAAAGCTTAGCTCTGAAATAAAGCTGTTATCAAAATATCCTATCCGTTTTATTCCTGATGCCGGTCATGATATGATGCGTGATAATCCTGAGTTCTTTTATCAGATCTTAATCGATTATCTGAAACAATTCTAATAGTGTCCATATATTGTAGTCTTGGTTTTGCTTCCAAGATTGAAGAATTATACAATGCTTTTTTAACAACCTAAACCCCATAAATTCGAGTGTTTATTTTATAATCTTTAATAAAATCAGATAGAATCCAGTTGAAAAAACAAGTAGAAACATAACCAAATCCAGGGAGAACGCCCTTATGGTATTGGAAAGGGCTCATACATTGTATTAAAAATGAAATAGTTTTTGAGCCTTTTTTGTTTTTTGAACAATAGGAGGATTTTCTAATGACCAAAAAACCAACCTATGAAGAATTAGAACAGAGGGTCAAGGAATTAGAAAAAGAAGCTGCTATGCGCAAGTGTGCTGAGGAGGCACTGAAGGAGACCGAGGATCTATACCGAACCATCTTTGAATGTACCGGGACAGCAACAATAATCAGCGATGAAGACATGACCATATTGATGGTAAACTCAGAATTTGAAAACCTCTCTGGCTACTCCAAAATGGAAATTGAGGGAAAGAAGAACTGGACAGGATTCATCGTGAAAGATGATCTGGAGAGGCTTAAAGAGTATCATGCTTTGCGTAGAATTGATCCAAGCTCCGCTCCAAGAAACCACGAGTTCAGGTTTATTGATAGACATGGTAATGTTAAACACATCTTTGCAACTGTCGCCATGATTACCGGGACTAAAAGAGGTGTGGCATCTTTTTCAGATATCACCGAGCATAAGCGGGCAGAAGAGGAGCGAATAATAAGAAAAAGGCTCGAAGGTATGCTTGAAATGGCCGGAGCTGCTTGCCATGAATTAAACCAGCCACTGATGTCTATTTCAGGAAATTGTGAATTATTGATGATGGGTATGGAAGAGAGTAATCCTTATTACAAAAGAATTAAAACTATTAATGAGCAAGCAGATAGAATGGGAGAGATAACAAGGAAAATAACAAAGATTAAGAAGTACGAGACTATGAGGTACATCAATGGAAAAATTGTTGATATTGATAAGGCTTCAAAATATAGGTGACCTTAAATAGGTTTGAGTCATTCTTTAGGATGAAGTAAAGTAACGCTACCTTGTTGCCTATATCTTTATATGAAAGTGTAGGGGCCGATGCCCTCATCGGCCCGTTCGGGGAACGGGCGCTACAACACTTTCATGCTTCGTTGTGGCAGCAAGCCATGGGGGTTCGTCCCAAAAAATAGGCTATGGTTTCTGTTTCAGCTATACACCTGGACAAATTGAAAGCCAAAATTTTTAAGTATACCATCTGTAAGCTATCATCTTGCGCCTTGTAGGTTATTGAGCTTGGGCGATCCGCTAATTGCTTTATCATGAAAAAAATGAGCTATGGCATTAATTCTTATAATAGACGATGATTTTAGAATTCGGGAAGTGCTCCAACAAATTTTAGAGCATGCTGGATATGAGGTTATGGAAGCCTCAGATGGCAAGGAGGGGATAAGTCTTTACCGCGAGAGACAAGCTGACCTGATTATCACAGATATCATCATGCCCAGGAAAGAGGGTCTTGAGACCATTGTGGACCTGAGGGTAGAGTTTCCGGGAGTGAAGATCATCGCTATTTCTGGCGGTGGCCGTCTAGGACCAGAAACTTATCTAGAGCTTGCTGAGAGTTTTGGTGCCAATCGTTTATTAACCAAACCTTTCGGGCATGAGGAATTGTTAGAGGCTGTTCAAGATCTTTTGGGAGAGGTGACACCTGACAACGGGTGATCTTTTAATCTCGTCCTGAAGGGAGGTTATTACTGCTGGAATTTTTGAGGAGAGATTAACAGCAACTGGATTTGCAGATTTAAGGCCTATAGCCAATAATGATACCCTGGGAGGCAGGAGTAAAAGCAGGAGGGTGGAATTTGTTCTCAAGGAAAAAGAATGATCTATTGATCGTATCTATTGATGAAGATAGAAGGTCTTTCCTCAGGGTTGAATCTTCGACTGAAGAGCCTATTGATATATCTATCGGGTGTGATGGACATCGCGTTAATAGTATAGGCGCAAAGGGAATAGGTATTTACCGAAGGAGTGAGGAAAAAGAATTAGAGGTAGGAAAAGAATATCCATTTAAGATGAACCTCCCATTTATCAATGAGGAAATTT
>JAUWNK010000095.1 GCA_030612685.1 Desulfobacteraceae bacterium
TCACTCTTCTGCCTAAAGCTGAAGATTATATTATTGGCTTAGGAATACCCAAAGAAAAGATCATCTGGATTCCCAATGGGGTGGATGTAAGTCGTTTTGATAATCATTCAATAAATGAGAGGAATAATTCCGGTAAATTTACCGTCATGTATCTTGGTGCCCATGGCCGGGCCAATGCCCTGGATGTTATACTTGATGCGGCCAAGATAATTCATGATAGAGGTATTGATACAATCCGCTTTTCCTTTATTGGCGATGGTCCGGAGAAAAAAACTCTTATAAATAGAAGCAAATATTTAGATCTCAACAATATCGAGTTTAGAGACCCTGTTCCAAAAAAGCTTGTTCCAGAGACTTTTTCCGAGGCAGATGCCTTTATAGTTAGCCTTGAGAAATCTCCTTTATACAGGTATGGAATTAGCCTGAACAAGATTTTTGAGTATATGGCAAATGGTAGGCCAATTCTTTTTGCTGGTAATTCAATAAATAACCCTATAAACGAGGCAAAAGCGGGTATCACTATTCCACCGATGAATCCAGAAGCATTGGCCGATGCGGTTATCAGACTTTCTTCCACTCCTAAAGAAGATATGAAAGCGATGGGAGAGAGAGGAAGACATTATGTAAAAGAGAGACACGATATCAAAAAACTGGCGGAAAGGTTGATTGAGGTTGTAAATGGATTACAAAAAACGCATCTTTGACCTTGTTATAAATCTCCCGGCATTCATATTTCTTTCACCTTTGATGGCATTTATCGCTATCCTGGTTAGGATTAGGCTTGATTCCCCCGTGTTATTTAGGCAGAAGAGACCAGGGCTGCATGGAAAAACCTTTACGCTGTATAAGTTCAGGACGATGACCAATGAAAGAGATGTTCAGGGGAACCTGCTACCCGACTCAGAGAGGATTCCATCTTTCGGGCGTTTTTTACGTAATACAAGCCTGGATGAGCTTCCTGAGCTCTTTAATGTGTTAAGAGGTGATATGAGTCTCGTGGGGCCTCGGCCCTTGCTTATGCAGTACCTGGCTCGATATACCCCAGAGCAGGCCCGGCGTCATGAGGTAAAACCGGGCATAACCGGCTGGGCGCAGGTGAATGGGCGAAATAATCTTCCTTTCAGTAAGCGCTTAGAAATGGATGTCTGGTACGTTGACAATTACTCGATTTTGTTGGATATGAAAATATTATTAATAACTTTTTTAAAGGTGCTGAAGGGCGAGGGTGTTCGAGTCGATCAAGATGTTAAGGAAGTGGATGACTTGGGCTTATTTAATAAGAATGATGAATGAGAATATAGGGAGATATTAAATGATTTTGGGTAAGAAAGTTGTTTTGAGGGCCATAGAGGAAGGAGATTTGGAATATCTTCAGAAATGGCATAATAATCCTGCTTTGTCGGAGTTAGTTGTTGGCTGGTCCTTTCCCGTATCCATGCAAGAGCAACGTGACTGGTATTTAAATAGTTTGAACAATCCAAATACGAAAAGGTTTATAGTTGAGAGTAAGAATGAAGGTGTAATCGGATTGACTGGATTGTGGGACATTGATTGGCAGAACAGACATGCCCTTACTGCATTAAAAATTGGCGAAGAAAATCTTCGTAGGCGTGGTTATGGGACAGATGCTATTATGGCAATAATGAGTTACGCTTTTTATGAAGTTGGCCTTAATAAATTATGGAGCCTTATTCTTCCCTACAATAAAGCATCTTATAATGTGTATGTTAAAAAATGTGGTTGGAAAGTAGAAGGTAATCTTCGCAAACATATATATCGAGGGGGGAAGTTCTATGATCTTTTGTATGTTTCGGCATTAAAGGAGGATTTCGAAAAATGGGATCCTGCTAAAGAATATTTGCCCCCCGTGTTTCTTGGCAAGAAGAAAGAATATGTTGATGTAGCGAATAAAGAAAAAGTAAATTTTTAATTTGTAAATTATGTTCTTAAAATCATTTGATAAATGACGCATTCAGATAATTGGGAAATAGGTAGTGACTTCCATTGGATGGGTTATCAGCGGGGTGCTTGTATAGATTGGCCTCATCCGTGTGTATGGTTTGCAACAGGACGCGATGCGTTTTTAATATTATGGGATCATGAAAATAGAGAATCGGCAAAGAGTGTTTTTGTGCCAGATTACTTTTGTCCCGAGATATTATCATATTGGATTAAAAACAAAGTAAACGTAAGACCTTATTTAGATAATCCCCTGATGCCTCACCCTGATTGGGGTACAATAGACTGTGGCCCAGGAGATATTGTTTTAGCGGTAAACTTTTTTGGAGTCCGTGATGGAAAGCCTTGGATAAAATGGAAGCAACAAAACGACAAGGTGATTTTAGTTGAGGATCATACGCATGATCCGTTTTCTGAATGGGCCGTCAATTCACGATCAGACTATGCCTTTGCATCCATTCGAAAGATTTTCCCTGTCCCAGATGGTGCATTATTGTGGAGCCCTCAAAAGCGGAGATTACCAGCCCCAACTTTAATTGATGATTGGTTGGCGAGTTCATACAAATTAGCGGCAATGGTAATAAAAAAAGATTTTCTGAATGGGGAATCAAGGGATTCAGAACTAAAAGAGATCTATAGGGATTTTCAAACGAAAGGTGAAGAATTATACGGAAAGTCGCCATATATTTCACTGTCTCCATGGAGCCGTAGCCTTATTGACAAAGGATATTCCGAGGAATGGAGAAAAACAAGAGAAGGGAATGTGCGACATTTCTGGAGGCTTATAAAGAATAAACCTTCTTGCATTGAAACACATTTTGCAACCTGGCCTGAAGATTGTTGTCCTTTTAATGCTATTTTATTATTACCGAAAGAAGAAGTAAGAGACGATCTGCGTGCTGGTCTTATTGAGAGGGATATATACCCCGCTGTTCATTGGTTGCCAAATAAATTTTCCTCACCTGATTCGATTCAGCTATCAAACAAGATTCTTACAATACCTGTAGATCAAAGGTATTCTTCTCAGGATATTGAACGTATTGTTGATATTATATTTGATTTAATCCGATGATGTTGGGTGGTTTAAATGATTGATCAAGAGTTAATTGGCATTAGAGATGAAGAAAGGTGGAAACATGCTTTAGATAGGTTCAGGGATTTCGATATATACCATTCACAGCAATATCATTTGCTTGCAAAAGAAATGGGTGAAGGAGAACCATTTCTCTTTTTATATCAGCAGAATAGTGAAGCTGCAGCATTACCCTTTTTGGTTCGAGATGTGTCTAAAGTTAAAGGGCTCAATGGGCTTGGTTATTATGATGCTACTTCAGTTTATGGTTATCCGGGTGCATTAACTACGATAGATCGGAAATTTCAATTTGCAGAGAATTTCCGGTTACAATTTCAAAGTTCTTTGCGCAAAATATTTGAAGATCTTTCTGTTGTTGCGTTTTTCAGCAGAGCAAACCCTCTCATTCCAACATCGTGGCTCTTTGAAGGTATCGGCGATGTCACTAATGCAGGAACTTCCGTGGCAATTGATCTTTCAAAATCAGATGCTGATCAGCTAAAAGATATATCAAAAGGTCATAAATACGATATTCGAAAGGCAAAGAGAGAAGGTGTAATTGTAATCGAGGACAAGGGTTTTCAGTACCTCGACAATTTTATTAATATTTATAATGAAACAATGAATCGTGTTAATTCTGACGACTACTATTATTTTGCGAAAGATTACTATACAAATTTAAAAGATAAGCTGGGGAATTCTGTTAAACTTTATTTTGCTAAATTGGGTGACGTTTTTATTGGTACTTCGATGTTTTTATGTGCTAATGGAATTATTCAATATCATTTATCGGGTACACCCTTGAAGTATATGAAGTTTAGTGGTGCTAAAGTTATAATAGATGAAATTCGTCAATGGGGCATGCAAAACGGATATAAATGGTTACATTTAGGCGGCGGATTAGGGTCTGTAGAAAATCATTTATATAGATTTAAGGCTGGTTTTTCAAAAGAAAGATTTCCTTTTCATGTTATTAAAATGATTAGGGATCCTATAATATATAGGCAACTATGTGAGAGGCGAGATCAATGGTTGAGTGAAAATAATTCCGAGTGTAGGGACGAAGATTTTTTCCCTTACTATCGGGCACCTTATCAAAGTTTTTGTGTAAATGGATAAAGTACAAAATAATCGCCATATTTTTCTCTCCCCTCCGCATATGGGGGGGCAGGAACTCGATTTTGTCCGGGTGGCATTTGAAAGCAACTACATTGCTCCTCTTGGTCCGATGGTGGATGCCTTTGAGCAGGAGTTTGCCGAAAAGGTTAGAATTCCTCATGCGGTGGCGGTATCCAGTGGGACAGCGGCTATGCCCCGGTTAAATATGCCCCAGTTAAATAAAAGCATAAAGGCATTTAACGGGGTAAACTTAGCTGTCCTGCGGAATTTAACAGGGTAAACCCCAGTGAAACATGCCTTATCGCACGGGATAGGCATTTCACGGGGTGAACATCTTGCGTACAAATAAAAAGTATGCTTAAAAAATAATGAATAAACCTATTCCATTGTAAATTATGTTGCATATTTGAACAATATATGTATAGTATAGACATACAATTTGAATGGGATGATAAAAAGAGTAGTTCTAACAAAACTAAGCATGGTATTGCTTTTGATACAGCTAAGGATTTATGGAACGATAGCAATCGTGTTGAAATTGAGACTTCATACCCGATTGAAGAAAGAACCATTTTGATAGGCAAGGTAAAAAATAAGCTGTGGACAGCGATTTTCACACAACGTGAAGATACTATCCGCATAATATCCGTAAGACGCGCCAGAAAACGGGAGACAAAATTATATGATCAAAAAAATGGTTAAAAATACTAAGGATTTTGATCGTCGATTCGACAATGGGGAAGACATACATGATTTAATTGACATGTCTAAGGCCAGAATTACCAGTCCTGGTAAAAAAGTACGCATCACTCTTGATGTAGCAGAAGGACTTATAAAAGAGATTGATCGAATCAGAGAAAGTATCGGTGTAGATCGGGGGGCCTTAATCAAGATATGGTTACATGAGAGACTACAACAGGAAAATGCTTCTACTAAGCATCAACGACTATAAGTAGAATTAAGTCAAAATTTAAACGTACTTTTCTTTTCCCTCCTCATATGGACGGAGAAGAAATCAGTTTCGTTCAGGAAACGTTTGAAAGCAACTATATTGCCCCTCTTGGTCCGATGGCGGATGCCTTTGAAAGAGAATTTGCTGATAAGGTGGGGGTTTCTTATTCAGTTGCCGTAGCCAGTGGCACGGCGGCCATGCCCTGGCGGAATAGTTTCACCCCAGTGAAATGGCCTTCGCCCCGGTTGAATAGCCTTGGATTAAACAGGGCATTTCACGGGGTAAACATTCCATAGGGTATGCATTTGGCATTGCGTGTATTGGCTGTTATTTCTGATATGGAGAATTGTATGAAACAGGAATCTGTGGTATCGTTATTCTGCAATTTTATCGAATATTTTGGAGTTAGACCATGAAAAAACATTATACTGTAATCATTGAGCAAGATAGCGATGGTATCTTCCTTGTGGAGTGCCCCCTTTTCAAGGGGTGTCGAAGTTATGGGCATTCCATTGAAGAGGCATTAAAAAATATACAGGAAGCTATTGCGGCATGCGCAGATGAGGAGCCACCAGTCGTGGAACAGGTCACTTTTGTTGGCGTCCGAGATCTGGAAGTGGTCACTCCATGACTGATATTCCGTCAGTCTCATTTGATCGATTAATACGAGCTGTTGGCAAAATGGGTTTTGAGAGAGTAAGACAACGCGGATCTCACATTCGCTTTTCTCATCCTGATGGGCGGAAGACGACAGTACCCGATCATGGCCAAAGGGACGTGCCAAAAGGGCTTCTTTTTAAAATCGTGCGGCATGACCTCGAGATGTCCATGGATGATTTTTTGGAAATGATAAAGTGAGAAGAAGCCTTCTTACCATTTTCTGCTTAAATTTCCTCCTTGTAAGCTTCTTTTATTCAGCTCAGCGCATTCAATTAGCAAGTGAAGTGCTGTGAAAATACCTTGACATGGCAGTTGAAGTGACCAAGCATAGAATAGAACGAATCTTCCTCTCCCCGCCCCACATGGGTGGGGAGGAACTTAAATTTATTCAGGCGGCCTTTGAAAGCAATTATATTGCTCCTCTTGGTCCGATGGTGGATGCCTTTGAGCAGGAATTTGCCGAAAAGGTGGGCATCCCGTATGCCATTGCGGTATCGAGCGGCACAGCGGCTATGCACCTTGCGCTAAGGATTCTTGGAGTCGAGCAAAGGGATGAAGTTATTGCTTCGACTCTTACATTCATTGGCGGTGTAACCCCCATCGTATTTCAGGGGGCTATCCCAATCTTCATTGATTGTGACCGGTCTTCCTGGAACATGGACCCTGATTTGCTCGCAGAGGAATTGGAAGCCTTCCAAAAACGGGGGCTTTTGCCAAAGGCCGTGATTCCCACGGATTTGTATGGCCAATGTGCTGACATGGACAGGATTCTTGAGATTTGTGCCCCCTATGACATTCCAGTTATAGCGGATTCGGCTGAGGCCCTTGGGGCGATCTATAAAGGCCGATCGGCCGGAGCAGGGGCAAAGTCAGCCATATTTTCTTTTAATGGAAACAAAATCATTACAACCTCTGGTGGTGGAATGCTGGTTTCAGATGATGAAGCCTTTATTGAAAAGGCACGTTTTTTGTCTCAGCAAGCGCGCGATCCGGCCCCCCATTATGAACATTCGATCATTGGCTACAACTACCGTATGAGTAATATACTGGCAGCAATTGGCAGGGCTCAGCTAAGAGTGCTGGATGATCGGGTTGAGGCAAAGCGGAGAATATTCAGTTATTATAAGGAGTCACTCGGCGATATTCCAGGGATTGAGTTCATGCCCGAGGCTGCCTATGGGAAATCGAACCGCTGGCTGACTGCAATTTTGATCACGCCAGAGGAGTTTGGAATGGATCGAGAAGCGGTTCGTTTGGCATTGGAGGAACAAAACATTGAATCCAGGCCGGTCTGGAAGCCGATGCATATGCAGGCAGTCTTCGACTGCGGTTCAGGGTTCAGGCCTGCCCGCCCCGATTATATCGGGACAGGCGGGGTTCAGGGGTTAAAAGCAGGACAAAACAAAAAGAGGTATAAGGCGCGCCCCAGTGAAATACGCTCCGCTGTCGTAAACGAATTTCACGGGGTAAAGGTTGTTGGTGGTAAAGTGGCCGAGGATTTATTCAACCGTGGTCTCTGCCTGCCGTCGGGGACAATGATGACGAAAGAAGATCTTGATCGCGTTATTTCGGTGATTCTGAGTTGCAAGAAATAAGGAAATGAGGCCCCAGATAAATAAAAAAGAAAAAGCATTCCACGGGGTAAACATTTCAACCCAGTTGAAAACCTAAAGGGTACCCGGTTCAACGAGACAGGCGGGGAAAAGATTTGTGAATTTAGGGATTGGGGGATTGTGGAACGCTGAAAAGGTTTGAATCACTGAAGAGCTGGTACTGAATTAAGTTTCATAGTGTTTTTAGACCTGGTCCAATAGAACTAGAAATGTTTTTAAAAAGTGGGGAATAAGCAAGATGAAACAACTGCAAGAATATAAGACTGGTGCGGAAGAAGAGAAGATTTTATTAACAAGGTGTCGCACTGCGATTGAAAGCATTGATCCTTCTGTAGAAGTAATTCTCTATGGTTCCAGAGCACGAGGTGATGCGGAACCAGATTCCGATTATGATTTACTCATTCTAACTGACGGAGAAGTTACTCTTAAAAGGGAGGATGCTTTTCGTCGTCAGTTATTTCCGATAGAGATAGAAACTGGAGCTGTCTTGACGGTTATCTTGTTAAGCAAAAAAGATTGGAATTCAGCATTGTATGGTGCAATGCCATTTTATCAAAATATTGAAATAGACGGTGTTATTTTATGAAAGAAGAGACACGCACTTTGATAACTTATCGCCTTGAGCGGGCTCGAGAATCTCTTGAAGAGGCTAATATTCTCTTAGAACGAGGATACGGTAATACCTTTGTTAATCGTCTTTATTATGCTTGTTTTTATGCTGTTTCTTCTCTACTGCTTACAAAGGGACTTTAATCAGCTAAACATAGTGGTATTCGGTCGCTCTTCCACCAAAACTTTGTAAAGTCTGGCCTTGTAAAAACAGAATTAGCGCAATTTTATGATATGTTATTTGAAAACAGGCAGAAAGGTGATTACGCAGATTTAATCCGCTTTGATCCCAATGAAATATGCGATTGGTACGAAGAAGCCCAAGAGTTTGTTGAGACTTTGGGGGGAATTGTTAAAAAGGAATTTGGGCAGGCATTAGACTAAAATATCTATGTTAAAACGATACTTTGATACTCTATTGTCTCTGTTTGATTTGATATTGCTTTCCCCGGTTTTGATAATTATAGGCCTTTTTATAAGAAAAGAAGATAGTGGACCGGTCTTTTACAGGGGTGTTGGGTGGGCCGATATGGGTACCCTTTCAGGATATTCAAGTTCAGAACAATGGTTGTGGATGCTGAAAAAGTGGGTGGACCATCTACGTCGGATGATGGTCCAAGGATTAAAAAGGTTGGAAAATTTTTGAGAAAATATAAGTTTAATGAATTGCCTCAGCTTATAAATGTGTTGGTAGTAATTTAGGCCCCAGATAAATAAAAAAGAAAGGCATCTAACGGGGTAAAGATTTAAGTATTGAGAGATTTAGGGGCTTATTGATTGAAGAATATTCATTATGCTAAGGTCGCGGTCTTAAGGATAAACCTATCAAAATGAGGAGGTAACTATGACAAAATTAAAAGAGGTTGATATAAATTATGAGCAAATTGTGGAATTAGTGCGCCAGCTTGAGTTTGAAAAGAAGATGGCTCTGATAAGAGACATAATTAGGGAAAAGAGTTACAAGGAGAACTTCTATCTTTACACAGAAGCTTTAACTAAAAAGTATAACATACCTGAGATGAGCGAAGAAGAGCTTGATATCTTTCTCCACGAAAGGAATTAGAGGAGATTAAGTTTTTGATCGCTAAGGTTGTGATCGATACTAATATTTATATTTCTGCTATCTTTTGGGGTGGGAAACCTAGAGAGATTGTGGACTTAGGGAGAGATGGGAATATCATTATTTTCACTTCATTGGGCATTGAGGAGGAGATAGCTGAAAAGCTAAGGACAAAATTTAAACTTGATGAAGAGGAGGTAAACCAAATCCTTTTAGATTTCTCGACCTTTACCATACCTGCTAAGGTCACGAAGCAGATTCAGGCCGTAGCTGATGATCCTGATGATGACAAGTTTGTAGAGTGTGCTGTTTGCTGCAATGTGGATTATATCGTTTCCGGCGACAGGCATCTATTGAATCTCAAAGAATATGCTGGAATAAAGATTTTAAAGGCCTCAGAATTCCTTTCCATCCTTTCGAGCGATTAGAATAATAAAGTAGCGTTAAAGTAAAAGTTCATGCTGAATTGATTATTTGCATAGTTTCTTTTACATATCTTATAGTGCTGGATTCGATTATTTTTTTGCTATATTAACAAAATTGGACTCTTATGGTCTTATGCTCTATCGAGTATTATAGATCTCGGGGCGTGGTAAGCTATTTTAGCGGTTTCCTCTCAAGGCTGTTTTGAGTAAAAAAGCTTACCCATTTTATCAGGTAGTGTAGTGGTATAGGATGTTCTTCAGGATTGGTTATGATGTGGATGATTAACAGGAATGGCGGCGATGATAAAGGAAAGATTAGACAAACTTTTTAATATTGCACGATCTTATAAAAAGTCTCTGTCTGTTATTATAGACACAATTTTAATCCTGTTATCCCTTTTTTTTGCTTATTTGATTAGATTAGGTTCAATCAATGAGATAGGGGAAAAGTATCTTTATCAACTTTTTGTAATTGCAGTAATAATTGTTCCTTTTAAGATCCTGGTATTTTGGGCTTTTCGTCTCTATCATATCTCTTTCCGCTACATTTCGCTTAGGGAGGTTTTATCTATCATTAAGGCCTCAGCCTTGTCCTCTCCTATGATTGCCTTTATAGCCCTTGTCTTTCGGGACTGGGAAATCTTCTCGCCCTTTCCCAGGTCTGTTATCTTTATCGACTTTTTCCTTACCTTCTTTTTTATTACTGCTATTAGGGCCTTTTTTCGCCTTTATTATTCGGGCTCTAATAGAAAGAGAGGACTGGCGACACTGATTGTGGGGTGTGGCTCAGCAGGAGAACAACTGGTAAGAGATATATTACGATCACCCAAATACAGCTATTTCCTGGTTGGCTTCGTTGATGATAATCCCCAGAAACGAAAAACACTGATACACGGTATAAGGGTATTGGGTGCAAGGAAGGATATACCAAAACTGGTAAAGAATCTTAATGTCAAAGAAATCATAATTGCCATTCCCTCTGCCACCTCTAAAGAGATCAAGGGAATAATGGAATATGTAAGAAAAACTGATATAAAGGATGTCAAGGTGCTCCCCGGACTCTCTGACTTAATTAATGGAAAGGTTACCCTAAGGGATATACGGGATATCTCTATTGAGGATCTATTGGGGCGTGCACCGATAGATATCGATATGGGACAGGTTACTTCTTATATCAACAATGAGAATATTTTGGTTACAGGGGCAGGGGGCTCAATCGGTTCAGAGCTCTGCCGACAGGTTGCCAGGTTTAATCCGTCAACTCTGATCATGCTGGATATGGGAGAAACTGAGCTTTTCAACATAGACATGGAGATGAAAGAGAAATATCCTGAGCTTCGCTTACTATCCATTGTTGGGGATATAAGGGATGAAATTAAGATTAGAAGGATATTTAAAGAAGATAGTATTGATGCCGTATTTCATGCGGCTGCATATAAGCATGTTCCCTTGATGGAAGCAAATCCAAGGGAGGCGATATTAAATAACATCTATGGAACAATGGTGTTGGCAAAGATTTCTGCTGAATCCGGGGTAAAAAGGTTTATATTTATCTCCACAGATAAGGCAGTTAACCCCACCAGTGTCATGGGGGCAACAAAGAGAGCTGCAGAAAATTTGATCCTGGTGTTACCGAATAAACAAACCGCATTTTTTTCCGTTCGATTTGGTAATGTTCTTGGAAGCAGGGGTAGCCTGATACCGATCTTTCAAAAACAGATAAAAAACGGTGGCCCAATCACCATAACCGACTATGAGATGAAACGTTATTTCATGACTATACCAGAGGCTGTTCAACTGATAATGCAGGCCGGGGCAATGGGCAAGGGAGGTGATGTTTTCGTTCTGGATATGGGGGATCCTGTCTATATTTATCAGGTAGCAGAGGAATTGATTAGGCTTTCCGGGCTTGAACCGGATAAGGATATTCCTATGGTTATTTCCGGAAAGAGACCGGGAGAGAAACTTTTTGAAGAGCTGCTGACAGCAGAAGAGGGGACAACAGCTACATTGCATCAAAAGATCTTTTCAGCAAAGATTACAGGGAAAATAGATAGGGGATATCTTAACAAGATAGATCTATTGATCTCTCTGGCAAGAGAAGATAAAGATATCGGACAGATTTTCTCTCTTTTAAAAGAACT
>JAUWNK010000063.1 GCA_030612685.1 Desulfobacteraceae bacterium
AGGGAAGAACAAATTGATATTTTAGGCATTTTCCATGGTGCATTGGATATTGATAGATATTTACCATGAGAATATGAGCATAACAATGCACCCAACACAGCTGAGATACGGTTGAGTTTCTGTAAGAAAAAATCTAGCGAAGCTTCGCCTTCCCGGCCCATATCCCGAATTGCCCCGCATGGGTCCCGATCCCAGCGGGACGGGGCGGGAGACGGGCAAACAAATGAGACACGATGTCATTAAAAAAATCCGAAATTCGAATACCCACCTGCCATTGCTTTGCCTGCCTTGTTTTGCGAATCTTGCCAGCAATAGTCAAGTATGAGCGTGCAGTGATTTCGGGCAAGTAGGCTATGGGCGGGCAGGTCGAAATTCTAAACAAACGTTCATGCCCATTCTGGGCACCACGAATGATGAAAATTAATTGTAACAGCTCAAAGGGACAGGGATCAAGTAGAGGAAACCTTCAGGTTTCCAGAAATGGAAGGCTAAAGCCTTCCTTTACATGCTTTTGGCTTTAAATGCAAATACCTTAATGAATTCAATCTATTTAATGATCCCTGTATTTTGAACACCATGAACTATTACAGTTAATTCTATTTTCGGATCAAATTCTAATGACAAAAACTCCAATGCTCTAAACGAAGAAGCGTTTGCCCAGAGTAGCTCAGCTTTGGGTTGTTTCAAATTTTGAACATTTGAATTTCGATATTGTTTCGGATTTCGTGCTTCGGATTTCGAATTTAAAAGCATCATTACTTGATTTAACCGCAAAGCTTGCCATAAATATTAGATCTTGAGTCATGAAGACATTTAGTGCAACAGCTCAATATTCAGTGGATTGATAAAAGGCTTACGCCTAAATTCCTAATTTGGAGTTTACCCGTAAGGGTTTTATCCACAAGATATTGAGTAATTACCATTTAGTGGTATTCCATGAATATTCCTTTACCTGATATTCGATCTGTTTTGGAAATTTCAGCCATATATAAATTGTTTGCCATTATGGTTGGTGGCAATGCCCGTTCTCTGTATGTAAAACAATATATTCGACCCAGAGACGGTGATAAAATATTAGACATTGGCTGCGGATCTGCTGATATTCTTTCATATTTGCCAGGCGTTGAATATGTGGGCTTAGATATGAGCCAGGCATACATTAATTCAGCCAAAAAACATTTTGGTAATAGGGGCACATTTTTAACCAAAAAAGTAAACAAAGATACGATTAAAGAACTTTCCTTATCTGATTTTGATATAGCATTGGCAACTGCTGTGCTACATCATCTAAATGATGATGAGGCTATGCAACTCTTTGAGCTTGCCAGATCAATACTTAAACCTGACGGAAGACTTATTACCTTAGATGGGTGTTATACAAAAGGACAATCCTGGTTGGAGCGCTTTATATTATCAAAGGATCGCGGCCGGTATGTGAGAACCAAGGATCAGTATTTTGCCTTGGCCTCCGGATTATTTACCGATGTCAGGGTCAGCATTCACCATAATCTTATTCGTATTCCCTATACCCACATTATCATGGAATGCACTGCATGAGAATACCTTTTAACAAGCCATATATGACTGGTAAAGAACTGGAGTATATAAGCCAGGCTCATGCATATGGACACCTCTCAGGGAATGGTCCATTTACAAAGAAGTGCCATTTATGGTTGGAAGAACGCATAGGCTGCAAAAAGGCATTATTAACTCATTCCTGTACGGCTGCGTTAGAAATGGCTGCCATCCTTGCAGATATCCAGCCTGGTGATGAAGTTATCATGCCATCCTATACCTTTGTTTCCACAGCTAATGCATTTGTCCTGCGTGGTGGTGTTCCGGTGTTTATCGATATTCGAATAGATACCTTGAATATAGATGAAACTAAAATCGAGGAGGCAATTACTTCTAAAACCAAGGCAATAGTGCCAGTTCATTATGCTGGTGTAGCCTGTGAAATGGATACTATTGGGGCAATTGCAGCAAGACATGGCCTGTTGGTTATCGAGGATGCAGCCCAGGGCATGATGTCCGCTTACAAGGACCGTCCCCTGGGCAGCATCGGACATCTTGGCGCTTATAGCTTCCACGAAACAAAGGGTATAATTTCAGGTGAAGGTGGGGCACTGCTGATAAATGATAGTCATTTTAATGAATTAGCCGAGGTTATCTGGGAGAAGGGGACGAATCGAAGTAAATTCTTCAGGGGGGAGGTGGATAAATATACCTGGCAGCATATAGGGTCTTCTTATCTGCCAGGCGAGTTAATCTCTGCTTTTTTATGGGCACAGTTGGAAGAAGCGGATACTCTGACTCTCAGGCGTTTGGAAGTTTGGGAGAATTATCACAAGCAGTTCGAGAGCATGGAAAAGGCCGGTGTATTGAAAAGGCCGGTTGTTCCGGATGAATGCCGACACAATGCACACATGTATTATATCATTTTGCCAGACTTGAAGACACGAACGTATGTACTGGACAATTTAAATGACCGGGGAATCAAGGCTATTTTTCACTATATTCCCCTTCACAGCTCCCCGGCTGGTAAAAAATATGGTCGAGTACATGGAAATTTGAATGTGACACTCTCTCTGTCTGATCGCATTGTAAGATTACCCCTATGGGTAGGGATGGAGCATGAAAAAGTTACAGAAGTTGTGTCTGCCGTATCTCATGCATTGAGCGTATGATGTTTTGTATCCGTTCACGGTTCAAAGTTCACGCCTGCCCGCCGGACGGCAGGCGGGGTTCAATGGCTTGAGGCCAATTAATAATGCAATTTCATAATAACATTTTGAACCTCTGAGCGCTTATGGTTAGACAAAGAAGGCCTAATTTGCTCATAACTTCAGCTTGAAAAGACAAATTCAGGATACGGTCATGCTTTATCTATGCACAATATTGCTGAAATAGGACGAAAGATCTCTCCGGTTGCGATGTTAGCAGTGCAGAAAGGCCCAATGCATAGGCAAAAGGAAACCCTGAACCGTGAACCCGGAACCGTGAACCCGGAACCTGTGAACGCATACGTATTTTTAAAGCGTGGAGCGGTTTCATGCGGAGCCTTTTATGTCAGGTTCAGGCATCAGACTTGCAGGATAAATGTCAAGCTTGACACGTGCAGCATCCTCTGATACATGAAGCGCACAACTTAGGGGCTGTGCATTATTCCATTATTCCATTATTCCAAAAAATCCTTTTAGATTCAATTAGTTGTAAAATTTCCATTAACACTATCACTATACAGGAGGAAGGTATGATCAAAAAAATCAATCTCATTTTTTGCGTTGTTCTTATCCTTATGCTGTTCCCCTTATTGTGTCCGGCAGGGGAGCAGGACACAATCTTGGCAACAGTCGGCTCTGAGAAGATTACCCAGAGCTATCTCGACATGGTGCTGGCTAATTTGCCGGGAGCCGTGCGGGCGCAGCATGAGAAGATGGGCAAGAAAAAGGTGAAGGAAAAGCTTCTTGAAAATATCGTTGCTATGAAGATATTTGCCCATGGGGCACGCCTGATAAAATTAGATGAAAAACCGGAGGTCAAGTTCAGGATCCAGGATAGCCTGGAGGGAATGCTGGCTGGCGAGTATATCGCACACCTGAGGGCAGGAATAACCGTTAACGAAGATGAAGTTAAAAAATATTACGAACAAAACCCGCATTACTTTCAGTTGCCCGAAACAGTGAAGTTACGGCACATCGCTGTCAAAACCGAAGAGGAGGCGAAAAATATTCTTGCTGACCTTAAAAAGGGGGCTGATTTCGCAGAAATTGCCCAAAAACAATCAATTCATTCGTCCAAGGAAAAAGGTGGAGACTTGGGCTGGGTTAAAAAAAAGGGAAGGGCACAGCCTGAGATCGAAGAGGCGGCCTTCAAGCTAAAGAAAGGGGCTATCAGCGATATTATTGAAACAAAAACCGGATATCATATTATTAAGGTTGAGGACCATAAGGCTGCCAGCATCGCCTCACTGGCGGATGTCAAGGACAAAATCAAACCTATGTTGTTTCAAATAAAACAAAGACAGGTCATAGATGAGGCCCGCAAGAAACTGACAGAAGAGTTGGGGGTAAAGATATTTTCGGACAAACTGAAAGACACTAAAAAGGCTCCAGGCACGAAAGGGAAGGGTGAGTAATCCGTGCCCTGATGTGGGTTTGGCTATATTTAATCGTAACTGTTCAGGTAGCCACCAAGGCACCAAGACACAAAGGATAAATATGAGTTTTACCCCTTTGTCTAAAAAGGAAGAACGCATTGCGAGAAAGATAGTAGATGCAGCCTATGCTGTACATAAAACATTAGGGCCAGGTTTGCTTGAAAAAGTTTATGAAGTCTGTTTTTGTCATGAGATTTCTAAACGAGAGTTAGAGTATCAGAGGCAGGTAGATATCCCAATTATATATGATGGAATAACCTTCGACGAGGGCTTACGCCTAGATGTTTTAGTGGAAGAGCTTATTATTTGTGAACTGAAAGCTGTAGATGAGATGAATCCTGTTTGGGAAGCATAGCTACTTAGCCACCTGAAATTGACTGGCAAGCGACTTGGTTTTCTTATTAATTTTAATGTGCCCGTCATCAAGAAGGGTATTAAGAGAATAATTCTCTAACCTTGGTGCCTTGGTGGCTGAGTTACATTTAACTGCCATTGGCTAAATATGACCAAGTATATGAGTTCAGAGGTTCAAAGGTTCAAAGGTTCAGGGTTAAATTAAAATCTATACCGGCAACGCTTACCTCAGTAGCCATAATGGTAACAACATGAAAATAGAGCGATTTGAGGATATTGAGGCATGGCAGCTAGCCCGAGAACTAACTCGCAAGGTCTATAGCCTGACAAAGAATGCGGGATTTGCTCGCGACTTTGGCTTGAAGAGACAAATTCAGGATGCAGCTGGTTCATCCATGCACAATATTTCTGAAGGATTTGATTCGGAGACAAACCCTGAGTTTGTTCGTTTTCTTCGGTACGCAAAGCGATCGTGCACCGAAGTCCAGAGTGAGCTTTATGTAGCCTTAGATCAGCAATACATAACGAATATTGAGTTTCAGGATGTTTATGATCATGCTGGACGTACCCGTGCTGCCATTCGTGGTTTCATCAAGTACTTGCAGGCTTACAAACAACAAAAAGAAAGCTAACCTTTGAACCCTGAACCTTGAACCCTGAACCTTTGAACCCTGAACCTTTGAACCCTGAACCTTTGAACCCTTACATAGTTCCTTAAGGATATGGTGATTTTTCCATGACTGAACTAAGAATATCTGAACTAAGAAAAAAAATAGAACCTATTGCCAGAAAATTCAGACTCAAACTGGCTGTTCTCTTTGGCTCAGGGGCCAGGGGCAGGATACGACACGATAGTGATATTGATATAGGAGTGGCTACGGATTTGCCAGTTTTTGAGGAACCTCAATTGTATAGAGCTTTCATGGAGGCCTTCGAGCCTTTAGAAAATTATTATAGAAAGAAAATTGATCTGGTTCTGATAAAATCGGATAGTATATTAATTCTAAGCCATATACTTAAAGAAGGAGTTCTGCTTTATGAATACAAACCCCACTATTACAATCTGCAGAGATTGCACTGGAGATTTTTGGTCGAAGATAATTACAGATATACCCTCAATTATTCGCGAATATTGCAAAAAAAACTGGATAAGCTATGAGAGCCGAGATACACACTGAATTCTTGAAAGCAAAATTGATTTTTATAGTCAACAGGCTCGAATATCTTAATAAGTATTATTCATTTAAGATTGAGGAGTTATCTAAAGATTTCGAGAGGCTGAAATCTACCGAGAAGGTAATCCAGGAGATAGTGGATTGTGCTGTAGACATTAACCAGTATCTTGCAGAAAACGTGCTAAATACAGAGATAAAAAGTAACAAAGACTCATTTTGGAAGCTACAGAAAATGTTAAAAAAAGAGGATGAGTATTTCAGGCAATTAATCGAGACTGTCAGTTTTCGAAACGAAATTGTGCACTCCTATGATGCAGGGATCAGAGTAGTCTGGAAGAAGAGAAACGTTGGCTACTTTGTGGATATTTATAACATGTATGTAAAGGATTTGAATAAATGGATAGAAAAGTTTGAGGGACAGAATCAGAAATGAAAAAGTTTGAATCTGTTTGGCTAAATTTAGCCACCATTGGTTAAATCTGACCAGACATTTGGGTTAGGGGTTGCGAGAGAAAATCAAATTCTTTGTTGATAATTACTATAATTTAGTTCGCTTCGCTCACAATTGGAATGTTGGAATACTGGAATGATGGAATAATGGGTTCTTAGAGAATAGAGCAATGGTTTATTGAGAAATTTTCACTTTAAATATAGGTTAATACATGAGAAACTCCCTTTTAAATTCAATATTCCAATATTCCATCATTCCATTATTCCATATGCAGGGCAAAATCTCATGCCCCAAAATAATACTATAATTAAAATAAATTGTAGAAATTCTGAGACGTAAATTAATAAATTCATTCAATACGTAGAAAAAGAGTGGAAATAAAACCCGAAACCCGTAACTCGATAGTTTAGGAATTTCATTTTTTAACAGGATAGACAGGCCTGCCCTGCCCGCCCTGGCGCGAATTGCCCGGCATATATAGTAACGTAACAAAGCAGCACTATTTGATCGGCAAGTTTCGCAAGCTATCAAAGCCAGGTCTGGGCCAGGGGCGCGACTTGATATGCACTCTTAGCACGATCTAACTGAATGCTACACCAGGAGTTTCCATGCAATGGGCCGGGGAAGCCAGGTCTGGGCCAGGGGTTCAAGGGTTCAGAGGTTCAAAGGTTAAAACGTAGAACCCTGAACGGGGAACGCTGAACCCAGAACCCATAACGGAAAACGCATGAGAATAGAACGATTTGAGGATATTGATCCGCCTGCCGTCTGGCGGATTGATGCATGGCAGCTGGCCCGAGAGCTAGCTCGCAAGGTCTATGGACTGACAAAGAAGGCCGATTTTGCTCGCAACTAACAAAAGAAAGGTAACCCTAACCTCTGAACGGTGAACCCTGAACCTTGAACCTGTAGTTCCTAATGGCACAATAAATGCATAATATAACAACGATGGAAAATAGACTTATCATATTTTTATCCACAATAATCCTTTCTCTCTCTCTTTCTGTCCCTGGCCATGCAGAGGATCCTATAGTTTCACCTCATGAGCAGGCGCTGTTGGAACTGATCAATGAGGCCCGTGAAGATCCTCTTAACATGGCAACCTCACTGGGGATGGACGCAGACCAAATACTCCGGGACTTCCCCGAGCTAAGGGATATCCTGACAGATGGTCTGCCACCCCTGAGCTTTAACCAAAACCTCTATGAAGCTGCCAGCGCTCATACCAGGGATATGCTCGAGAAGGGTTACTATTCGCATGATTCCCTTGATGGCCGTACCTATGATGACCGTATTATCGAGAGCGGTTACGACCCGGTGGTCACTGGGGAGTCCCTGGGCATGCTGGGGTTTGCCAATTTTATTGATCCGGATGAGGCTGTCCGGCTAATATTTGAAAACATGTTCAGGGATGAATTGAACCCAACCGGGACAGAAAAGCGGAACATACTGAACCCCGAGCTACGGGAAGCGGGTGTAAGCCTTTGTACCGGAGTCTTTAACCTTGGCGGGTCATTCTTCAATGTTTACCTGACAACCTGTGATTTTGCCGGCAATGAGATGTATCTTATAGAGTCGGAACTTCTAACACTCATCAACCAGGCCCGTGAAGATCCCTTAGCCATGGCAACCTCCCTGGGAATGGACACAGACCAAATTCTCCAGGACTTCCCTGAGCTAAGAGATAACCTGATAGACGGCCTTCCACCCCTGACCTTTAACAGGTATCTTTATACAGCAGCTAATGCCCTTCCACAGGAAGTGATTCAGATGCCCGAAGACGGGGAAGGTGAACCACCTCCCGGATCCCCATGGCATCCGCCGCAATGGTATGACTATACCTTTGATGACCCTTACTATGATGATCGTATCCAGGAACATGGGTATCTCCCTCTCCTTACCGGCGAGATTATTAGATTACTGGAATCTTACAGTTCTTTAGAACTGGAACCTGCCCAGGGTGCAAGGATACTCTTTGAAGCCATATTTAAGGATGAATTGGATCCGGATAGAGAAGGGGAGCGCAACATACTCAACCCTCTGTTCAAAGAGGTGGGGATCGGCTTTGGTGCTGTTACCCTTAATCAAGGGGAGGAATTAATCTACACCTACCATCTGGTGGTCTGCGATTTTGGTGCACCCATAACAGAGCAGGATCCATCTCTCACTGGAATAGTTTATGAAGATCTGGATCAGGATGGCCTTTACAGCCCGGGCGAGGGTATCCCGGGAATTGTCATTTCAATAGAGGGTGCTGAGAAAACTGTTGATCTTTTTACCAATGTTGCTGGTGGGTTTACAGTTCGCCTTGAGCCCGGGGAGTACAAGGTTTCGGCATATCTGCCTGATGATGAGGTTAGAGTCGAGACTGTGGATCTGGCAGAGGAAAACAAGGCTCTCTGGTTCAGGATTGAAATAGAGGAAAGACAAGAAAAGCTTGACATGTGATGTATGATGTGCTTATAAAAGCTCAGGTTCAAAGTTCAGACGTGAATTATCTCAAGGAATATGAAGAACAAAAATGAGCCAACCGTGAACCTTGAACCTGACAACCTGAGTACTTACGCTTTATAATATCAAGATTCAAGGCTGTGTATAAATTATAGTAATTTGATTTAATTAATTAAAAAAGCTTGACAAATTAATGTATATATGTATAAAAGAAACAATAAATTGAAGTGAGACCTTTGAAAAATTATCTTACAAGTCATTGCGAGGAGCAAAGCGACGTGGCAATCCTTTATATTTTCAATGAGTTAGAGATTGCTTCACATTCGTTCGCAATGACAGAGTGGCCATTTTTCAAAGATCTCAAGCTGTAGAAATTCTTTTTGTAGGTTTCCGTTCGAGCGTTTAGAACGGATGTATTGTTAAAGGCTTAACAACTAAACATTAACCATAATATAAAGAAAGGAGGGACAAAAAAATATTACGTTTGTAGAGAAGTCTTATGGTGTGTAACAATAATCTTAAAACAGAATGTAGGAGGAATGAAGTTATGAAAAAATTATGGCTAATATTATTAGCGGTAACCCTTTGCTTGACCCTGGGTTACGGCAAAGCACAAGCGCAACCTGTTCGTGTTGTAGATGGCGGAATAGGCGATTTGCTCCTGTTTCCCATTTATGATGTCAGGGATACAGCCAACCGGACTGATGGGTGGCAGAATTACTTTGTAATCGAGAACACCTCCGGATTATGGACAGCATGTCATCTGCGTTTTCGGGCCTGGCAAAAGAGCATAGAGGTCTATGACCATATCGTCCTGCTCTCTCCCTTTGACGTCTTCTGGGGAGTAATAGAAAGAGATCCGTTCACAGACAATGTCAGGATTTGGAGTAGAGATACCCAGACCCTGCTAAACTCCGGCTTCGTCTACCCACCCTTTGCAGCGGGAGATGTATGGGAAACCAACTTTCAGGACTTTCTCCTGGAAGACTGCGGATATACCCTGGCAGGTGGGTATAACGTGAACTGGGAAAAGCAGGCAGGTTATGTCGAGGTCATAGGCCTCTGGCAACTTGACGGTGTGCCTACCCTTTTACCAGAAGACACACACGTTCTGGCAAACGTAGTGAATGATCTGTATGATGATGGTCACGCAGGCAACATCAACGTTTACGATGTACTTGAGGCCTTGTTTTACGATTATGCTTCAAATCCTGCCGGACGTATTCCTGATTGGCCTACTGGCGTGACTTTACAGAACGCAGCTAATATTGTGATAATAAGTAACGCAAGTGCCGTGGCTCCTGGGACTGGTCCTGATGAACACCCTGGTGCAGCTGCTGACCGATTTGGTTTTGACTGTCCTAATGTCTTGACCGCCGCATTCCAGATGGGAGATGCCACAAACGGCCAGTTCCAGAGGGGAAACTTTATCGCCCTTGCAGATTTCAGATTGGATATGACAGGTTTTATCGGGCCTGCTCTTGGACACCGCGATACTTATGATCCAGGCGGAATTATCTTTGACACGAACACCATGTTCTGGGTGCCCTGGGATCTCGGTGTTCCTCCCGCTGACCCGGCTTATTACATCAACGAGAACTGGGCAACCACTGTGGGCCCGGGCCTCAGGGACGGTGATGATCTGAATGGGGTTCTTGAGTCTCAGATACCAATAATAGCTTTTGGTGCTATTGACGCATTCAACGATATCTGGAGCCTGGATGAAGTAGAGGTTGCCCTTGCAAAGGCCAATGTCTGGTCCGACTATTACAATGGCGCCTTTGGCGCTACCTATACCACGGACGTCGTGCTTACCTTCCCAACCAAGCACTACCACTGGTTCTTTCACGATTGGCCATTCTGGAGTGAGTCAGCTCCACCTGCTGGTGTTGTACCATTTCCCACACTTAATACATATTGGGCTGCTCTCGCAGCCTATAGAGGTGGTGGACCCGGTGCCGTTGAAAGTGTTGCTGTCGCTTGGAACGCGCCGGATGAGTTGTGTATTGCTCGATGGTTCCTGGGAAGATATGACAATGGACCAATAGATGCGGCATCCAATATCTGGGATACTGAGGAGACTATCTTTGGAGCAGCAGTGGGCGAGCCGCCTCCTGGTTCCCCGTGGCATCCGGTACTGCCTGCTGCAGTAGAAATTCCTCACGAGGTCAACATTTGTGAGGTCGGCGCTGAAATGGGTTCCGGCACTATGATCACCGAGGTCAACGGTCTGCTGGATACAACAGCCGATATGGGGCACTTCCAGATCTTTGGTTTTGCTCTCAACAACGGACAGCGTGATAATGCTACACTTTATGTTGCTCCTTATGTACTTCCTCCAACCGGCGTTGTGATCCTCGACCTTGTGTATGGTGGCGGCTTAGACAGATCAACCATGTCACCGTGGCACTATGGTCCGTAATTAAGTGTGCCTATGTAAAAAAGATGAGTCCCGCATAAAGCGGGACTCGTCTTCACCTTCTGCTTTTCGCCTTTAGCCTATCGCTTTCAGTCTCTATTATTTTTTCTTTAGCAATCTATCGTTAACTTGATAATTCCCTGTAGCCTGCTACGGAGTAAGCGTATAGTACCTCCCCCTTGATGGGGGAGGTTAGGTGGGGGTGATAACCAGTTCGTTCACCCTCCCCTTTATCCCCTCCCATCCCCGCTCCCTATGAAATCGGGATCTGCGACAAGGGAGGGGAGGTTTGATATTGGATAATCTCCAGCTTGCTGCAGGGTGGTTCATTAACTTTTTGCCCTGCACTCGGACTTGCCGGCTTATGCCAAGTTGCAATCATGTCATTGCGAGGAGCGAAGCCTGCCCGCCATCGGCTTCGCCTTCAGGCGAGGCGGGGGGGCGACGTGGCAATCTATTCTATTGAGCCCGCCCTGGCCTCCGGCTCCGCTTCCAGCCCATAGGTCTTAAAGGCCGGAGGGTAGATCCTACGCCTCAGAGAGCGCGACAATTTGCGTTCTCATTAACCTGCCATCTGTTGCTGGTAGGACTCTCCAATCCTGAACCTTAGTAGTCACTAAATTTTACCATATAACTTCAATAGGATACATTTTAAAGGAAGCATCTTTGCTTATTAAAGGTAGTCCCTCTGTCATACCTTGGACAATGATTAACCGATCAAACGGGTCACGGTGGTGAAATGGGAGCCTTATTAACTCTGAAAGATGATTCAAATCTAATGGCAACAGTTTAATATCGTTTTCTTCAAGTTGAGCAGGAATTAACTCTTCAAACGATGGCAGTAGTTCAAGTTTGCCAATACTCACTTTGATTGCGATTTCCCATAGACTTGCTAGGCTCAAGAATAGATCGTTGTTAAGGTCGGCGATAACATTTCGAGCATTAACGCTCAATCTGTCGCTACCGGCGATAAACCATAAAAAACTATTGGTATCAAGTAACGCACGCATTACATATACTCCTGGAAGCCCTCGAGTGGTTCATCAAAATCGTCTGTCATTTTTATAAGCCCACTTGCGCTCCCAAAATGACGCTTATGCTTAGTAATAGCAACAATTTTTACGATAGGTTGGCCACTTTTGGTAATAATAACTTCATCTCCGCCTATGGCCTGCTCTATGAGCTCAATTAACCGTTGCTTGGCCTGATTTATATCGATATTCTGCATTTTTTGCTCCTATTTGATGAATTAAGATTACAATATCATAAAATATTGCTTAATGAAAGACTCAGTTTGTATACGAAAAGGTAGGCTAACTACGATAATTTTCTTCACCTCAATGAGCTTTTTTCAGCCCCCCTCTTTTCTTAAAATGGCGGCTCCAAGACAGGTGAAAAATACACGTAACTAATCAGGTTCCAAGTTCCGTGCTCACGCCTGCCAGACGGCGGGCAGGAATGGCGGCCAGGTTATCAAGATATTAAATATCTTAAAAAAATATCTGCGACAATCTGCGTCCTCATTAACCTGTCGTCTGTTATTTGCATGATGTCAGTTTAATGAATTTAATCAATAAGATCAAATACTTTTTCATCTGTCGATCCATCGTATACCGTAATAAAAAGACAACAAATAGCATAATTTCTCTGAAGCGCTTTATAAAACCAGGTTCATCTGTGTTTATTTATGTCCATTCGTGGCTTAATTAAGGCCTTGTTTTACACTTTCATATTTTTCTTCAAGGGCTTAGATCGATAGCGCCAGATGTTGTCTTTAAGCTGCCAATAATAGATGCAGCCCTCCTTCCAGCCCGTAGGGCTTACAGGCCGGAGGGAAGGACTGCGCTACACCCGCCCGCTAATGCCTTTAATTTATAACTACAAAATAATGGCCAATGGTGTTGCTCCAACAGTTAATTTCTTAAAACCAGAGAAAATGCATGGCAGGCGGGTACTCGGATTTTGCCTGAACATGACTTTTCGTTCAGGAACTATATAATTATAAATAAAGTGTGTTATAATAATATAATAAACGTAACTGCTCATGTTCAACGTCCCGGGGTTCACGCCTGCCGGACGGCAGGCGGGGTTCAAGGTTGATGAACCTATAAAAAGTCGAAAATGCTCCCTCTCCCTTGATGGGAGAGGGCCTGCCCTGTTAAATTCCCGCTCTTCAGAGCGGGACCCCTTTGGGGAATTTAACAGGGTGAAGGTGAGGGTGAAATCCCCCTCCCCTTTATCCCCTCCCACCAGGGGAGGGGAAATGTGGCTTTTTACGAGGTTATCAAGGTTAGAGTGATGAAAAACTGGTTCGATTCCTTGAAGAATTCAGTGCTCATCCGGTTCCTTCAGTAGATCAGGCAGTCTTGCATACAAATCTGGAGCGAATTCTATGTCGTCCAATAAATATGATGAAAATCACAATGCAATTAACCTTGAACTGTGAACCGTGAACCTATCAACCTGGGTAGTTACCAATAAACAAAGTTTTAGTTTGGAGGTGATAAACATGTCAAAGGTAAAAATCATATCTGATAGAGAAGAGTCGGCAGATATCATCAGGTCAGCGATGTCTGCTGAGATAAAGAGACTCGAAGTTGGCTTAAATAGCACGAACAAAGAAATAGAGAAGTTTGAGAGTCAATATAAGATAGCTTCGGAAAATTTTCTAAGAAATTTCACGGCAGATGATCTAAGAGGTGGTGATAATGAATACATCAGGTGGGCAGGCGAATTAAAGATAAGGGATAGAATTCTTGAGGATTTAAAAAGATTAAAAGATATAGAATATGTTGCTGACTGAATATCTATCTGATGTTACAAAGGCGATTGATGAATACTCCACCCAGAAAAACTAAACTTCCTTCTCCCATAGCAAATCCCAAGCCAATCCACAATAAAAGATTCAGTGAGAAGGAATATTCATACTATTCTATGGTTTTAACTACCCTAAAATTGTTCCTCTGTCAAGATAAGATAATCGTATAATTGGGGACGGGTTCATATTTTACATTTCCATTAGAGTATATTACAATAAAAGAAAATTTGTTACTATTAAGCCACAAATTATCACGAAAAATTATTGTAACTGCTCAGGTTCAAACCCGCCTTCCCCGTCCCGAGACCGGAATCGGGATTCTGGCCCGCCATACAGCGACGGATTAAAAGCTATTATCATTGAGGCTGCTGATGTTTTTTTAAATAATAGACCAATAGGCCAAATACAAGAATGAATAATGAACCACCAAAAAGAAGTAAAGTCAGACCATCCATAATAACCTCCTATCTGTCGAGAATGAATGCGATGGCAAAACAAACAATGAATAATGTTAAGCCACCAAGGAGATATTTCATTTCAAAAGGGTTTGGTGAGATTAAGCTGCCAAGAACAAGGGCACCAAAAGTTAATTTGCCAACATCATATATTGATTTAGCTAAGTTTCTTAGCTTGTCATCAGTTATTTACATAATTTTAGTTTAATGAATTTAATCAATAAGGTCAAACACTTTTTCATCTATCGATCCATCGTATATCGTAATAAAAAGACATCAAATAGCATAATTTCTCTGAAGCACTTTATAAAAACAGGTTCATTTGTGTCCATTCGTGGCTTAATTAAGGCCTTGTGTTACACTTTCTTATTTTTCTTAGAGAGTTTAGAACAATGGTACCAGATGCCATCCTCGAGATGCCAATAGTCCCTTACTGTACGGGTGAGGCCATCTTTCGGGCAATAAATTCCGAGTAAGGCATAGGTAATTTCCACGTGGACAGTGGCCGATGCTCCTTCAATAGCCACAGATTTAATAGTAGCTTTCATCCAGATCGTGCCACCCGCGGAAGCCTGAATATAATTGGTTAAG
>JAUWNK010000205.1 GCA_030612685.1 Desulfobacteraceae bacterium
AGTCCCCGACAAGATTGAAGATCAAGACATTGAGGATTTTGGTGAAATTGAAGGCGATATCGATGGAATTGAGGGTGGAGTAAGTAGAGATGAAGGCGGAGTTATTGATGGAGGAGTTCTTGGTGCACCTCTCGGAGAAGATTATAATATCTCTAATGCTATATATGTAACTAAAGTTCAAAAGCCAAAATTGATAAAAAAGGTAAATCCTGTATATCCAAAAATTGCTAAGAAAGCAGGGATAAAAGGAAGAGTTATTGTTGAAGCAACAACAGATGTCTATGGCCGTGTAAATATAGTAAAAGTAATAAATGGGCATCCATTATTGAATAATGCTGCAATTACAGCAATAAGGCAATGGGTTTATGAACCTTATATTGTAAATGGAATCCCTAAACCAGTAAAATTTATTGTATATGTAACATTCAATTTGATACGCTAATAAAAATGTAAAAGCAAAGACTTGGCCCAAAGTTTACCTTTTTTCATTAATTATTGACAATTAACAATAATTCCCTTAATATTTCATTGAGATGAGAAAAGGAATTTCCTATGAAGTTTACTTCGTGAAATTAGTAAGGTGCCGATGGATCCCAGAATGATTTACTATACACCATTTTTTGTTGCCGCGATGCTCATCTTCGTAGTCGCACTTTTTACCTATAGTCGGCGCAGGGCACGTGGAGCATGGTATTTGATCTTTGTATGCCTGGCGGCCTCATTCTGGGCAGCCAGTGAAGGTATGCTCTACCTTGGCTTAGACATCGAGACTAATATACTTATAACTAAGTTCCAGTACCTAGGAATCGTCTCTTTGCCTCCACTGGCTCTTCTATGCGGCATATCCATTTTTGGTTTTGAATCCTGGATCACTCGAACGAGGCTTTTTCTACTTTTCCTCATAGCACTAATAATCATCATTCTGGTATGGACAAATCCCATGCATAAACTCGTTTTTACTACCTACTATACCATTGACTCTGGACCATTTCCAATGCTCGGTCTGAAACATGGTCTGCTGTGGTGGATCATCATATTGTATCATTATTTTTTAATTGCCGTGTTAAGCATGGTCGCGCTGTTTCGGGTGCTAAGTTCCACCAGCTTCCATCGTGCTCAGGCTGGGATAATCCTGGTGGCTGTAACAGTTGTCTGGGGGCTCAATGCAGTATATGTCTCCGGAAATAGCCCCGTGCCCAATATAGACATCGGTCCATTAGCATTTGCCCTGGTTGCTGCTTCAATGGCCTGGGGTTTTTTCCGTTATAGTTTACTCGATATTCTGCCAATAGCCAGGGCGGAAGTCTTCCGTGGCTTGGACGATGCTGTCCTGGTAATTGACGAAAAGGATCGTATCATGGATATCAATCCGGCCGCTGAGGCCTTGTTTGGCATTGACGTTAGTGAGACTATCGGGCAAGAGACTTGCCAGTTTTTCGGTGACCACCCACAGCTGCACGGACTCCTGGGTGAAATGAAACCGACCGAGTTTCGCCTGATTACGAAAGGCCAGGAGAGTGTGTACGATATCCGTGAATCTGTACTTAAAGACAAGAGGGGGGCTATGCGGGGACGAGTGATAGCCTTGCGAAACGTCACTGACCGCAAGCAGATGGAAGATGCGTTGCGGGAGAGTGAGAAACGTTTCAGGGATATTTCATATAGTATGGCGGACTGGATTTGGGAAGTTGATAATAACGGGAGATACACTTTTACATCTGGAAGTGTAGCAGATGTTCTTGGATATTCACCAGAAGAACTTATTGGGAAAACCCTTTTTGACCTAATGTCAGAAGACGACTCAAGGTGTATTGGAGAAATTTTTAGAAGAATAATCTCTGAAAAGAAACCAATTATTGATTTAGAGAACTGGAATTTTACAAAGGAAGGAAAGAAAATTTGTCTCTTAACCAATGGCGTACCAATGTTTGATGAAAGCGGAGGGTTAATTGGTTACCGTGGCGTAAATAAAGATATCACTGAAGCTAAACTTGCAGAAGAAGAAAGGGCGAAACTCGAATCTCAGCTCCAGAAGGCCCAAAAAATGGAGACCATTGGAATCCTTGCAGGAGGGGTAGCTCATGATCTTAACAATGTTCTATCAGGTATTGTCAGTTATCCTGAATTGTTATTGCTGGATCTTCCAGAAGACAGCCCTTTAAGAAAACCTTTATTAACAATAAAAAAGTCAGGGGAACAAGCTACCGTTGTTGTGCATGATCTCTTGACTCTGGCACGAAGAGGAGTTGTTATCCAAGATGTGGTCAATTTAAACCATATTATTTCTGAACAATTAAAAAGCCCTGAATATGAAAAGTTAAAATTATTTCATTCGAATGTTGATGTAAAGGCCAATCTTGAAAAAGATCTATTAAATATCAAGGGTTCTGCTGTCCATCTATCCAAAACAGCCATGAATTTAATCTCTAATGCAGCAGAGGCAATGCCTTCTGGGGGTAAGATATTCATATCCACAAAAAACCAATACATTGACAGACCCATAAAGGGCTATGCCCATGTAGCCGAAGGTGACTATGTGACTGTTGCGGTCTCTGATACTGGAATAGGGATATCTGAGGAGGATTTGGATAGGATATTTGAGCCTTTCTATACAAAGAAGATCATGCAAAGGCGCGGGACAGGGTTAGGCATGGCAGTAGTATGGGGGACAGTAAGAGATCACAACGGGTATATTGATGTTCAAAGCACCAGGTTAAAAGGAACAACATTCACGCTCTATTTTCCCGTGACCAGAGAAGCATTGTCCATAGATAACCCCATTATCTCTATTAAAGAGTATATGGGCAAGGGCGAATCAATTTTAGTTGTGGATGATGTGGAAGAACAAAGAGAGATAGCATCTGGAATGCTGAAAAGGTTGGGTTATTCAGTGACGTCTGTATCAAGCGGCGAAGAGGCAATAGAATACATGAAGGATAATTCGGTAAATTTACTGGTACTGGATATGATTATGGATCCTGGAATTGACGGACTTGATACCTATAAGAAAATCCTTAAACTCTACCCCAAGCAAAAAGCAATCATTGCCAGTGGGTTTTCTGAGACAGACCGTGTCAAAAAGGCCATAAAATTGGGTGCGGGAGCCTATGTGAAAAAACCTTATGTGATGGAAAAAATAGGGATTGTCGTTAAAAAAGAATTGGAGAAATGACTATTTTCGGAAGATGATAAATGTGTGTCTTTAAGGATGAGACTTAGATTCTAAATCTAATTTTTTTCTTATTTTTTTTGATGTTTTTTTCTGTATTCTAAAGGGGTGAGGCCAGTATTTTTTTTAAAAGCAGTATTAAAAGCTGATTTTGAAT
>JAUWNK010000158.1 GCA_030612685.1 Desulfobacteraceae bacterium
TGGGAAACGATATCTACTACAAAACGGGCCAGGTGATTTTCAGGGAGCCAGTCCTGGACAGATGGAGGCATCAAATAGAGAGTATCTCGGTCACATTGGATAAATCTTGGATCCATATCTTATTCTCTCTTTATAATGGAATAGTTATCAAGTTGGGATCTATTTAACATATTGTTATTATTAATAAATTATCAGAATATCAAAGAAATGGCAAGAATAAAATGAACACTTTATGCAAAAATGTTATTAATTGTTTCAAAATTACAAAGAGCTTAGGTTGATAAAGTCCGACAGACTCCTAGGCGATATCTATAGGCTTGGAGGGCACTGGCCAAAATTTCAGGCTTTCAAAGGCGAATTGCAAATTTTTAGGGCCTTTGAAGAGTAAACCCTGAAATTTTGGCCTATGCGAGCCGGAGTAGAATTTTTTTTGAGATATCGCCTTTCGGAAAATAGCCCAAATCCCTATTTGAGTCGAAAGGCAAAAGGTTAAATAAACACAACAAACAACAGATAACGGATATAGTTTGCAGGTTTTGTTCACTTTAAACTTTAGGCACTTTAGATCACTTTAGCTCACTTTAGACACTTTAAATAAGGGATCAAGGAGGCTATATGGATGTATATAGCTCATTAATTAATATAGTGGGGAAAGATAGGGTATCCAATAGTCAGGAGGAGCTTTTTATATATTCTAGAGACCCTGGGGCACAACATCCTCGTAAGGTTGACTATGTTGTTATGCCCAAAACAGTTGAAGAGGTACAAAAGGTGGTAATCTTGGCCAATAAGGAGAAGATTCCGATTACCCCACTCGGTGGTGGTTTCACCCTATCGGCCTTGGTTGTGCCTAATAAGGGCGGGATTGTCTTGGATATGAAAGGGATGGATAAGATAATTGAGGTAAATGAGAAAAATAGATATGCTGTAGTAGAAGCGGGCGTGTCTCAGGCCGCCCTAAAGACCTATCTTGAGCAAAATTATCCCCATCTTCAACACTCAACCCCGGAGGCTCCTCCCACAGTCACTGTTGTCGGAAATGCCCTCATTCAAGGGCATGGTCATATCTCACCAAGATACGGGGTTAACTCGGATATGATAAATGGGATGGAAGTAGTGCTCCCCACAGGTGAGGTATGCAAGATAGGATCCTGCTCTGTTAGCCCATATTGGTTTACGAGAGGGCCTCTTCCGGACTTATCTGGACTCTTTATCGGATGGTTTGGTACGACCGGAGTTGTAACAAAACTTTCTATAAAGCTCTATCCCAAACCAAGATACAGGGAGGCAATGGCCTTTTCCACAGATGATATAGATTTAATAACAGATGCCATATTTGAGGTTATGCAGCTCGATTTACTGGAGGATTTCTTTCTTATCACTCAGGAGAAGCCGGATTGGATGAATCATGTCTTTTTTGTCATCATTGTATCTGGCCATTCTAAAAAAGAGATTGAGCTTAAGATAAATACTTATAAGAACCTATTTCAGGCGTTTAAAGGAGGAGACAAGGTAAAATTTGTGGAAGACCTCCATCCAGCCCTTGAAAAAAGATTCCTGGATGTCCCCCCGCTGGCTGCCTTGGCTGCAGATTTTAGAAAGGGTGGAGGTTTTGAATATACAGGTGCAATATTACCAGTAGATAAGGTTCCGGAGGCATGGAGAAAGGGAATGGAAATCGCTCATAAATATGGAATGCTTTGTTCCTATGTGCACCAGGTCCTAATGGGAAATAGTATTATGTTCGGGTTTAATTATTCCTTTAATAGAGCTGATGAGGAGGATGTTAAAAAGACGAGAAAGGCCCTGGAGGAATCAAACCGGCTGACCTTCGAATTAGGGGGTATGGTATGGAAGGGTGAGGTAGGAGCACAAAAATTAACAATGGAGAGAATGGATCCAAATACCGCTGAACTAATAAAGAAGGTTAAGATGCTTTTAGACCCAAATGGAATTATGAATCCAGGAAACTGGGATTAATAGCAAGGAAAATCCTTACACAAATTTTGATATTGACTTTTATTCTGAATGCTGTAAAGATAGCCGGATGTTATTCGTGGTGAAAGGAATATGAAGTTCGAGGAAGTTTATGGATATGAAAATTAAAAGCTGTAGAGAACTAATAGAAGAGGTTATAGATACAGGCCTCTGTACATACTGTGGTGCATGTGCCGGTGGTTGTCCTTACCTGGTTTCCTTTAAAGACAGGATAGTACTCTTGGATAATTGTACCATCTCAGAAGGACAATGCTATCAATATTGCCCCAGAACCCATACAGATATAGATAGCATCAGCCAGCAAGTTTTTGGGGCAGCTTATAGTGAGGATGAATTAGGCACTGTCAAGGAAGTGCTGACTGCAAGGTCCACAGATTCACATGTCAGGGAAAGGGCCCAATACGGGGGAACAGTGACTACACTCTTGTCATTGGCGCTGGAAGAGGGATTTATTGACTGTGCAATTCTGGCAAAAATGTCTAATGACAAGATTCCGGGTGCTTTCCTGGCCCGAAACAAGGAGGAGATACTTCAAGGCGCTGGTACAAGCTACATGGCTTATCCTGTGCTGGAGGCCTTGAACCAGATTCCTAAAGATAGTACAGAGAGACTTGGAATAGTTGCTACTCCATGTCAGGCATTGGCCTTGAGTAAGATGAAAAAAGATCCACCACAGAATAGGGTAAATATAGAGAATGTTAAGCTGGTAGTTGGCTTATTTTGTACCTGGGCCCTGGGTCTTGATAAATTCCATCAGTTCTTAAGGGAAAACCTTGACTTACCGCAGGTAATTAAATTTGATATTCCACCGCCTCCTGCAAACAGATTCGATGTATATAGTAAATCGGGCAAGCTCTCATTCCCACTGGATCAAATAAGGAAATTCATTATGCCAACCTGCACCTACTGCCTGGATATGACGGCTGAGTTTGCCGATATTTCAGTAGGTTCTGTAGAAGGAATCGAGGGTTGGAATACTGTTCTTGTCCGCACTGATGCCGGTGTTAAGCTTATAGAGCTATCTAAAGCGAAAGGGAAGCTTGAAATCGGCCACCTGCCTTCTCAGAATTTAGCTCACCTTAAAGAGGCGGCACTACTCAAAAAGAAGCGAGCACTTAAGGAGATCATCAAAAAGACTGGTGACAAAAAGAAACTGCTCTATTTGGGTCTACAGGAGAGCATAGTTGATAGGCTCTTAGCTCAGCAGAGCTTGGCCTTCCCGCCCCGTACCCCGACTTGTCGGGGGCAAACCGATGAGGCATGATGTCATTATGAAAATCCTAAATTCGAAAACCCGCCTACCATTGCAAGGCCCGCCCTCCTGCCAAGCAGAGTGAGGCGGACAGGGCGGGCTTGACATAAATCCGCCGTAAGTTTGGCGGATAAATTTTAAGAAATTTCCCACGAAGACGTCTAATATCCTGCCATAGCACTGAGCCTTCTGATCCTATCTTCCGTTGAAGGATGGGTGCTGAATAAACCCATAAGAGATTTCCCGGACAGGGGATTAACAATAAACATATGAGCAGTCGAGCGAGCCGTAGCAGGACTGGCCTCTAATGGAATCCTTTTAGAGGCCAGGCTCAATTTTTCAAGTGCACGCGCTAATCCTTGGGGGTTTTTTGATAACCTTGCACCTGTTTCATCTGCCAGATATTCCCTGGATCGTGAAATAGCAAACTGTATAAGCATTGCAGCAATAGGGGCAAGGATGGCCATAGCTATCAGGCCAACTATTCCACCTCCACCTTCTTCATCTCTGCCGAATCCCCCAAATATAGCTGCCCATCTGGCAAAACTTGCAAGCACCATGATTACACCTGCCAGGGTAGCTGCGATGGAACCTATAAGGATGTCTCTATTTTTTATATGGGACAATTCATGTGATAAGACCCCTTGAAGCTCCTCTTCATTAAGTAACCTCAATATACCCTCGGTAACTGCTACAACAGCATGATCAGGGTTTCGTCCTGTAGCAAAGGCATTTGGGTTCTGGGAAGGGACTAAATAAATTCTTGGTTTGGGAATTTCTGCCTGCTGTGATAATCTTTCTATAATCCTGTGTAGATCAGGGGCATCTTCATATTTCAATTCTCTTGCCCTATAAAGAGAGAGGACAATTTTGTCTGAAAACCAGTAACTACCCCCATTCATTATCAGTGCAAAAATAAAGGCTATAATAAGACCCTGCTGTCCTCCGAATAACTGGCCTATTATTAAAATAAGGCCTGTCAAAGCACCCAAAAGAAGGGCTGTCTTAAATGAATTGAACATATTATTTTTCTCCTTACGCCTCTATTTAACTTGATCTCTTGATACCAATTAGTTTTTGTAAGCCTGGTTGTTTTTCTTGTCAATATAGGTCTTCTGCCAAGCTCTTTTTTGCCATGTCTGTCTAATATCGTTTTAACCTTGATATGACATTAATAAACGTAGTGCGTAGCTTTAGATGGTCATTTTAGTCCCGCAAAGCGGGGCACTGCATTATTTTTTATCATCTAAAGTAGAAATGACATAAGAACGTTTATGGGTTATGGTTACTATGCCTTTCTGAGTTGTAGGCCCTACCCTCTCTCCGAGCTGTAGGCTCTACGAGCCGGAAGCGGGCCTATAAGCCCTACGGGCTGGAAGCGGAACCGGAAGCTGTTTTGTTTTTCGGCCCGCCCTGGCGTGACATTGTTGGAACATAATGTGGTCGTTGTAGCATTTCACAAGTAAGGTCTATATATACATGCTTTGCAAGCCAGCCTGCCCTGGCGCGACATGCTCGGGGTACATAACTGGTTCTGCATTATCTCGGAATTGGACTCCTTTGACACATGCCTTGCAAAGCCAGGTCTGGGCCAGGGGTCTGGGCCAGGGGTCTGGGCCAGGGGTCTGGGCCAGGGTAACATCTATCGTTTTTTAAAACTTGTCCACGAGTTGAGTATGGTGTCTTATTTTTACATCAACATTACCTATACGATTTTCGTCACCGCTCGGCTGAGCTCGTCGCAGGCTCGCCGCAAGCCCTAACCGTTACCGAAATACCGAAAAAAATAAGGTGGACTGAGTTATGCAAAGGTCTCATGGTGAATGAAGGATTTTTTAAATATGCTAAGATATCTATATGCTACTTCTCGATGACCATGGTGCCAGCCATCTTATCTCCCAATCTTATCCCTTTCTCATCCGAGAAAATCTTAATAATTTCAATAATAACCAGGACAAAAACAGCTATTCCGAGAAATATATCGATGATCCAGCCAATAATGGGTATAAAGAGGAAAAAGAGCATGAGAGGACCGAGAGCAAACATCCAGTTTCTTCTTGCAGAGGTGGCATAATCTATTTTAGATGCAGGCTCTTCAGTTTTGACTACAGATAATTTCAATAATTTCTTCCCAATACTTTTATACTCAAGAGCTTCGATAGGCAGAGCATCTCGTAGGAGCATATAAAGGGCGCCGATAATTCCCCCCGCAATAGGGATAAACCCAACAATCATTGCAGCTACAGCATCGATGATAAACGCTATTATCCGTTTAACTGGATCGGTTTTTGTTAATGTGAAATCCTTGGCGGCTGTTTCATCAGTTTCAGGTTCCTCTGTTTTTTCTTGAACTTTCTTTTCTTCGTCGTTCATGATCTAACCTCCTCTTCTATTTAAAATTTTGAAAAACGATTATAGGGCAATTTATTCTCAATTTACAATAGATATTTTAGATGTGTTCAAAAAAAACCAAAACAGAGACTCCTTGTTGAATAATTAATGCTTCTATCAATGGCTGAAGAAACCACGGATTTCATTTTCTTTGACAATTATCGATATTCTATTAAAATATCTGGTAAATATGAGTGAATTACCCCGCCCACAGGGCGGGGCTTCCCGATTTCTTTAAAAACAATCTCCTCCCCCTTGATGGGGGAGGACAAAGGTGGGGGTGAAAATCCTTACCCATTTTCCCCCTCCCCTAACCCCTCCCACCGAGGGAGGGGAACTGAAAGGATGCCATTCATCCCCGTGCACAGC
>JAUWNK010000124.1 GCA_030612685.1 Desulfobacteraceae bacterium
GGAAGGTAAGACCTGGATTAATTACTGGTGAGTATCTGGATGACTATCAGGTAACATTTATCACCAAAGAGGTCGATAAATATAAGCATGAAAACACTTCGATAGTTATCGACAATGAGAATCTTGCTTCTGGGGCACTTAAGCAAAAAAGCATTGTTCGCGCGCACAAGGCCTTCTGGATAGAAAAAAGGCAGTGCAAAAAAGTCGGTACTCTAAAAACCGAAGTGACAGATAAAATACTCCGGCTCAATGAGAAATACTTTGTGCATAACTACTATAATTTTGCGCATAAACAAAGTCCCTTTGTCCCAGGTAAATCAGCCATCAACTATGCCGGCCGGGTTTATGACGAAAAGGAGATTCAGGCAGCGGTAGAAGCGTCGCTCGATTTTTGGCTGACCGAAGGCCGGTTTGCGGAAGAATTTCAATGTAAGCTATCTGAAAAAATTGGTGTTGAATATGCTTTATTAGTTAATTCGGGTTCTTCGGCAAACCTTCTTGCCCTTACAGCACTCACATCCCCGTTACTGGAAGAAAAACGATTGAAACCCGGAGACGAAGTAATAACCGTCGCAGCAGGATTCCCCACAACTCTTAACCCGATTATAATAAACGGACTTGTGCCTGTTTTTGTAGATGTAGATATTCCTACATACAATGCAAAGGTCGAAGAGATAGAAGCGGCAATCAGCAAAAAAACTCGGGCAATTTTTATCGCGCATACCTTGGGTAATCCGTTTAACGTGAATGAGGTTCTTCGAATTGCCCGAAAACACGATCTATGGCTTATCGAAGATTGTTGTGATGCGCTGGGCTCAAAATATTTTCATAAAAATCCGAAATCCGAAATCCGAAATCCGAAATTATGTGGCACATTCGGCCATCTTGCCACATGCTCGTTCTATCCCGCCCACCATATCACAACAGGCGAAGGCGGTGCGGTGCTCACATCAGATGACACCCTTGCCAGAATAGTCAGGTCGTTTAAAGATTGGGGGCGCGATTGCTACTGCGGACCCGGTGAAAGCAATACCTGCGGGAGAAGATTTTCCGGACAATATGGCACGTTACCTTATGGCTACGATCACAAGTATGTTTATTCCCACATCGGTTACAACTTAAAGATGACGGATATTCAAGCAGCGATAGGTTTGGAACAGCTAAAAAACTCGACGGATTTTGCCAGGCACGACGTGACAATTTCAGAGCATGGGTAAACGGATTCAAAAAATATGAAAACTATTTCATACTACCCGAGGCAACAGAAGGTTCCGATCCGGCATGGTTTGCCTTCCCTGTCACAGTTAAAGAAACCACAGGCTTCACCAGAACGGAATTAACGAATTATCTGAGCGATAATCTAATAGAAACCAGAAACCTGTTCGGAGGAAATCTCCTCCGCCAACCCGCCTACCTGAATATCGAACATCGCAAAATTGGTAATCTTGAAAACACAGATCGTATTATGAACGACACCTTTTTTCTTGGGACCTATCCTGGGATCGGCAAAGAACAGATAGAATATACAATGGCAGTTATCGAAAAATTTGTGAGGGCAAGATGAGAACGGTTATTCTCTGTGGTGGTATTGGAACGAGGCTTAAGGAAGAAACTGAGTTTAAGCCAAAACCCATGATAATGATTGGGGATCGCCCGTATCCTTTTGAGCTTTGAGCTTTCACCTTTCAGCTTCTATTACGTCCCCCATTATTATCACTTTTGTAATCGTAAGTCGTTTTGGAACCAACGTCCCCTTTTACGGTGACGGCAGGAAGGTGTGCAGAAAGAGGTAAGAAATTGATTGACAACTACGAAGAAATTTGGGATGCATTGGAATAACGCAGTTAGATAGCAACGTCCCCCATTATTTGCTTTTTTTCTTTTGCCTGCCCGCCGTCTTTTTGGAGGGACAGGGGGAATATAGGATGTCCCTCTTTAAGGTATCGTCTTGAGCGGGCAAGAGAATCACTTGAAGAGGCTGATATCCTGTTAAATCCATGCTGGCCATTTAACCGGGGTGGCAACGGCCCCCATTATTATTTTAAGAGCATTTTGCTTATTGCATTAAAAATTTAAAAGTCTCATAATATTGGGCAAAAAAAGTACTTGGTATAAAGAGGTGAAACATGAATGATCGGATAGAGATAAACCCTGATGTCATGTTAGGGAAACCTGTTATCAAAGGAACCAGAGTCCCAGTAGAGCTAATTGTACGCAAACTAGGGGAAGGAGCTTCAATAGAAGATTTGCTGGATGGATACCCCAATCTTAAAAAGGAAGATATTCAAGCTGCTTTAACCTATGCCGCTAATACCCTGGCCAATGAGCTGACTATATACACGTTGAAGACCGCAACATAATTTTGAACGAAAAGAATATACAATTTTTAGCTGATGAAAGCTGTGATTTCACTGTTGTGAGGGCATTGAGGGCTTCGGGATATGATGTTGCTTCAGTTGCTGAGTCATTTGCATCTGCCTCTGACCTTCAGGTTCTGAAAATTGCTGTTGAAGAGAAGCGATTACTTATAACAGAGGATAAAGACTTTGGGGAATGGATATTTGCTCATGGAGAAGCGATGAGTGGGGTATTGTTGATTCGTTTTCCAGCAAATATACGTTCCGATCTTGGGCAGGCAGTGAGTGTCTTAGTTGCAACGCATGGTTCTGATCTAGTGAAAAGTTTCACTGTTTTGGAACCTGGAAGAGCGAGGATTCGGAAGATACTATAGGCTGGTACCCATTCCCCATAACCTATACCCCTTCACCATGCCACGCCAACCCAGACTAGACGCCCCCGGCCTTCTGCAACATGTAATGGCAAGGGGTATTGAAGGCAGAAAGATCTTCCGTGATGATAAGGACTGCGAATCATTCCTCGATCGTCTGGGCATCATCCTCGAAGAGACCCAGACCCAGTGTTATGCTTGGGCTCTTATTCCCAACCACTTTCACCTGTTGCTGAGAACTGGCCATACCCCACTCAGCAAAGTCATGCGCCGCCTCATGACCGGCTATGCCGTCACCTTCAACAAACGTCATAAACGGAGTGGCCACCTCTTCCAGAACCGTTACAAATCCATTGTCTGCGAAGAAGATGCTTATCTCTTGGAACTCATTCGATATATCCACCTAAACCCATTAAGAGCAGGCTTGGCCAATGATCTTAAAGAACTCGACAAATACCCCTGGACTGGCCACAGCGCCATCCTTGGCCACCGCAAAAACCCTTTAATACTAAATAGCCTTGACAAAAACCTCCGCCGAAGGCGGATTGGTATTCACCACTTCCATCCGGGAAGTGATGAAGGACAAAAAAATCACCCTGATCCTGTTAATCCTGCTTGCCCCGTTGAATTTGAAAACCATTCAACTGGGGTCCAAGAAAAAACGTCTTTGGCCGAAAAAACAGTAGAAGACATTCTCATCCATTTTGGTGATACAATCAAGGTTGCCCGCAAAAGATACCGACAATTCATTAAAAACGGGGTTGATCAAGGAAAGCGACCTGAACTCCAAGGAGGTGGCTTAGTCCGAAGCGCGGGAGGAAACAAGGCTGGACTTCTTGGTCGAAAGAAGGAAGAACGGGAAAAAGGGGATGAAAGGATTCTTGGTAGCGGGGATTTCGTTATAGAAGTTTTAAGGGAGGCTGGAGAGATTTTTGAAAGCCTAATAGAAAAAAGAATGTCTCTTGAAGAGATAATAGATGCTGTAGCTCAGTATATGGGAGTATCTATTGAAGAGATTAAATCTTCCAGTCGGAAGAGGAAGCTTTCTTATGCACGATCTGTGGTAGCGTACGCAGCGATCAGGAATATGGGATATAAGGGTACAGAGGTGGCAAAGGTTTTGTCATTAAGCCCTGGGACGGTTAGTCAAAATATCGACAAAGGTAAAATTTTAATTCACAAACATAAAGAGCTGAAAGTAAAGTTGCAAACAACCTAAATACCAAACAACGTCCCCCATTAAAAACGAGGCTGTGCTGATGCGGGCGTTGTGGCCAAGCAAAAAAGGGTAACTTTTTTGTAAGGAGAGGTGTTTTTTTCTTGACCTGCCCTTTAATGGGTGACCCCATTCGCCCCATTCGTGTTTGTCTGATCAATCAAGGATGTCTCCAAGATCTTGTAAGTTTATAAGTTGACAACGTTCCCTATCACACATTGACAAATATTAAAGACTGGGCTATAATTAATATACTTTACAGTGAGGCTTAGCTATGAAATTCAATAGAATCACAGTTAATCCGAATCAGATGGGTGGTGTGCCGTGTATTCGCGCATTGCGAATCCCTGTTGCAACAGTGGTTAGCATGGTTTCAGAGGGCATGACAGAAAATGAGATTCTTGAAGCATATCCAGATCTAAGAGTTGAGGACATCCGGGAAGCGTTACGATATGCGGCAGAAGCTGTTACAGAGCGTCAACTTCCCCTGCTAAGTGCCGCATGAAGTTCCTTGTAGACAATGCGCTCTCACCCTTTGTAGCTGAAGCGCTGAAGAGGGAAGGCCATGATGCTGTTCATGTAAGAGACTATGGACTCCAATCTGCAAACGATGAGGAGATATTTGAGCTTGCTGTTGCCGAAGACAGGATCGTTGTTTCATCTGATACCGATTTTGGGACACTTCTGGCCTTGCGTGAGGAAGACAAACCTTCTGTGATATTGTTCAGAAAAGGAACGGAGAGGAAACCCGAAAGGCAGGTTTCTTTGCTTGTGGTTAATCTTTCAACTATTGAGGACGAGTTAAGAAGTGGTGCGGTAGTTGTCTTTGAGGAGAAACGTATCAGAGTTCGGAGACTGCCGATAGGAGCTGCTGATTAAAAACGAGATGCGATAGATGCGACGCATAAAATGATGCCCTCCTTTCCTATTCATAATTTCTCTGTGGGCTCGAGCGAACTTTACGCAGCTTTGCAGCAACATTATATATAGAAATACCAAAGGGTTACACCCCTAAGGGTAGCAGAGATAAAAAGTATTGCAATTTCTGCGAGAACACCCCTCCTTATTGAACTTGACCCCAACATTACTATTTTGTATGATCAAAAAACTACAAATTATTGGAGGTAGAAATGTCTGTGCAAGCTATAATCGATTTATCTGATCAGTTGTATCGCACCTTGTCTTCCCATGGGTTATCCAAAGAGGCCATAAGCCGTGAGGCCAAAAAACTGTTGGCTCTTAAATGTTACAAAGACCGTGTTCTTTCCCTGGGCAAATCGGCTGAATTTTCGGGACTCCCCTTGTGGGAGTTTATCGAATTTTTGGGGGAAAATGATGTTCCTGTGGTTGATTATGACGATGAACAGTTAAAATACGAGCTGAATAGCGTTGAAGAAATGAGAAAGGTATTCTAGGTGTGAAGACTATCTGTGATGCTGCGGTATTGATCGGGCTCGCCAAAATAGGAAGGCTCGATCTGCTTAACAAACTCTATAAAAACATATATATTCCATGGGGAGTATATCAGGAGGTGGTTGTCAGGGGCGGGAAACGTCCGGGTGTAAAGGAGATCGATCAAGCCGAATGGATCAGGAAGATAAAGGTCAAGGATCGGACAGCAGTGAATCTGTTAGTTTCAGAATTTGGACAAGGTGAATCCGAGGTTTTAGTCCTTGGTAAGGAACTTAAGGCGGATTGGCTGATTCTTGATGACGCCCGTGCTCGAACAGCGGCTATCTCTGCAGGGTATCGGATTATAGGTTTAGCGGGCATTTTGTTGTTAGCGAAACAGCGGAATCTGATTGAGGACATAAAACCGTTGTTCGACGAACTATTGGATAAGAACTTCAGACTGTCTGACAAAATCATGAAAACGATTTTGGAGGATGCAGGGGAATAAACTTACTGCAAGCGCAAAAATATCCAAGCTTCATGCCTAATTATGTAACTTTCCGAAATATTTGACCAATCAACGACTCAGCCATTTAAGCATTTGACCAAAGTTGACCAATCAACCATTCGACTATTTGACTAATCGTAAGTTGTTTTAGAACCAATGCCCCCCTTTATAAAGCCCCTGATTATATGAAATCCTTCATTATCATTTTTATTTTAACCCTTCTGGTGCCTGTTGTTCTCTTACCCAACATGCTGGAGAACGCCTTTTGTTCTCCCAAGGCATTGCTCATCCTCATGGGTGTCTCCCTGCTGATAGCCATATACAGTACCCAATATGTGCGGGGTGAGAGGGTATCAAAATCAGAGGCATCTACGGCCAGGTGGGTTATAATCCTCATCCTTTTGAACTTCATGTCCTTTTTCTATACCCACAATTACTACTACACCAAAGTGGCTGCCCTTATGAACATCACCAGCCTGTTATTCTTCTATTTTGTCTCTCTCTACGTTGATGGCAGGAAAGCCTTCTGGGTTCTGGGGCTGTTGCCTTCAGCGGGACCCTTGTTTCAATCATCACGTATCTTGAATTCACCGGGCATTTTCCTCTGTTTGAATGGACCGGTTCCGATGTCGGGGTGACAGGAACCATCGGAAATGCCAATTATCTCGGGGCCTATCTGTTATTTCCTTTATTCGCCCTGGCTGGCCTGATCTTCCTTTTAAAAGGTAAACTGCGCTTGCTCCCTGTAGGTTTGTTCATCTTTGTATTCGGAGTATTTCTTTTTACAAGGGCAAGGGCCTCATGGCTCGGATTAGTTATATCCTTTCCGATTTTCATGGTGTTGATAAAGGGAATCTACAACTTTTCTGTTCCGGGCTACATCAGATCCAATCCCAGGCGTGTAATGGGATATGGGATCCTTATCCTGTTCCTGGTTGCTCTTTTGTGGTCTATTTCTCCCCAGAGATTCCATTCTATGATGGATATCAAAGAGTTGAGTAACCCCAAGACACTTGAGATGAGAATGAAACATTACCAGGCATCATGGTGGCTTTTTAAACAAAGCCCCCTGTTTGGAACAGGCCTTTGGTCGTACAGCAATAGGGTCTATGATGCACAGGCCGAAATCAACAGAGAGGACCCTGAATTCTTCAAAGACTATGTGGATTGCAAACCAAGAAGGGTGCATAATGAGTATCTGGAGATCCTGAACGATGGCGGTCTGGTTGCCTCTGCTTTTTTACTTATCTTCTTTATTGCAGTGATGAGCCATGGCAGGCGTGTTATCCAGGACGAGAAGGTTCAAACATCCGAAAGGGTCATTACAGCAACAGCCTTTGCCTCTATGATAGGGATCATGGTTGCGGCTGTTCTCTTTTTCCCTTTCAGGATCAATAGCACCCTTTTCATGACAGTGCTGATGATGGGGATCATGGAAGGCATTTATCTTAGAAACTATGGCCTTGTTACAAGAACAGAGGGGCGTAGATTCGCATTTGCCTATCTTGTTATTCCCTTGATTTTCCTGGTACTAATGGGCATCTTCTGGTTCGGGGGTTACAGGCCATTTAAGGGAGAATTAGAATTCTTTCAATACAGAGAGGCCTTTGCCCGCCGAGATGCAAAACAGGCTGAAAAACACATCCTTAAGGCCATATCCTGCGACCCTGACAACTCCCTGTACTGCTATAATGCCGGGCAGCTTTATATGAACATTCTCAGGGATTATGTCAAGGCAGGGGATTTTCTTGAAAGGGTGGTAATTGACTTTAATGGGGATCTGACCAGGTGGTCTGTTTATTTTATGAAAGGGCTTTTAAAATTCAGGATGGGGAGCCTTTTTGAGGCACGTGATGCCTTTGAAAAATCACTCTATTACAATCCCAATTTTTCACCTGCCCGGGAAAAGCTAAAAGAGGTGAAAAAAGTTCTCAAGGATCATGACAGTGTGTTGATAAAGCTCAGATAGCTCTCATCAAAAAGAAAAAATCCAATTAATCTTTACCCAGCTTGCCCTGCTCGCCCTATGGAATGTTCACCACCATTGAATGCTTTTAACTATTCAATCGGGGAAGTTGTAGTTAGTATTCCATCGGGGTTAAATGTTTACCCGCCTCTGGAGGGTTCAAGGATATGAAACGGCGTAGCCGATTTAACTGGGACGAAGTATATTTCACTGGGACCTGCCCTGCCTGCCCCGCCCGCCCTGTTAAATTCCGCAGGACTATTTAACCGGGGTAGGTGGGAACCATCGTACTGGGGCCTGCCCCGTTAAATGTTTTTATGTTTTTTATTTAACTGGGGTGGAATGCCTTTGTTTTTCTATTCTACTGGAGCGAAATCTTTTTTATATTTTACTGTGGCCAATTTATCTGGGGTAAATCCTGTCTCTAATAATAACAGATTGACAATCGAAAAGGTCTATGTAACAAATGATGATGAAAATTATGTTATAAAAAGGAAATTATGGCAACTGCATTAGAGTTAAAACGCGAAGGTTGGAAACCCTACCTTGAAGCAGGGGTACATTTTGATGCTTATTCTGAATTAACCCCCGAAGATCGGCAGGAGCGCGAGGATTTGTTGGCCCGAATTCGAAAAGCGGCAGCAATGTTGAAGAGTCGTTTTGGAGTTCGCCGGGTAATCTTGTTTGGTTCGCTTGCCCATGAATCATGGTTTTTACCTCACTCTGACGTAGATCTGGCGATAGAAGGGTTAGACAGCGAAGATTATTGGCATGCATGGAAGCTTGTGGAAGAACTCATTGATGATCGCCCTGTGGACTTTATTGAGATTGAGACTTCAAGGGAATCATTGAAGAAAGGCATTGAGAGATATGGAGTAGAGCTATGAGCGAGCTCTACGAGGAAATTGTTGAACGTATTCGTGGAGAAACTCCTGACTTGGATCTCCTCGTTCAGAAGGCGTTGCGGGTTTGGACGCTGGCTCAACAATCAAAGGGTGAACAAGAGGTATACTTAGACTCCGTTGCTCTGAATATTCACGGCTTCTATTCAGGACTTGAACGTCTGTTTGAGCTGATTGCAAGACGCGTGGATCAGGTTATTCCTGACGGCGAAACTTAAC
>JAUWNK010000015.1 GCA_030612685.1 Desulfobacteraceae bacterium
CAGAAAAAAGAGGATAAATGGGCCTCTCAGAAGGCTGAGCTCAAGGCCGAATACCAGTCTCTCAAGCCCAGGTTAGAACAACTAAAAAAACAGAAAGAGAAGACAGAAAAGATCCTGACACTCCAAAGAGGACGGGTAGAAGAGCTAAAACGAAAGCTGACAGAGTCTGTTAGGGTTAGAGATGAACTTTACTCCCATCTGGATGTTTGGTCTATGAGGCTGGAGACATGGATTTCCCAGGATCTTCCATTCCTCCCGGAGGAACGGAAAAAACGCCTTGCATCCATTAAAGAGATGATGGCTGACCCCAATATTGAATCCGCAGAAAAGTTCAGGCGTGTTATGGAGGCCGTGCAGGTAGAGACAGAATATGGAGCAACAGTAGAGGTTTATCAGGATACTATAAAGCTTAATGGACAGTCCACTCTGGTCAATATCTTCAGGCTTGGAAGGATAACCCTTTTTTATCAAACAACTGACAGATTGGATGTAGGCTTCTTTAACAGGGCAACAGGTAAATGGGAGGCCCTGCCAGGAAAATACCGGCACGATATAGATATGGCCGTTGAGATGGCCAGCAAACAACGTCCCATTGATTTGATCAAGCTTCCTGTCGGGAGGATTGTGCCATGAGAATGATAAAACTCTTGATAATATTCTCGTTGTTAGCCTTTTTATCTACCCCTGCCTTTGGAGAGGATATGAGGGCTGCCTCTCGAAAGGCAAAGGCGGAATATGAGGCAACCTTAGCTGAGGGCAGGCGTGTTGAAGAGAGGATCTTGGCCGATAGGAAGACTCTAAATAATGAGGTTAACCGACTGAAAAAAAGCGAAAAGGAATTAGAGACCTCTATCAAGGCCATAAATGAGGAGATCAAACAATTACAGAAAGAAGAAGAAGAGCTATCCAACGAGTGGGCCAAAGAATCTATGGATTTTCGAGAACTCACCGGTGTTATCAGGAGAGTTGCAAGAGATCTTGAAACCCTTCTAAGGAACTCCCACTTCTCTGCTCGATATAGCAAGCGTATAAATCAACTAAGTCCCCTTTTAAAAAAGGGCTACTTTCCAGGGATGGATGAAATCAAGGATATGGTAAATCTATTTTTTCAGGAGATGGCTTTAACAGGAGAGGTGATTTTACGAAAAGGTCTATTCGTTGACAGGAAGGGTAGAGAAAAAGAGGTGGATATCTTAACCATAGGCTCCTTTACGGCTTCCTACCGGGATGGCAACGAGATCGGCTTTCTCAGGTATTCAGATGACAGAGGCGTCTTTTTTGCCCTTTCAGCCCTGCCAAACTGGCCTGTTAGGCGGAGCCTTAGGAGATATATGGAAGGGATAGATGATGCAGTCTCAGTTGATCTCTCAGGCGGGGCTGCCCTGCGTCAGATTACTCACAAGCCAGGTTTGATAGAGAAGTGCAGACAGGGAGGACCTATTGTCTGGCCTATCCTGGCTATCGGATTTTTCGCCCTAATCTTGATAATAGAACGGATCATAGTTCTTAAAAGAGTTCATTTCAATGCAGAAAGGCTTATGGAGAAGGTCAATAGTTTAGCCTCTCAGGGAAAGTGGGAGGAATGTCAAAATATAGTAAATGAGCAAAAGGGAAGGCCAGTCAGCAATATATTAATGGCAGGGCTGGCCAGCCGGGGTGAGGATAGAGAAACCCTGGAAAGTATCATGCAGGAAGGGATTCTTAAAGAGCTTCCCAGATTAGAGCGATTTTTGCCTACCCTTAACATTATGGGGGCTATTGCGCCTTTACTGGGTCTTCTTGGCACTGTAACCGGCATGATCAATACCTTCCATGTTATTACCCTTTATGGCACTGGTGACCCACGCATGATGTCCGGTGGTATCTCCGAGGCCCTGGTTACCACCATGCTTGGACTATCTATGGCAATACCCATTATGCTGGTACACACCTTTTTAAGCCGGCGTGTGGAGCATATAACAGGTGATATGGAGGAGAAGGCAGTGACCCTGGTTAATATTATTCAGAAAGAGAAGGGGAATGGAGCCAATTGAAAGATGGATGTTATCTTAGAAACATACGACTATCTCAGGCCAGGTGGGATAGTAATGATTCCCATTATTCTTACCTCCTTATGGATGTGGGCACTTATAATTGAGCGCCTCTTTTATCTCCACCGGATGAGACACCGTGATATAAGCCTCAAGGAGACAGTAGAAATACTTAAAGGAAATGATATTTTGTTCCTCTCAGATGGATTGAGGACCAGAATCGTTAGCAGATTTATTAAGGAGAGAGTCGGCCAAAGGGATCTTGACAGGAGTATCATAAATCAATGCGCCATGAAGGAGAGGCCCCTCCTTAAACGCTATCTTGCTGTAATTACTGTGCTTGCTGCTGTAGCTCCGCTATTAGGTCTTTTAGGCACAGTAACCGGTATGATTACTACCTTTAATGTAATCTCTATTTTTGGTACGGGCAATGCCAAGGCCATGGCCGGAGGTATCTCTGAGGCACTGATTACCACCCAGAGTGGTCTTTTGGTGGCCATACCCGGCCTTTTTATGAGCAACTTCCTTGCTCGCCGTGTCGCTTGGCTGGAAAATAGTTTGGATGAGTTGGCTATGATACTTAGGAGGTATGTTTAGAAAATGCAAATATCAAAATAAAAAATTAAAAATTAAAACGAAGAGATAATGAAAAGATTAGAAAATGCAAATATCAAAATAGAAAATTAAAGATTAAATCGAGGGATAATGAAAGGTGAGGATATTTCAGATCGATTAGTCGATTTTTCTGTCCGTATAATTCGGTTAGTGAATGCGTTACCTAAAAACTTGGTCGGAAAACATGTTTCTGGGCAACTATTAAGATCAGGAACATCACCTGGTGCAAATTACGAAGAAGCACGTGGCGCTGAAAGCCCAGCAGACTTTATTCACAAACTTAGGATTACATTGAAAGAACTACGGGAATCAATTTACTGGTTAAAGGTCATCAAAAAAGCCGAGTTGTTGCCTATAAAAAGAGTCGAAGATATATCAAATGAGGCCAGCGAATTGAGCAAAATAATTGCCCAGTCCATTCTTACTGCTAAGAAGAACAAAGAAGGATAAATTTTCATGATTTTACTTTGTAATTGTCTATTTTGATATTTGTATTTAGAGAACCCGTATCTTTAAAAGAAGATTCGATTAAATTTTAAAAATGCCATTAAATAACAAGGGAAAGCAATGATTTCTGTGCGTCAATCTATTCGAGGAATCAGAAGATCCACTGATATTAACATATCACCCCTAATCGACCTGGTATTTCTCCTTCTTATCTTCTTTATTGTTACAACGAGCTTTGTGAAGGAAACTGGTGTTGACGTTCAACGTCCAGTTGCCTCAACGGCAGTGTCCAAAGAAAAAAGCACTATTCTTATAGGGGTTACTGACGATGGCAGGATATTTTTTGACAAAAAACAGATAGATATTAGAAGTGTCCGTGCACATGTGGAACGCTCCCTTGCAGAAAATCCAGAGACAGGTGTGGTTATTGTTGCAGACAAAAAAAGTCATACCGGCACAGTGATCAAGGTCCTGGACCAATGCCGCCTGGCCAGGGCCAAAAAGATCAGCATAGCCGCTTCAAGAGAAGGTGGTAATGAATAATTATTTAAATTTACGCTCTATTGCCTTACTATCTCTTGCCCTACTGGTTAACCTAACTCTGTTTGCCATCTTGCCTCATTTTATTAAGGGAGAATATAGGAAAAATAACATGCCTGATGCCATTCCTATAGACCTTATCCGGATCAGGCCCCCAAAACCTCCTACACCCAAAGAAGAAGAAAAGCCCCAGGAGAAAGAGATCAAAGAAAAAATAACACCCAAATTCCAGGTAGATTTCAGCGGGCCTAAAAAGATTAGAATGGATAGACTATCCTTTGAGATAAACCCCAGGCTTGTAGAAGGCATGGCCGTGGTGCCTCCGCCTAAACTGGTTCATCTAACTGAGAAGCTGCCAGAGCTGACAAAGCCGTTCTATGACCTAAGTGAGGTTGACCAGAAACCGGTAGTGCTTTTAAAGCTGAAACCCCCTTACCCTTACAGGGCAAGGCAGTTTAATATAACCGGATATGTGAGGGTCAGGTTTCTGGTAGACAAGCTCGGCCAGGTTAGCCGTATCAGCATCCTTAAGTCTTCTCCTGAAGAAGTGTTTGATAATACTGTTCGCGCTACTGTTTCCTCGTGGAAATTTTCTCCTGGAAAGATTCACGGAAAGCCTGTTTCCACGTGGGTGGTTACAACCATTGCCTTTAAGATGGAGTGAGGGCAATTAGCAATGAGCAATTAGCAATTAACAATGAACAATCAACAATTAGCAATTAAAAATTGATCACTGATCACTGATAATTGGACATTGTTAATTGATCATTGAAAGAAGTTCTCTATGAAAAAGTTAGTTCTATTTACTTTATTATTTCTCCTCTACCCTCCTTCCCTGTCCTATCCTGATAAAAAGGAAGACAAGATTAAACTGCCAACAGAGGTTCACAGGGCGCTTTACAAGGCTCAGCAGTTGATGAATAAAAAGGAATATCTTAAGACCACGGAAGAGCTAAAAAAGTTCATCCATAAACACACTAAAGAAAACCACTACCTTATCGAGTTTACCCTTGGAAATGCCTTAACTATGTGTGGAAAGAATAAGGAGGCAGTCACCCACTACCTGGCAACGCTTGACCTTAAACCAGACTACAATCCTGCCTGGATGAATCTGGGAAAGATCTATTATGATCTAAAGGAATATCAAAAGGCAGGCCATGCCTTGGTCAAAGGATATGAAACAAGTGAAAAGAAAGACCCAAAGACACTTTATTATGCAGCCAATGCCTTTATGGTTGTCAGGGAATACAAAAGAGCTGAAGAGACGCTAAAGGATTGTCTTGCCAGACATCCAGATATCCAGGATCACATGTTTGAGTTCACCCTGGCCAATGTCCTCCTCATGAACAACAAGAAAAAGGAGGCAGTCACCCACTACCTGGCAACGCTTGACCTTAAACCAGACTACAACCCTGCCTGGATGAATCTGGGAAAGATCTATTATGATCTAAAGGAATATCAAAAGGCAGGCCATGCCTTAGTCAAAGGATATGAAACAAGTGAAGAGAAAGAACCAGGCACCCTTTTTAATGCCTGTAGCGCCTTTTTGATGGCTGGTAAAAAAGAAAATGCCATTCCTTATTTAGAAGTACTTGTATCAGGCAAACTGGGGTCCCCAAAACAGGAATGGGTTCAATCCCTTTTAATGGTCTATGTTGACCTTAAACTAACTAAGAAGGCCAACCAGATGCTTAAAAGACTCGTTGACAGAGATGGTGATAACCCTCTCTGGTGGCGCTTAAACTACCAGTTTTATGCCAATCAGAATGATTACGAAAAGGCTATATTCTCCCTAATCATATACAGCTACCTTACCACATTAAAACGAGATGAGATAATACTCTTAGGTGATCTCCTTGGTGTTATTGGGCTGCCTCTGGAGGCGGCCAGATATTATGAGAAGGCCTTAGGATATGATGGAAAACCCGAGGAGTACGAAAAACTTATCTCCTTCCTTCTTGCCGGTCACAGGTTGGAGAAGGCCCGGGATACGCTCAATCGGGCCCTTAAGAAAAACCCGACAGCCAAACTCTGGTCACTGTTGGGACAAGTTTACTATAAAGAGGAACGATATGAAGATGCATTCAAGGCCTTTAGTCAAAGCGCCAGGCTCGATCCTAAGAATGGAGAATATCCACTCATGATGGGATATTGCGCCCTGCAATTGGAAAATAAGGATAAGGCCATGTTAGCCCTTAAAAAGGCCTCCCAGTTTCCCAGACAGCGTAAGATTGCCAGAGAACTATTAAAGCAGGTTGCAGCATGGAAAGAGAGGTAGAGGGGGTGGAAAATGAAATTTGAAAGGAGGTGTTAACAAGAGGTGATGAATCCATAAAAAGTCTCAACAACATGTCATTTCGAGCGAAGCGAGAAATCTTACCAATGTAACATGCTGAAAACACAAGATTTCTACCTGTAGTCGAAATGACAGACCCGCCTTCCAGACGGCGGGCAGGTTCACCGAATCTGTCTTTTTATGAGGTTATCAAAGGTAGTAATCCCAAAATTAAAAAGTGGAAAAGGCGGCCCCATCCGGCAAAGAGTAAGACCGCCTTTCCCCAAGGAAGCAGGCTCTGTTTGGAAGGAAATCTCCTCATGGAGCCGCCCCTCAGTTCTTTCTTCTAACAGAGCTGGGGGTAATTGTCAATTTTCAAACTATAAAGGAGAAAGGAGAACGTATGATGAAACATTTAAAGACGATGATATTCTTTTTTATCTTGACTCTTTCCTTTTCATCTCTCGCTCAAGCGCAGTCCGAAGTTTTGGATAGAATGAAGACCGAATTCCAAACTTTCAATATTGAGGCCCAGTCCCTTCCGGCAGCGTTGAAGACTTATGAAAATATTACAGGGATCAAGCTGGAATACTCGGATGAGATAGTAGAAGGAAGGAAGACTAATGGTGTCCGGGGGACAAACAGCCCGGCCAAGGCACTTGAAAGGATTCTAACGGGAACTGGTTTGAGCTATAAAATTACTGCTCAAGGTGAAGTGGTGTTACAGAAAGCGGTAGAGAAGAAGATGGCTGAAAGGCCGGCAATGGAACTGCAAAAGACAGTGGTCACTGCTACCAAAACAGAGCATACCTTAGGTGATGTCCCTGTTGTCTCAGCAGAGGTGATTACCAAAGAAGAGATTGAGAAAGCAAATATTGAGACGTTGGCAGATGCAGTAAAATGGGCTACCAATGTATATTCGATAGAGGGTAAAGGTGCTGCTGGGGTATGTAAGTGGTCTCGGTCAGTAGCCTCGATCCAGGGTCTTCCACCGAGATTTACCCAGGTCCTGATAGATGGTCAAAAGCTCTACGGATGTGCCGGGCGTATGTATGACATATCCTTTTACCCAGTAGAGATGATTGAAAGGATAGAAATAATAAAGGGACCTGCTTCTACTCTTTACGGAAGTGAGGCGGTAGCGGGGGTAATCAATGTTATTACCAGGTCTGCCCCTGAAAAGCCCACAATTTCTGCCTCTACTGGATTTGGTACTTACAACACCCAGGTTCATAAAGTGAGTCATGGAAATAGGTTGGATAAGTTTGGCTACTTCTTAAATTATTCTCGTAACCAATCCGACGGCATGAATCCTGAAGTGGATGAGTTCAAGGACGATACTTTTCAGGCAACAATGGAATATAAATTCAGTCCAACTGCTAAATTGAGTCTCAAGCCTTTATATCATCGCCGGGAAGCTGTAGCAGACCCAATCAAACACGAACAATATATGCTTAACTCCCTCCTGGATTGGAAACCTGACGAAATTTCTCACCTAAAGGTAAGGGGCTCTGTATTGCAACTTAATTATCAGCCACGGCGAGACCAAGATGAGATGACAGCATATACCTATGACGCAGAACTGGATTATAGTCGACTGGTCCGGAGCTTACATATGTTAACTTTAGGCTATCAATTCCAAAAAGATGATTATTCGGATTGGGGGAAATGGACAGGAGAGCATCAGACTACACATAGTTTGTTTTGCCAGGACGAAATGGGGTTTGATCCTCTTACTCTGGTATTAGGTGCCCGCATGGACCATCATAACTGGTGGGGTAACCATGTTCTTCCGTCAGCAAGCCTGCTTTATAGATTATCCGAGAATTTTAGATTAAAGGCAATGGTGGGTACCGGGTTTAGATCTCCCAAGATAGTCCAAATTAGTGAGGAGTATAAGAAAAAGGGTAAAAAATTTCTCAAGGGGAATCCTGCTCTGGAACCAGAGAAATCCATTGGCTATCAATTTGGGGTAGAATACGAAATTACTGAGAATCTTCTAACCAAGGTTTATTTATTCAGGAATGACCTTGAAGAGCTGATAGAAATATACAACACAGGAGAAGTATACAAAAAACTCCCAGTGTTCGGTTTCAAAAATGTGGGTGAGGCTTATACCCAGGGAGTAGAGATGGAAGTTTTGACAAGATTTACTGATAACCTATCTGGAAAATTAGGATATACTTTTCTGGAATCCAAGAATGAAAAAACAGATAAAGAACTTATCTATACTCCAGCGCATAAATTAAACATTGGGTTTGGTTTCAAACAGCCCGAGTATGGCTTAGGGATAGACCTAAGGGGTGAATACATAGCCAAAAGGTATGAGGATGAAGCAAACACCAAAGAATTAGGAGACTATTTCTTAGCCCATATCAAAGTTAACAAAGATATTCTCAAATGGTTGCGGGCATATATTTCAGTAGATAACATCTTTGACACAAAATATGAAGAAGCAACAGGTGTAGAGATGCCCGGAAGGACATTTTTTGGTGGAGTAAATTTGAGATTTTAAGAGGAGATAAATAGGCTATGGAATTACTTGCTCACCATCTTTTCTATGTGAGCATGGGACTATATGGTCTGGCCGCCCTGTTATTACTTCTTAGTAGCAGGGGGCCAGACCATAGCCTTGTGCGCATGATTATTATCGCTGCATTTGTGGCTCATAGTATCTCTGTAATCATATATGTTGCAATTCTCGGATACATACCCCTGCATAAGAGGTTTCAAAATTTTTTTCCGCGAACATGGGGGCTTGCCCTGGTGGTGATGTACATGCTGCCTCGGCTGCGAGACAGTTTGCTGACAGCTATTATGTTAGCCGGTATTTTGTTTATAGCGCTAGTTGGTGGACCACTCAGGCTGCCCAGTGAAATCGGAACCCCTGCCTTTTTTCTAAAACCAGCCCCTATGATATTCTTTTACCTGAAAGACGCATCCATGGTTGCCTTTGCCTTCTGTTTCAGTCTAAGTCTCACACGGCTTTTAAGATGGAGCTCGGATTCAGATGTAATACCGAATAATGAGTTGGAAAAGATGATATATTCTGCTGCACTGTGGGGATTCATCCTGTTCTCGTTAGTACAGGTGGCTGGCTGTCTCTGGGCGCTCTTCGGTTTTGGAGATTACTGGCTCTGGCGTCCAATGCATCTTTCTTCGGTAGCAATCTGGATGTTTTATGCCGCCATGCTGCATGTGCGCTGGGTCCCAAAGCTTTCTCAACGAACGGGCACTATAATGGGAATACTTGGATATGGCATATTTATATGGTGGTATCTCTACTTTGATTATGGGCCAGGGCTGGTCTCTTTTATTAAGGGGGTAATATCCTTATGAACTCAGAAGGAAACTCATTTATACAGCGGGCCTGGTCAGCGCTGGGTTCTTTACGGTTCTTTTGGTGGATATCCATGTTTATCGTTGGTATCTTTCTCATCGGGTGCATAGTCGGAAAGGGGGGGATAGATCCAGGTGTAAGTAGCAGTCTTGATGGGGAAATTTTGCTACGATGGTTGACTGGTACAGGTGGTCATAGTTACCCCTTTATTCGGGCATGGATTATAGGAATTATCCTTCTGGTGTTTTTACTGGGGGTAAACCTCAGTGTACGTCTGTTATCTGACATTGGCGAGCTGTGGAGACTTTTTTTGGAATGGAAAAACAGTGACACACCAGGTAGCGGTATGGCAATGGCCAGGAAATTTTCTTTGGTCCTCATGCACAGTTCCATTATTCTCCTCCTGCTTGCCCACGCTATATCATGCAGCACAGGCTTTAAGATATCGGGATTTGAACTTCATCCCGGGAAAATAATTCAACATAAAAAACTCCCTTACGCCCTGTATTGCCAAAAAATTATTATGTCAAAGAGAGACCCGCGAGGTGGGCCGAGCCGGCCCACTGTGGTACTCAGACCAATGGTAGCTGATTCAAACCCTTTTATGATACCCAAGCCCCCTTGGGGTTCCGGGTTGCACGATGGATATTTCTATCGCATTTATGCCGAGTATACCATGCCGAAGTCAGAAGTCGCTGACTGCCGCGAGCGGTGGAAGAGGCGAAAGCTCATTGCACTTAAGCTTGGTATCAACCGCATATATGGTATTTATCCTCTGTTGGCTGTGGGTGTACTATTCCTCAGCGGGGCAGCCTTGCATATGGTCTTACGGCAGGAATTGTGGGTGCGTATCTTAATGTGGAGGAAACGCCTTACATTTAGCAAAGAAAACGGAGGTAATAAATACTTTTTGTCCTGATTTATCTAAAGCTATGGAAAGATCAATTAGAATTGGGGAGGAAAGACGGTTTGCATCCGGTAAAGAGTAAGACCGCCTTTCCTTGGGGAAGCAGGCCCGGTTAAACAACTAACTGGACCGCCCCTCAGTTTTTTTCTAACAGACCTGAGGGGCTGTTGTAAATTCTTAGTTAAAAAAGAGGAAGGAGGAAATAATAATGAAACAACTTAAATTGGTATTGTGCTTATTCATTCTAATTTTTACTTTTACCTCAGTAGCACAGGCCCAGGAAAGGCTTACTGAAGGGCCAGCAGTAGAACTGGAAAAAATGGTTGTCACTGCTACAATGACAGAGAAAGAGATAGAGGAGGCCCCTGGTTCTATTGAAGTAATCACCTCTCAAGAGATAGAAGAGATGGGTGCACAAACCGTGGCAGAGGCATTGGAAATGGCCACAGGTCTTATAGTTACAGGTGAGACTGGAAGAATAAAGCGACCCAGTATACGAGGCACGGGAAACAAACACACCCTGGTACTAATAGATGGAAGAAGGCTCTGTATGGGCTACAAGGATTTTATTGATATAAACCAGATTTCCATAGATATGATCGATCGTATTGAAGTGGTCAGAGGTCCAACCTCCGCCCTTTACGGAAGCGATGCCATAGGGGGTGTTGTCAATATCATTACAAAGAAACCTCCCAGGGAGTTGGCAATGGGGGCCACTTTTCAATACGGCATAAGTACCTATGGAGAAGGCGAGGAACCCCTTGGCAGGGCCTATGTTGGGGATACTTTAGAACGTTTTGGATTCCTCCTTGCAGGGGGCTACCGGGAAAAAAATGAATGGGATAGAGATGGCGTAATCCCTGATGATGGAGATGACGAAGAGCTGGGTTCGATAGCCGGACGTTTCTCTTTTGATATAGATGATAATCATACCCTTCTGGCAGGATTTGAATATAGTGACATGGATATAGAAGGACTAAGATTTTTTCAAAACCTTGACAGGGAAAGAATCGCCGAGGACAAGAGACACAGCTATTTCTTGCAATACAATACCAGGCCAAATCCCCTTTTTAATCTTATGCTCAGGGCCTATCACTCCGAACATGAAAATGACATAGAATTTTCACCAACCGCGAAAGTTACTGCAGAGGAAAATGCAGAACGTAAACTGGATCAGGTGGAGGGCCGGTTCACAGGGATATTTTTTGACAAACATGTTCTCACTGTGGGCTCTGAATTTAGAGAAGAAAGCAGGGAGGATATAACAGGTCGTGATGATGATGTAGATAATTTTAGTATTTATCTTCAGGATGAATATCAGGTTTTTGACCCTTTATATCTGGTTTTTGGTATGAGATTTGATGAACATTCCGAATTTGGTTCTGAATGGACGCCACGTGCTTCGTTGATCTACAACATTTTTGATAATCTCAGGCTAAAAACCTCTTACGGCACAGGTTTTCGCGCCCCCACCATATCTGAGCTCTTTATCACCTCTTACAGAATGAGAGGAAAGTGGGTCTATGAACCTAACCCGGGTTTGGATCCAGAGACATCGGAGAGCTATGAGATAGGCATCGAAGGCGAATATAAAAAAATTTGGGGAAGAATTACAGCCTTTAAAAACGAAGTAGAAGATCTAATTGAAGCGATATATTATAAATCAACAGGTACGGGAAAGAAAAAGAAAGACTATTACAGGTACCAAAACATTGCTGAGGCTACTATGGAAGGAGTTGAGCTGGAATGTGGTCTGAAACTCCCCCTGGGCTTCTCTTTGTTAGGAAATATGACCTACCTGGATACAGAAGACAAGGAAACCGGCAAGGATTTAGAAGGACAGCCGGACTATAAGGGGCAGCTGCAATTGGGTTATCACTATCCTGAATTTGGACTTCGAGCTAATGTAAGAATGGACTACATCGGAGAGCGTTACTATGCCGACGGAACAGAAGATGACTATACCCTTTTCCACTGCTACCTATCTAAAGAATTTTCCCGGCATCTTAAGCTGTTTGCCGGCATTAATAATATCTTTAACACGAGGGAAGAGAAAGACAATGTCGTATATGTAGAGCCGACCTTCTATTATGGTGGTCTTTCCATAAGCTATTAATTATTATTGAAAGGGGGAGGAGGTATAAATGATTAAAAAATCACATTTATTTTTTTTTATATTGCTTTTTTTGTCCGTTTCTTTTTTCCATTCAACCCTCTTTGCCCATGGTTGTCTGGAATGTCACAGAGAACATGGGGTGAAAGAAAAAGTACCCTCGATCCCGCCCATTAACCTCATAGTTGGAGGGCAGAGGCAAACTATAACCCTGGCGGATGCATTTAAATTTCATGGCCATTCCTGTCCAGGGGTCACGATCGCCTTTCGAGCCGTACAACACGGAATCAACATTTTATACGATTCTGAGATTCCCAAACAGAGCGATCTGCTTGTCTTTTCCAGAATTGCAAGACGTGGGCCATTGGATTTGATAGACCTTTTAATGAAAGGTGACAAGCTGTCGAAAAGAACCTGGCCTCCTGTAGAAATAAAACCCTCACGAGATAACTTTGTTTTTACGGTGATGCGCAAATCAACCTGCCAGGCCGTTGACGTTAAGTTGAAGACAGATCTTTTTCCAAAAAATTTCTTTAAGTTAAAGAAAAAGGAGAAGGATAAAACTTTAACATCTAAAGAATGGGATATCCTTCATGCATATATGAAAAACATCATCCTGAACTTTCCGACCATGCCTGCCAAAGAACTTTTTGGCAATCCCCGGCCATATAATGTGATCGCATGGGGGAACCTCCTGCCGGGTGAAATGGACAAACATATTAAGCAATTGAGAAAGAAGCATAGGAAAAGAAGTCATGGTCAAAGATAGAAAAAAGTGGGGAACCCAGATCCTGGAATTGGTCATTCTTATGCATGCCCTGCCTGTTTACTGTAACTTTTGATATAAGAATCATAGTTTACAAGATTGAAAGGACCATGATGTGAAGAAAGGTTTGATATGAATATTATAGAAAAGATAGGGAAGGGAATAGTATATATCATAACTGCATTTGTAATATTAGAACCATTGTGGATGCTTACACCCTTTGTAGGCTTCCTTTATGGATCGGTTTTAAATGTAGATTTCCTGGAATCAAGCAAAACAAGTTCATGGTTACTCCTCTTTGTGTTCCCTCCCAGAAGGTTTATGGTGATAGGTCTTTTTTTAGTGACAATCGGGATAACATTTTTCTTGATATGTGCCTATAATATTTATATGGCAAAGCTTTTTAAGAGAGGCCTGGTTACAACCAGTATTTACAAATACTTACGGCACCCCCAGTATATCTCACTGATTGTGGCAGGATTTGGATTTGTTATATTGTGGGGAAGGTTCATTTCTTACCTATCTCTTTTCATAATGATTTACCTTTACTATATGCTTGCAAAAAAAGAGGAGAGCCTATGCCTTTTGATATATGGGAGATCATATGAGGAATATAGAAGAAAAACAATTGGGATAATTCCCGGGGCGGATCTTTTTGAAAAGATTTTGAAAAAGAAGCCTCTTTCTGCGTTACCCAAAGCAATTACCATTCTATCTGTCTTTTTGCTTGTTATGTGTGTTGCACTTGCAAGTGGCTTCACGATACTTAAGGCAAGAGAGGCCTTTTCTGATAGACTACCAATTATTCAAAAAGAAATTACAGTTGATGGCAAAAAGCTCAGTGTAATCATTCCCAGAATTCCTATTCTGGAAAAAGATCAAGGGATCAGATTGGCCTTCTGGAAAAAATCTATTTCCGCTGAAAAACTTTTTAAAAGCATAAAATCTTCAAAACGGATAAAAGATAGCTTAGACCCTTTCTTTGAGATGGGTATGGATACCATATTTATTATATTTAAACCTCGAGTAAGTATAATAGAGGAAAAAGGAAATACGTTTGTTAATTTTTTTATGGTGCCAATGGATACAAGAACGGGGTTCACTTGGAGTGATGCTAAAGGCTTTAGAAAACACTGTGAAATCAAGGGCCTATTGAAGGTCGAAAGGATGCTCTTGGCCAATGATAAAGAACCTGTAAAGGTCAACATAGAGGTAAGTGGGGTTAAAGATTTCAAACAGGATAAAAAAATTCTAACCAGTATAGAGACTAAAATAGATGTGATTTTAAGCCGATTTTATTAAAATAGGGAAAGGTGATTTTGATGGAAAAACATATAAATATCACTATATGGCATTTATTAATTGGCCTCATTTTTATGCTTAATGGTCTTTTTTCTCTGACAGGTTGCGCTCCTGTAATCTCCAGGCAGCTGAGGGAACATATAGCAAAGGAGCTAACATTGAGTGCAGTGCTGAAAGACCCGGATATTTACAAGGGCAAAACTATCCTCTGGAGCGGGGTGATTATAAGCTCTGTGAACCGGAAAGAGGGAACCATGATCGAGGTACTGCAAAAGCCTGCTAACATGGGAGGAAAGCCAAAGGATGTGGATGAATCAGAGGGAAGGTTTCTGGCCTTAAATCCTGGCTACCTTGATGTAGCCATCTATAGCCAGGGAAGAAAGGTAACAGTAGGCGGGGAGGTTCAAGGAAAGAAGATTCAGCGTCTTGGTGAAATCGAGTACAGCTATCCTTTGATCCGGGTAAAGGAGATCCACCTCTGGCCAGTTGAGAAAAAAGACAGGGTTTATTACCCCTATCCTTATTGGCATTATCCCTGCTGGTATGGTCCTTATTGGTATCCCTATTGGTGATAAAGAATACCTTTTAAGAGTTGTTTTTGAGGAAAAAGAAGGATATTATTGAGTGGTTACTGGATATCTAACCTCTCAAACACAACGTTATTGGAAGGAGGAAAGGAGTGAAGATAGAATATGACCCAAAACATGATTTACTAAATATCGAGTTTCTTCCTGAAAAGAGTATTGCTGAATCGGTAGAACTTGATGGTATAATTATTGATTATGCAAACGATAAAAGGATCGTGGCTATTGAGGTTCTTGATGCCGGGAAAAGAACCGTCAAAGACCCTTTAAATATAATTGACCTAGCTATAGTAAAAGAAGCTACAGTGCGGTAGTTGAATGTGTTATCATCCATGACTATGAAAACCTGGCCACTACCACCAGGAAAGGCGGGGAAGTCTCTCTGGACCTCAAGCCGGGGGACATGGTTAATCTCAATCTCTCCTATGTCTATCTCCTTGACAAAAACTAGGATACCAGCCTTTACTTGATTGAAAAACCGAAGCACACCTTCAAGTACACCCTAATCCGGACAAGCAGGAAATAAAAATACGAAATCCGAAATACGAAATTCGAAACAATATCAAATGACCAAAATTAAAAATTCAAATTAGAATTCTGGATTTATTTCCTGCCACAAGAAACACGTTTTAAGAGCTTACGTCTTATTATAGATTCCGCCAGTACTATGGAAATACCCGAAAGATATATCGGCTATATCCTGTAGAACATGCCTTGAAAGAATTGCTGGTCTATGTGGATATGACCAACTTCCTGGACAAGCATTATGAGAAGTATCGAGGCCGTCCTGGTGTTGAGCGGATCTTCCGGCTGGGTATCCAATGGGATTTTTGAGGGATTTCTGAACTAATATCCTTTTTATTCAACACTACGGTGGTGCACATCAGATGGCAGTAGTAAAAATAAAGCCATCAATACTTAAAGCAAAGTAAGGCCGTACTGCTTTGTGGCTTCAACAAAATGATGGTCATAGCCAAATGCGAGTGAACACTTCTCCCTTTCCATTAGCAGCATTGAAGAGCAATCCACTACTCCCCATTTTTTGTCTTGATAGCTCCAAAAAATATCAAGAGCTCTGTCTTCTAATTTTCTATCAATATGTACCACTTGAGAAAGTTCAGGATCTTGCAATATGTCCCAAAGGGTTTTTGCTGCCCTGTAACTCGCCCTGCTTTTCAGAATGGTTATTGCCTCGTAGGCAACCCAATTGGTCGTTAGAAACTTCCTAACTTCATTCAGCAATTGTTCATATGTTGTCCAGGCCAGTTTATGATACTTGTCCCTCTTGTGATATAGAGCTATCCAGGCAGAGGCATCCACAAAGACCATATTCATTTATATTTCTCGCGAAATCTCTCTGATAAGTCCTCTGGACCCATATCAGTAATGAATTCTTTTATAGCAAGTGCCTTCCTTTTTGCCTCATATGATAGTACATGATTTTCTCTTTCCTGCTCAAGCTTTTCAATAATTACCCTAACCCTGGTATGAGGTTCGAGATCCAGACCCTTCGCCACCTTTTCAGGTATAGAAAGATGGCCACCTGGCATCACCTTAGCGATATATTCCTCGGTTTTCATTTTTTACTCTCCATGATGATTATCTGACCATAAAAGGCAGCCAGCAGGTCAAACTTGTTCACACGAGCCAGGTTAATAAGCGGGGAAGCGTCTGACACGAGCACATTCAAGCTTCGACCTCATCCCTCAATTCATCAGGCGCAAACCGGAAAATCGAAACCCTGTGGGCACTCAAGTAGGAGATAAACTCTGCCTGGCTGATAGCCAGCAACTCAGCCGCCCGGGTGTACGTCAAGGCCTTCTGTCTGACCAGCTCGAGTGCCAGCAACTTCTCAATCTCACCGGGTAAAGCCTCCTCGCTTACATCTGCCAAGGAAGCAAACACTCTTGGTAGCTGTACACTCAGCTTTATCTTTTCTTCCATTTTAGTCTCTCCACTGCGTTGGGTAAAAAATAGGTAATCGACGCGGTACCCCATGCGGCATACTGATTGGTATCTTACGCCACTCTCGAGTAAGAGTCAATATAAACTTCAATTCCTACCGGTGTCCCTATTGCCCTACGAAAATCTGGCCACCACCCGTAGAGGCGGGGAAATAGGCGTGGATCTCAAGCCGTGGGACATGGTTAATTTAATAGTATAGGAAATCCCATTTTTTGACAGGATAGACAGGATAAATAAAAAATCTTGTTAATCGTGTTAATCCGCCATACTTCTGGCGGATTAATCCTGTCAAAAAAGTTCCGCCGCAGGCGGCTAAGTTCATAGAAGCAGGAAAGATTAAAGCTCAGCTTCGTAAGATTAATTTCTGTCTTACGTGATTTCATCTAAGATGCTTTTATGATCGTAATACTTAGCCCAGTTTTTTTGCCCTATTTTCTTATTATTCATTTTATCTTTTCTGCAATATGTTTGACTTCATCTGTTAAACTTTTTTTCACCTCTTCCCATCTGATATCCCAAAGGATCGGCAACTTACCTTCCTGATCAGCTTCTTCAAAATCAACCAGTCCTTTAAGAAAAAGAAGCTTGCTATACCGAATGCCGTGGTCTTCTTCCATTGCTAAAGCTAAAAGCGACTCTAATGGGATTATCTTTCTCGTAAGACAATACAAATCAACGAAATCTTTTTTGTTGCCCCGGATTCCAATGGACATGATCTTCATTCGTCCGATATCTCTTGGATCAGCCATCTTAAGATTTTTTATATTAGAATCCACAGGTTTCAGGGGAAACTTCAATGGAATCCGTTCTCTTATCAGATCTACCTTGATAGATTGTATTATCAGCTCTGAATGGTCATGGGTTTGATTAACTACTGTGGATGCCATGCCCCTGGTTTGAATGGCCTTTTTAAAGGCAAGATCATCAAAACCTTCCATTAAAAAGAAATCAAGATCTTCTGATCTTCTGTGTTCAAGCACAAGAGCCAGAGCAGTTCCTCCGCCCAAATAGGATAATTTCATTTCCGCAATGGAATTCAGTCTTAGGAGTAAATCCCATAAGGAGTCGGATATTGCTTTGGAGCGCATAGTTCACCTTTAAGATCTAAGAGAATTCTCCAGAAATTTCTTGATCTCCTTGAAATGGATCTGCTTTTGTTCAGAACATTTGCCATTTCGTTTTTACTATAGTTTTTCAAAAGAAAAATCATCGCATCTTCATCGCCATGTTCCATAAGGCGGCTGATAATAAAGTATGAAGATTTATCAATTGAGAGCATTTGAAAATCAACATCCCAAAAAAATGGACGCAGAAATAAAGGTAATTCATTTTTCATTGAAAAATTCCTCATATCTTACTTGTTATACTTGTTCTTCCTATTCAGGCTTATTACAATAAACGTATAATGTCTTAAGTTGTAACTATCCAGGTTGTCAGGTTCAAGCCCGCCCTGGCGCGATGGCCGTTGTCAAGGAAAGCAACTCCTGACTATTTAAAAGTATCTCTCTTAAATCTAACTTCTTGAAATCAGGTCTGGGCCAGGGGTTCACAGTTCAGGGGTTCAACTTGGAGCCATGAATCATTGTCCATGCCAAGACTCCTCAACCGGCTCATGAAAAACCCGCGTTTAACGGTCAATGTTTCAGCAAATAACCATTGAACCGTGAACCTTGAACCAAACAACCTGAGAAGTTACGAATATATCTGATATTGTATGATTTTTCAATTAAATTTAGGAAAGTCAAGAATCCATCCGGAATCTGTATCAATGTGTGGTTGACATTGACCATACCTTTTTCACCAACCTTTATGGGAACCAATTTTTTGTGAATTTCATCGAAGATGGAAAAGAAGCAGTTTCCCATAAAAGGAAAAGCCACGGCCTTACCTTTGAGATCGATGACAAGTTTCTTGATGATTTAACCGCCGGATTTCGGGGGGATGTATTTTAGTGGCTGCTCAATAAATTGTGGATATTTGTCTATCCCCCTCAACCTGTTCATTTCTCCACATTTGTAGGGGTTCGACCTGCCCGCCATCCGGCAGGCGGGTTTATCGAACTCAGGGCGCAATGAATTGCGCCCCTACACAAAGGAGAAAACTTAATGTGAGGGATGCACAAGTTATTGAGCAATTACGCATTTTACCAGGAATGAAGACTCGGCATTGGAAATTTTGCAGAATATAAGATGGATGACCATTGGCAAATCGCCCCAGGGTATATGTTTTTCAACGGCCCCAAATATACCAGTTTATGCCAATTTAAGGATAATGATATGGTCTATCTGGAATTTAGGTATGGGTTTTAAGGGCCCTCTACCTACGCCGGAAATGGGTGCAGAATCTGAAGAGATATGGGCTCGAATGGCTATCACTGCGGCCAATTATGAGAGGTCAGGGATAGGACAGCATACGGCGGAGATAATCTCGGAGCTGCCGGAATTTTTGTCATTTCGAAAGATGTTGGACTTAGGTGGGGGCCCAGGTCTCATCGGGATCTCCATTGTGGCCGCAAATACAAGGCGAAAATCACTACATAAGTATGAGCCAAAATTGATGAAAGATTTTAACAAGCTCCTAGAACTTGCAAGAATAGTCTTGGGGCATTTTTTTGACGAATCCAATATAGATCAAATGCTGCTCTATCCTGGAGGTTGGGTCAGTGAGTTTGTTGAGGGCGATGGAGAGAACTTTGATTTAGGTTTAAATGTAATTGAATGCGGAATTAAATCCAGTCTTCGATTTTCAGGTCAGGAATCCTGGAAAAATGCTTGGTATTTCCTGTAACCAATATTAAATCGTGATTTAATGCAATTGATGCAATTCGTAGATCTGGTTCTGCAATAGTTTGTCCCTGTGCTTCCAATTCAGCTCTCAATTTACCATAGATGTATGCGGAGGCTTCATCAAAGGACAGAATCTGAATGTTGGGTATAACAAATTCTTTTAGTTTATCCAGGAAGTACTGCGGACGTTGACTCCTGAATGCTCCAGATACCAGCTCCCCGATTGTGATTGAGGTGGTAAACTGTTCCTCTGGTGCCAGACCAGCAACCCGACGTAATAAAGATGGGGAAGTATTTTTTTTCAAAACATTGCTTATAACATCAGTATCAAAAATGAACATCAATTCAAATCCTCAACCAGACGATCTTTTGCTTTTTTCCGACTCCGGTATATCTCCTTAATTACCACATCAAGATTTTCAAAATCTTCCCAGGCTCCGACAGCAGCAAGTAGACCCCTTCTTTTCCCTCCCGGGCTATCTTTCGAAAGAGCTTTCAAGTCCTCTATACTTACTAATGCTACCATTGGTTTTCCGCTTCGTTCAATAACAAACCGCTCCCCTGAAAATACAACCCGACCCATTAGCTCAGAAAAGCGCCTCTTTGTTTCGGCTACGCTTATTGATTTCTCCATATTCACCCCACCTTTTTTAAAGTTAATGGACTGTTTGACATGCTGACATAAAAACTAATTTATGTCAAGAAGTCTTTATGAATTATCAGCTCTACGGCCAAGAGATATTTGAAAATATAGTGAAGCAGAGTGGCAATAGTGGCCGGGTTTACTTACCGCCAAATTGGGTTGGATGTCGCGTAAAGATAATAAGGACAGATTAGCATCAATTGAAAGAATCGCTTTCAATGGCCCCGGATCCTTCCCATTATGCGAATTCCATAAACCTGCTCTGCTTAGTTTGATTAGACACTTTTAATTTACCTTAAACTTATAAGTTATTGCCGTGGCCATATATAATGCTGGAAGAAAGGTAACAGTAGGCGGGGAGGTTCAAGGAAAGAAGATTCAGCGTCTTGGTGAAATCGAGTACAGCTATCCTTTGATCCGGGTAAAGGAGATCCACCTCTGGCCAGTTGAAAAAAAAGACAGGGTTTATTACCCGTATCCTTATTGGCATTACCCTTGGTGGTATGGTCCTTGCTGGTGTCCGTAAAAAAGGCAGACGACCTAAATACATCCATAGTGAACATCACCGTCTCACCTATTGATGGTCTGATTCTGGCCGCCTTTTACAATTCTGTACCTTTATATGGTGAACGAAATGAAAGAGCAGGCGGTTGAGGGGGTAGTTTTTCATTCCTGCTGACATAATCCTGATAAGACTGCCTTGGGTTAGATTAGAAAGAATATGATCGATGATTTTCAGTTATCATTCAATTTTGTATAAAGCTCGGGAAACTTCAGATTATTTTTTTGTTGACTCAAGATCTTTGGCTGGTATATGTCATCAATATTAATGGTTAAAATTTATCGATAAGTACAAAAAAGACATTATATGAAAAGGAATTTTACTATTTTTTTGTATCTACTCAGGTATCTTGCCACAAAGGCACCAAGGCACCAAGAATATAGAATTATTCTTTATTATAGCCTTTTTAATGCGCCTAAGGCTCATTAATGAGAAAACTCCGTTATTCAATTTATATTCATCTCCTCTTTGTGCCTTTGTGCCTTGGTGGCTGAGTAGTTACGACCTGTTTATAAATAAAATTATCCAAATATTTTTTTGAGAAAGGGGGTGAAAAAGAAGGTTAAAGTAAAATAGGCAGATAAACCTTAAAGGAGGGAGAGTCGGAAGTCGTTAGTGAAGTAAGTTTTAGGGACAGTAAACAATCAAATAAACATGGAGGTAAAATAAAATGAAAAAGAAATCCATGTGGGGCATCATAATAGTAGTAATTGTGGTCATAGCGGCTGTTGTTATTTACTATGCCACAAGACCACCTAAGATTGTACCCGGTATTGTTTTAGGATGCCCCCTCTCTACAGCCTTTCTTTATGGCTGGGATGCGGAGAGGGCAATAACATTGGCTGTTGAGGAGATCAATGCAGCAGGTGGTGTTAATGTAGCAGGCAAAAAAAGACCATTTAAGGTGGAGGTCATTGATACAAGGGATCTCGAACCTGGAGTACCGGTAAGCGAGGCACTTTTGGTGGTAGAAAAGCTTATTCTCGGAAAGAAGGCGGATTTCATTATAGGAGGTCCTGTGAGGTCCGAGGCTGCATTGGCGGCTATGGATCTGCTGTCCAAATACAAAAAGGTCTCAATACTTACAACCGGTGTCCTGACCCCCAAGTACCACCGCAGGGTTGCAAAGGAGTATGATAAGTTCAAGTACTGTTTCAGGATAACCGGTGAGGCCGTATGGATGGTTACAGGGGAGATTATCCCTTGCCTGTTAGATATCGGGAAAAGGTTTGGAGTAGATAGAATTTTTATTATGATACAGGACGTATCTCATGCCAGGGGAGGAGGAGGTTTAATCGCAAAGATTATGGCTAAGAAAGGCTGGCATGTCATAGGCAAGCCAGAGATATATCCCACTGGTACCACAGATTTTTCCATGGGTCTAATTAAGGCCAAGAAGGAAAAGGCCCAGGTCATCCTTATCTGGATGGATATGCCTGAGACATCGATTCTTCTGAAGCAGTGGTATGACATGAAGATACCTGCCCTTCCTTTTGGCTCCATCATTGCGGCTGCTGAACAGCCGGGTTTCTGGAAGGCCACTGAAGGAAAGGGAGAATACTGCTTGGCCAATGTAGTCAATGCAGGTAACGCCCCAAGCAATGCCACGCCATGGACAATGAAATTTGTTAAGGCATATAAAAAGAGGTGGAATATAGAACCTGAAGGATATGGCACGTCAACTAGTTACATGGCCCCTTATGTTCTCAAGGATGCCATTGAGAGGGCTGGTACACTTGAACCAGATGCTATAATAGAGGCCCTTGAAAAGACCGATATGATGGGTGTTTATGGCAGGATCAGGTTTGATCCAAAGAGCCACCAGGTCATCCCGAGTGTGGATCCGGAAGAAGGGGCTGTTGGTACTATTTTCCAGTGGCAGGCTGGGAAAAGGATAGTCGTTTTTCCCAAAAAGATTGCCATGGGTGAGATCAAACTTCCCCCATGGATGAAGTAGTGCGTAGCTTTAGCTGCGTATCATAGCGGGTCTAAAGACCCGCGCTACATCATTTTATTATCATTTAAGTAGAAATTCTGAATCGGAATTATGGACATCCTTATCTATGGAATTATAAACAGCATTTCACTGGCCCTAATAGCCATTGGCTTCGCATTAGTTTACGGAATCAGCAGATTAGCTAACTTCGCCCATGGTGCATTATATGTGGTAAACGGGTTTATTGTCTGGAGCATTTTAAATATCCTTCATATAAACTATCTACTCAGTATTATCCTATCTCTGATTATCATCGGATTGATCGGCGCTGCTATATACCAGTTTATCCTCATTAGGGTCAGGGGAATGGCTATCTCTGAGATCATAGCATCTTATGCAATTGGTCTGGCCATGCTGGAAGGCTTCAGGTGGGGAGGGTTTAAAGGTATGACCTATACCCTCCCCGTATTTATTAGGGGCTCAATTGAGATAGCAGGCATACCAGTGGATTTTCAGCGAATTCTTTTAGTCCTGATCGGAGGTCTTGTAGTCTTACTCCTATGGCTTTTTACTCACTATAATAGGATTGGGCTTGCCCTAAGGGGGATGGCCCAGGATGAAAGGGCCGCCATGATGTTGGGGATAGATTCCGATAAGATGGCATTAATAGCCATGGGCCTTGGCTCCATTCTTGCCGGGTTAGCGGCAGTCGTTATATTACCCATGGGAAACATTGTGGTAGAGGCCGGATACGATAAGTTGATTATGGCCATAGCTGTATGCATTGTTGGCGGCCTGGGAAGTTGGGTCGGTGCGGTGATAGCCGCCTTTTTGATTGGCTTTGCCCAAATAATCACTGTAAAATATATCGCATCTCACTTCCATATGGTTATAGCCCTTTTAGCCATTATTATTACCCTGGTATTAAGGCCCTCGGGTCTCTTCGGCAGACAAAAGGAGCTGGAGGAGAGGGTTTAAGAATGATTGAAGAGCGGAGAAAGGAGAGGTTAGATAGGGGCATAAAGGTAACCACCGAGGGTATATACGCAATCTCCTCATGGCAGGAGATGGGTTATCTTTTACTCCCAAGGCTTGTCTTGATATGTGGAATCCTTGTCCTTCCCCTGGTTATACCCAGTCTTTATTGGCAAAGGGTTATATCCATTGTATGTATATATTCATTGCTTGCCCTGGGCTTCGATTTCCTGGCCCATTTCGTGGGGTTGGTATCCTTAGGAGGCGCCTTCTTTATCGGGACCGGTGGATATATAGCAGCAATTCTCAATACATCATTTGGCTTACCACCAATATTGACTATTCCTATAGCCACCATTGCAGGTGGGGCTATCTGCACCCTGCTTCTTTACCCCTGTCTTCCCCTCAGGGGCGTTTACTTTGCCATAGTAACCCTGATGTACCCATTGGTTATGGCCCGGATCATAGAGGCATTGGACGTCCTGGGAGGTACGGATGGAATAATTGGAGTTGCCAGTTTTCCTAACAGGTGGATTGAGCAGTATGGTCTCCTACTCATAGTGATGGTTTCTCTTTTCGGGTTGAGAAGGTTGGTAAATGAGGATATAGGATTGGTATTCAGGGGTGTAAAGGATAATGACCAGGCAGTCAAGGCATCTGCCTTAAGCATAAATTTCTATAAATCCATTGCAGTATTTATTGCATCTTCCTTAGGCTGCCTTGCTGGCGCCTATCTTGCCCATATCTACATGTGGTCTGGAATATCACAGTTCGCCCTGGATTTTTCCATCATACCTATAGCCGCCACAGTCATAGGTGGAGGTGGCACCCTGGTTGGCCCTGTCCTGGGCTGTTTTATACTTGTGCCAATCTCGGAGTTGTTAAGAGCGTTTGGTACCCTGAGGATAGTCTTTTATTCCCTGATCCTGGTGGCCTTTATCGTATTCAGGAGTGAAGGGATAATGGTCTATGCCCAGCGGAAATATCATCAGTTTGAAAGGTGGGTAAAGGTATGAGTTCAGAACCCGTCTTGCAGGTTAAAAATATCAACAAGGCCTTTGGCGGTGTCCAGGCCCTAAAAGATGTAAGCTTTGATGTACACGAGGGGGAGATCCTTGGGATTATTGGTCCCAATGGATCAGGAAAGACCACACTGATCAACTGCATTACAGGTTTTATTAAGATGGATTCAGGTAAGGTCACATTTAGAGGTAGGGATATCAGCAGTAAGGCGCCGCACAAGATCGCTGCTATGGGAGTAACAAGAACATTCCAGATCATGAGGCCCTATTATACATTGCCTGCATATAAGAACCTTATCATACCATTATTCTCTCCAAGGGCAAGGAAGGCTGGAGGATGGAGAGGGGGAGGCAAACTTGGGGACAGGGATACAGTCTGCATTGATATCTTAGAGGAAATCGGTTTTGAAAGGGATTCCTTTGTGCCATATAAACTGGCATCCACCCTACCCACGGGCTATCTAAAGAGGCTCGAACTTGCAAGATGCTTAGCACTGAGACCTGAGATAATACTATGTGACGAGGTCTTCTCAGGACTGAGTATGAGTGAGATAGCCAGCATGGTACCTCTTATAGAGAGGTTACAGATGGATGGTATTACCTTGATTATGATAGAACACCGGTTAAGGGAGTTGTTCAGGGTTTCCAAGAGGGTTATGGTGTTAAATTTTGGGGAAAAGCTCAGCGAGGGCATTCCAGAAGAAGTTATGGCGGATGAAGAGGTAAAGAGGGCCTACCTTGGTTCGGAGGAGGTAGAGGAAAGTGTCTGAAGACAGAGAGTATACATTTACAAGATTTGACAGGATTTGTGCGAAATACCCTGACAATACCGCAATTGTTTATCTTGGCGAGAGATTCTCATATGCCAAATTGAGTGACCTGACCGAGAGATTTGCCACCGGTCTGAATAATTTGGGGGTAGTTAAGGGCGATAGGGTTATGATTTATATCCAAAACTGTATACAGTGGATAATTGCATTTTTAGGTATACAGCGGATCGGGGCGGTAGCAGTACCAGTGGCACCAATCTATACATCATACGAGATTGAATACATGGTAAATGATTCTGGTGCGGAGACCATCATTTGCCAGGATACAAATTTTGGCTATGTAAAAGAGATATTATCTAAGACGTGTCTTAAAAGGATAATTGTTACAAACCTTGTTGATCTCCTTCCTGTATGGAAGAGGGTAGTCGGTGCCCTCTTTGACAAGATTCCCCACGGCAAGGTAGAAATGGATGAAGGGGTATATTCCTTTAAAGATATGCTGAAATCTCCACCAGAATGTCCTGAGGTGGAGTTAGATCCATGGAAGGATCTTTCATATATTCTTTACACAGGAGGCACTACCGGATTTCCCAAGGGGGTGCCTGGCAATCACATCGGCATGACATCCTACGTTAACGACGTGACCGAAGATGTTGCAGGGGACTATCTTAAGGAAGGTGAGGATGTTTATATCGCGGTCAACCCTCTTTTCCACATTATGGCCCTCGGACTGTTTATGTCTATCGGGCTCAACAAAGGCAACACGACATTACTTATGCCTGTGCCCCAGATAGACGCCATCTTAAGGACTATACAGAGATATAAGGTGAGATGGTTTCTCGGGGTTCCTGCCCTTTACAGGATGATCCTGGAAAATGACAGGTTAGAAAGATATGACCTGAGCTCTCTTCGCTATTGTTATTGTGGAGGTGATGTCCTGCCTGTAGAGGTTTTTAACAGATGGAAGGAACTATTTGGTATACCCATATATCAGGTATATGGCTCAACCGAGGCAGGTCATGTTACATATGGCAAGCTGGATAAGGAACCGGAGCTCATGTCTGTAGGAGTGCCATTAAAGAGCAGGCAATGTATAGTAGCAGATCCGGATACCTTAGAGCTGGTGCCCCTTGGTGAGACGGGCGAGCTTCTGGTTACATCTGATTATATTATCAAGAGCTATTGGAAAAAGGAAGATGAAACAGCCAGATCATATGTGGAAATTGACGGTAAGGTTTATTACAGGATGGGTGATTATGTCCGGCAGGATGAAAATGGAGAGATTTACTATATAGAGAGATCGGCAGATATAATAAAATATAAGGGATACAGGGTCTCTGCCTCGGAGATTGAGGCAGTTCTCCAGGACCACCAAACTGTAATAGGTGCATGTGTTGTTGGTGTTCCAGATCCCAAGGTAGGGGAGCGGATCAAGGCAATAGTAGTGCTGAAAGAGGATGCAAGAGGTGTAGGTGGATCTGAGTTGACTAAATGGTGCAGGGAGAGGCTTGCCCCTTATAAGATTCCCCAGTATATAGAATTCAGGGATATGCTTCCAAAATCCAAGGTGGGAAAGCTATTAAGGCGTGAGATAAGAGATGAGGAAAGGAGACGGTTAGAGAAAGAAAAGAAAAGTTAGGGTTTAAAAGGAGGCAATTTTCAATCGGCAATAATCAATATTCAATCGTCAATCTTATAGCCCAAAGTAAGCAGATTTTACATCTGGATTTTCCATCAGCTCCTTTGCAGTTCCTTCCAAAACAGCCCCCCCATTCTCTAATACATATCCATAATCTATAATAGGAAATATAGGCCTGGCATATTGCTCTGTTATCAATATGGTGATCCCTATTTCCCTATTGATCTCCTTGACTGTCCTGGCAAGCATTGCCTCTATTCTGGGGCTAAGTCCAAGTAAAGGTTCATCCAACAAGAGTAACTTTGGCTGGGCCATCAAGGCCCTGCCAATAGCAAGCATCTGCTGTTCTCCTCCACTGAGAAACCCTCCCTCTCTACCTTGCAATTCTTTTAGGGCTGGAAAGATGGTAAAAACATACTCTAAAGTTTTCTTTGCCTGCGCCTTTGTAGCTAAATAGCCACCAATCTTCAGATTCTCCAATGCACTACTTTCAGGGAAAATCCTGCGCCTCTCCGGACATAGGATGATCCCTTTCTTGGCCCTTTCACTGGGCTTCATTCGGGTGATATCAACCCCATCGTAGTTAATGCTTCCGAGTACGGTGATTCGCTCTCCACCTCTCATTTCTTCTTTCTTCTTTATATCTAACATTATTCCGGAAATGGTATACATCAGGGTAGACTTCCCTGCACTATTAGCCCCAAAGGCACCTGTGATTACACCTTTCTTACATGTCATATTAACATTATTGATGGCTATGGCGTTTTCATAAAAGACCATGAGGCTCTTAATCTCTAACATTATCTACCTCCTGGTATCCTTTTTCTCCATGACGAGCCCTGAAAAACCTAACGCATATATAATATAAAGATTATGGTAACTACTCAGGTTGTCAGGTTCACGGTTCAAGGTTCAGGGTTGACTACTTTGCGCTCTTCATACCCGCCTGCCGGATGGCGGGCAGGTATGTCCATCGTCTTCTAACCTTGAACTGTGAACCCCTGAACTTTGAACCTCCTAAGTTACCTATAAAGATTATATAATACTATTTAATTTGGCAATGTCTTTTA
>JAUWNK010000175.1 GCA_030612685.1 Desulfobacteraceae bacterium
TTCTTTCGAATATAGGTAGCGATATTTTTTCTTAATAAGGCATATTCATGAGTCACGCTTTTTAGTTTCTCCTTGGTTTCTGCTGCATCTCGCTCTAATTTCTTCATTCTCAATTTAAGATCTGTTATATCTGTATTAACAATTACACACTCCTTGGATTTAGCATCGCTCCCCTGAAGAGGGTAGGCCCTGGCCAGAACATGCACAGATTCCCCCTGTTCAGAATAATATTTCCATTCTCTCCCATTAAATGATTCCCCTTTAAAAACCTTAACTATCGTTTCCCTGAAAGGTTGTCTGGAAGATTTTGAAACAAAGGTCAAAGGGTTGTTTCCAATCATCACAGAAGAAGAGTAGCCAAAATTTTTCTCACAAGCCTTATTCCAGAAGCTAATCTTACCTTTAGAGTCAATCTTAAAAATAGGATTTGATTGCGATTCAACTGTCCGGTCATGATTATCAAATACCTTGTAATCTACCTCTTGAAGATTGGTCACATCCTGTATCATCTCTATAGCTCCTGTAATTGAGCCGTTTATGTCGAAAATGGGGGCAACGGTTATAATGGCCTGAATACCCTCCTTTATGGCAGGAAGAGGAATTCCCACCTCAAAGAACCCGCTGTCTGTTTTGGATACAATAGAGTCAGAAAATCTCTCAACTATAGAATCTGGATCCTCTATAATAATGTCAGCCAGACTCCACTGGTCATCAACACGCAAAGAGGCAGGAACCTTCTTGCCCACTACTTCCTCTAAAGGGATACCTGTCATCTGTTGACATGAACGATTCCACTGAATCACACGGTGTTTCGTATCTATTACAAAGGTAGGCAGAGGAGATCTCTCGATAATGGTGTCAATATAATTTTTTGACTGAACAAGGGCCATTGATTTCACCTGTTCCCTGTTGGTGACATCAGTCTTTTCCTTTTCATACAGAAAGGCGATTAAAAGGATAAGCAAAAGGCCCGATAAATATGTACCAAGGGAATAGACAGGTGAAATGTCAGGGGGTATGAGATTTGTAAACTTGTAACCGCTTCTAAATAGATAAACTGCAACACCTGTTTCAACAAATATTAAAGTCGCCCAGATCGTTCCCCATAGATAGCCTGTAATGAAAACAGCCATTAGGATAAGGACAGCATTCCATATCCAGGATAAAAGGATTATACCGCCTTCGGTCAGGGATGCTGTATTCCATCTAATGATCAAAAAAGTGGCCCAAAGGACAAAGAAGGTATAATTCCCGGCTATTATAAGATTTTTGGTCTTTCTTAGGATAATTATAGCAGAGACACCTAACAGGCCAGCAATAATTGTAGTATAAAAGAGAAGATCTGCTCCGATGAAAAAATAGAACAGGCCAAGGCAGGGGGAAGAAAGAATAAGGATAAGAAGAAATATATTAAGGGTTTTAAATTTCTTTATTATTTCTAAATCCGGGGATTTAATCCCGCTTGTAATAAAATTGTTAAATATGGATTCAAGGTTCATGAGTATTGATAAGTAAGGTGATAATTTTGATGGAGATAAATGTAACTAGGAGATTATTAAAAAAATATATCCATTTTTCCAGTGTTATCGACTCTTCCGTTGATCCACTCATATCCTTCCTTAAAAAGAGCAAAAGATCGCTGGGATGACTCGATGGTTATCATGACACAACTTGTTGAACTTGGGCTGTATGCCATGCAAGTTGTTGAATCGGGTGTAGTGATTGTATAATCAAGAAAATGGCCGACAGGGATGGTTATTTTAAGTGCTTTCTTTATTTCTTCTATCTCTGGTTTGGTAGGAGGATCATCGTGAAATACCATTTTTGTTTGTCCAACTTCCGGGAAAAATTTCTCATTCTCCAGAAAATACATAATCTGTGCATCAAGAATCCTCTTTAGCATAAGAGAAGCCTCAGATCCATAGGCCCTCTGTTGATATGTATGATACAGTGGCATTGCGGTGGCAGCCATAATACCTAAAATTCCAACTACGACCAGCAACTCAATAAGTGTAAAACCAGCATGTCCTCTCATTTAAGCACCTGGCTCGAGGGTTGAACAAACTCAATACCCTTTGCTGATAGAATAACATTCATCTCCCTGGACTTAGTTTCAACCAAAGACAAGCGGTAGTCTCCTTTCGGATCCATTATATAGGACAACTTATCTAAATGAAAAAGCTCATCCTTTCTTAATGATAGGTATTTGGGTATGAGATCGGATAGTTTTTTAGGGTATCTATTGTCTTCATAATGGGCATAACGCTTAATAGCCCCATCAACCATAAATAATAGTACCCGTCCCTTTTTGGCAAAATCGATCGAACTGGTAGGTGCTTTTTCACCACTAAAGATAATTACTCCCCACATCACAACGATCAAGACAGAAGCTACGATTACAAAATATTGAAACGGGCCCCATTCTTTCTTTTTTTTTCGTTTTTTCTTCTCAGAAACTTCCCGCTTTTCTTTTATAGATGTACTCCCCAATGAAATAGATTGCATCATGGCACACTGAAAACAGTAATATTGACCAGGTCTAACCTCTTCAGTGCATTCCTTGCAAAGGGGAGCATTACAACTGGCACAGAAAAACTTTGCTGGCCTGTCAGGGTGATATTTACACTGCATTTAGATTACTCTTATAGGGAAATGGATTTTAGAATTTTATTTTTAATTGTAACTACCCAGGTTGTCAGGTTCAAGCCCGCCCTGGCGCGATGGCCGTTATCAAGGAAAGCAACTCCTGGCTATTTAAAAGTATCTCTCTTAAATCAAACTTCCTGAAATTAGGTCTGGGCCAGGGGTTCACAGTCAGGGGTTCAACTTGGAGCCATGAACCATTGTCCATGCCAAGACTCCTCAACCGGCTCATGAAAAACCCGCGTTTATAAGCCTTTGGCTTATTAAACGGTTAATGGTTCAGCAAATAACCATTGAACCGTGAACCCGGAACTCTGAACCTGTTTAGTTACTTTTAATCTTAAAAAAGTAAAGGAAGACAAGGAAATAGTCAAGAAATAAATCTTTTTGTGGCAGAGGGAGTTTTTAACTCTCAGGCTTCAGATTATTTCTACAATAAGGGCAGACCACCCAATCTGGCTGCACAATCCGGTTACAAGAACTGCAGGTAGGGATTAAAAGCTTTTTGCAATAGGGGCAGTCCTTGAAATCTAAGCTGACAGCTTTTCCACAACTAGGGCAAACAGTTGTCAATTCCTCCTTTTGGTGTACTGCCTTCAGAACCTCTTCTATAGTAGTTATTCCCATCTCTATCTTTTTCATACCACTAATCCCGAGGGTAGTCATCCCCATTGCCATTGCTGCTTCCCTCAAGGTATCGGCTGTACTAGAAGATTGAATAAGTTCCCTTATTTTGGGACCAATAATCATTACCTCTTCGATAACCGTGCGCCCTTTGAAACCCGTGTTATTGCAGTTAAGGCAACCCACCCCTCTATAAAATTTAAAGGGAAGCTCGTCTGAATCCAGATTAAGTCTGGCAAGCAGGTCTCTATTAGGCAAGTATTCTTCCTTGCAATCAGGGCATATTGTTCTCACCAGCCGCTGTGCAATAACTCCAACCACAGAAGAGGCAATCAGATATGGTGGAATTCCTATATCTATTAGGCGTGTGATTGCCGCGGGAGCATCGTTTGTATGAAGGGTTGAAAGAACCAGATGCCCAGTCATGGAAGCCTGAATAGAAATCTCAGCCGTCTCCTCATCTCTTATCTCTCCTATCATTATTACATTTGGATCCTGTCTTAAGATCGAACGCAGAATAAAAGGGAATGAAAGGCCAACCTTTTCATTTATCTGTACCTGGTTGACACCAACCAATTCATATTCTACAGGATCCTCAACGCTAATTATATTTACCTCTTCTGACTTAATCTCCAGCATACAGGCATAAAGGGTTGAAGTCTTCCCACTCCCTGTAGGGCCTGTGCATAAAACCATACCCTGGGGACGCTGGATAAAATTCTTTATTATTGCCAAATTTTTCTGGGCGAACCCAAGCTGATCCATTTCAAGAAACGATTCTTCCTTGTTTAAGATTCTTATAACTGCCTTTTCACCATAATAGGTAGGAAGTGTAGATACTCTCAGATCCACTGATATATTTTTTGCCTTTACCTTTATCCTCCCATCCTGGGGAAGCCTCTTCTCTGCTATATTCAATCCCGCCAAAACCTTTATGCGCGAGATAATAATTGGCTGAGTCCATTTTGGGAGCTTAATAGAATCCTGCAATACACCATCAACACGATTTCTAACTCTTACCTGATTTTCTTGTGCCTCAATGTGAACATCACTTGCTCCTTTCTTAATGGCATTCCTGATTATAAGATCAACCATTTTTATAAAAGGTGAATCCTTTAAAGTTTCAAAATCGTCTTCTTCGATATCCTTCTCTTCTGTGATAAATTCCATGCCAATGTCTCCCACAAACTCCTCAGCAACATCCTTGATTGATTTTTCTGGATGGTAATGTTTTTGAAGCGTTTCTATTATCTGGCTTCGAGTGGAAATGGCTGGCTGAATATTATAACCAGTTATAAACTGGAGATCTTTCATTATATTCAGGTCAAGAGGATCAGCCATGGCAACATCAAGTATGTTATTTTTTAGAGCTACAGGAATGCATACAAATTTCTGAGAAACTTCCCCAGGTATGCACTCGATAACATCATCGTCAATGTTATGGTCCATGAGATCAATGAAGGGAATCTTGAGCTGCATAGCCAGAGCAAAGGCCATTTCCTCTTCTGAAATGATCTTCATCTCAATTAATACCTCGCCCAATCTTTTCTCTGTTCTTTTCTGAACCTCTAAAGCATCCTTTATATTCTCATTAGTGAGAAGACCTGCTTCTATTAATAATTCTCCTAACTTACGCCGGGAGACAAAATTTTCATTCTGCCATGCATTCTTTTTTTGATTTGAATCTTTATCTGCCACAGGTTGTAGCCTTATTTATACTTCAATTTTTAAAATATTTTTCTAATTCTATATATCACTACCTATACATTTTTTCAACTCAATAAAAACTATATGAAATTTAAAAAAAACAGAACCCCTGCTTTTTTTTGACATAAAGGTATTAATCTGATATAAAT
>JAUWNK010000144.1 GCA_030612685.1 Desulfobacteraceae bacterium
CTCAGTTATTGCTCATGGACGAGCCATTGCTTGGATTAAGCCCTTTTCTTCAGACTAAACTGGCTAAATCAATCAAGGGCATCCTTAAACAAGGTATCACGGTTCTGGTAACCGAGCAATTTGCCAGGCCTCTTATTCCTATAATTCACAGGGGATATATAATAGAAAATGGTATGCTTACCCTCAGTGGTACGAGACAGGAGCTGTCTGATAACCCTGAGGTGAGATCATCCTATCTAGGGATTTAGGTCAACAGGAAGATGAAGAATATAGAATTATTGGATGATACTATATACGGATGTTTTGAGAAGGTCGCAAAGAAATTTTCCGACCATCCAGCCCTGATTTGTCTGGGGGAGAAAGTCAGCTATTCCGAACTCAAGGATATGGTACTTCAATTTGCTGCTTCGCTTTACCAACTCGGTATCAAGGAAACGGACAGGGTTATTTTGTATCTCTACAATCTTCCCCAGACCCTGATAGCCTACTTGGCCTTACAGCGGCTTGGCGCTATTCCTATCCCGGTTGCGCCGGTTTATACCTCTTATGACCTTGAATATCTTGCATTAGATAGCGGCGCTGAAACGATCATATGTATGGATACCAATGTCAATTACGTCGTGGAGATACTCCCAAAGACGCCTTTAAAAAGGATTATCATCACCAATATTGTTGATCTTGTGCCATGGTGGAAGCGATTCATCGTGCGAAGCTTCGACAGGGTTCCCTCTGGCAGATTTCCCTCAGGCAAGGATTTCTTCTCTTTCAAGGATCTGTTACGTGATGGCCGGAGCTTTTCTCTGCCACCATTTCGGTTGGAGGGGGGCGATAAGACCGCTCTCATGCTTTACACCGGTGGTACCACAGGGTTTCCCAAGGGGGTGCCCCTTACAGGAGGACTTTTTGTCCTAAGGGTAATCGAGTGGAGAAGGGCAAGTGAGGGGGTTGTGCCTTTAGAGGAATCCATTACGGCGTTGACTGCCCCTTTTTATCATATCATAGGCCAATGCGATGCCATGACCCCTTTACTGGTGGACGGGGGAACGGTCATCGTTTTTCCCAGGGTCTTCCTTGACGCCTTGTTTGATCATATCCAAAGATACAAGGCAACGAATATGTTCGCTGTTCCTGCACTATATCGAATGATCCTGGAACATGATCGGGTGGACTTTTACGATTTGAGTCCACTGAAATTCTGTGGGACAGGCGGTGACCTCCTGCCCTCATACGTCGCAGACCGATGGTCCAGGAAATTCGGGATCCCACTATATCAGGCCTACGGAACCACAGAGAGCTGTGGATGCATCACGGCATCCTATGCCCGGGATGGGATCCCACCACTCGGGAGCATTGGTAAGATCGTTCCACCTAACAAGATCAGACTTGTAGATCCTTCAACCCTGGAGCCCGTCTCTCCTGGGGAACCAGGGGAGTTGCTCGTCGCTACACAGTACGCGGGAAACCGTTACTGGAATAAACCTGAAGAGACCGCTGATTGCTTTTTGAACATAGAAGGTGAAGTTTGGTACAGGACAAACGATGTGGTTCGGGAAGACGAAAACGGTTGGCTTTACTTCCTGGATAGATCGGTGGATATGATCAAACACAAAGGTTACCGCATAGCCGCCGCCGAAATAGAGAAGGCATTACAGGAGCATCCGACCGTGTTGGCTTCATGTGTGGTCGGTGTCCCTGACGAGAAGGTAGGTGAAAGGATAAAGGCATTTGTAGTGCTTAAGGAAGATATAAGGGGCATTAGCAGCTATGAGCTAATGGGGTGGTGTAGAAAAAGATTGGCCCCTTATAAGGTCCCCCAGTATATTGAATTCAGGGACATGTTGCCTAAATCTAAGGTAGGAAAAATGCTCAGGCGAGAGATGAGAGCGGAAGAGCGAAAGAAGCTTCAAGAAGTCTAAATGCATGTAGCATCGTGCATCTTACAATAATATGTTCGGCCTGAACTAAAAGGGGAAAACAAAGATGAACTGATACCGTCTATTGCGGAGTTGACAGAGGCAGTTGAGAAATGGCGGATGAGGGATCTATCACAGGAGTCCATAAAATACCTCTTCGTCGATAGTGTTACTTTCCCTATGCGTATAGACGGCAGTGTAGAGAGGGCACCTTAATAGTAGCTATTGGGGTTACAGAAACAGGCCAAAAGCTTGCGCTGGCTCTGCAAGCAAGGGATAAGGGATCTGCTACCAGGTGGAGAAAGTTATTCAAGGATCTAAAATCCCGAGGACTGGAAACAGTATTTAAAGAGGAATTTCCCAAGGCTAAAGTCCAACGCTGCCAACTCCATGTAGCCAGGAATGTCCTGGCCAAGGTCCCGAAGAAATTGAAGCAGGCTGTAGCAGATGACATACGCTCCATCTTTTATACCTCTTCAAAGGAGAAGGCACTATCATTTTTTAATGATTTAAAAGAAAGATGGAAAAAGGAACTGCCTTCTGCTGTTAGCTGTTTAGAGAAATCCATAGATCCCTGCTTGACCTTTTTTAACTTCCCTAAGGAAGAATGGGTTTCATTGAGGACTACAAACATCATTGAGCGACTTAAAAAGGATTTTAAACGAAGAACAAAATCTATGGAGATATTGGCCGGTGAGTCTGCGTGCTATCTCCTCCTGGCTTTTATAAGCCTTTGGCTTATTAATCTCTTTAAAGATGGAATTACATTGGAGATCAAACCCTGTAGGGAAAGTGCGTAACAACATGTCTTTCTTTAAAGAATTGGTGTATAATAATTAAACAAAAAAGTTGACAGTACCGAAATTCTTTGATCAAGTGGGGTAAAACAAGCAATACTGGAATGCTTCTTGAGAAGTGGATTTTTTTGTGAAAGAAAACCTTATTATCACAAGCACAGACGCGGTTACCATCATTAAATTAAATAGGCCTGAGAGCAGAAACAGTTTAGACTGGTCTCTTGTGGACAAGTTACACGAGGCGCTAACGAAGGTAGGGGGTAACAACGACAGGGTGGTGATTCTGACAGGCAACGGTTCCGCCTTTTGTGCTGGTGGTGACCTGAAACTGATGAGAGATGGGTTTTCACCCGAGGGCGGAAGAAATTATGTAGAAAGTGTTAGTGAACTTGTCACCCGTATTATGTCTTTGGAGAAACCTGTAATAGCCGCGGTGAATGGATATGCGATGGGGGCAGGATTTAGCTTAGCGCTTGCCTGCGATATTATCATTGCCTCCAATGAGGCGACCTTTTCCCAAGCTTTCAAAAACCTCGCACTAATTCCTGATTCTGGGGGCACCTTCTTTCTAACCAGGGCGACGGGAGTCCACCGCGCCAAGGAGCTAGTGTTTACAGGCAGAGACATCGCAGCCGAAGATGCCTTGCGAATGGGTTTTATTAACCGGGTAGTTCCTGTTGCAGAATTGATGGGTGTAACGATGGAACTAGCCAAGCAACTGGCCAAAGAAGATTGCGTCAGCATGGCTATAGCGAAAAAGTTGATTAATCATGCATTTACGGGGCGAAATCCCTTGGACCGTGCTATTGAAGAAGAGGTTTATGCTCAAGGCCTTCTTTTATTAACTGAGGAGCACAAGAAAAGGGTTCTGACCTTTTTTCAGAAGAAGGAAAATTTGTAGTGACCATAAATCTCTTCAAAAAGTCCTAAGCGGGTGAATCTGTTGGCCTCTTATTGGAGCTAAAGGTAAATTTGGTTAATATTTAGAGATAGGAGTTGGAGCAGAGGGCGGCCAATAATGACAAAAATATATTAAAGGTAGATGATATCCATCTAGCGTTTGGGGGTTTAGTTGCTCTTGCGGGATTAACTTTGGAAGTTAAAAAACATGAGATTCTTGGAATTATTGGCTCAAATGGCTCAGGAAAAGCCGCTTTGCTTAATTGCATAACCGGATTCTATCGCCCCCAGAGAGGGAGGGCCTATTTTAACGGTAAGGACATCACTTTTGGAACAGCAGAGATCCCCCCTGTCCCAGTTAGGTATTTGAATCACTTCAAAGGGCGTTTTAAGAAACTGCTGACCCGCTATCACGATACACCTCACAAATGCCTCGGCTGCACTCCCTTCTTTATGCCTCTCGTATCTCAATCCATTGATCTCAGAATCACATTCATACCGAGCAATGAAATCTTGGGCAATCCTCAGGTAACTCGCTCGTAAGGTCACAAAGAATTCATTGGTGAGGGTATATGCCATGCCAAGGTTCTAAATAGAGACTTTACGACGTCTGTTCTCATCTATAGTAATCCCTTGTTGGGTTTTTCAACTGTTAGGATTTGATGCTTATTCCCATATTTATCAAAAAGGTCAACCTTGCAAATGAAGAACGGGAGAATTTCTTAAAGCCGAATCCAGCAATTATTTAGCTAGGAGTCTGTCGGACTTTATCAACTCATAATGTTGATACATCCACAAGAACTGAGAAAAATTTGTAGCAATATTATGCATAAAGCGTTGATTTTATCCTTGTCATTTTATCTCTTTTATGCTAATTTTGCTATTAAATCAATATGTTAAATAGATCCCGACTTAATAACTATTCCATTATAAGTAGAGAATAAGATATGACTCCAAGATTTGTTCAATGCGATCGAGATACACTTTATTTAATGCCTCCCTCTATACAAGACTGGCTACCTGAAAATCACCTGGCCCGTTTTGTTGTGGATATTGTATCGCAACTTGACTTATGGCCTTTGGAGAATGCCTATGCGGGCCGAGGCTCTGATGCCTATCCTCCCGGAATGCTTCTGGCATTGCTCTTTTACGGTTATGCTACAGGGGTATTCTCCAGCCGTAAGCTGGAAGCGGCCACCTATGCCTCTGTGGCCTTTCGTTATATTACAGCAAACTCTCATCCTAACCACGATACCATAGCCAATTTCCGAAAGCGCTTCCTTGAAGAGTTAAAGGCCTTGTTTGCCCAGATCCTGACGATCGCCCACACGATGGGTGTATTGAATCTGGGCAAAGTAAGTCTTGACGGAACCAAGGTCAAAGCCAATGCCTCCAAACATAAGGCCCTGAGTTGGGAGCACGCCTGCAGCCTAGAAAAACAGATCAATACAGAGGTGGAAACACTGCTTCGTAAAGCCGAGGAAGCTGACAGGGAAGATCTCCCTGATGGGATGAGTATCCCAGAGGAACTGGCCAGACGAAGGGAGCGTCTCGAAAACATTGCAAAGGCCAAGGCAGAAATCCAACGGCGGGCCTCGGAGCGTTATGCCCAAGAAAAAGAGGCCTATGACAAGAAGATGGCCCAACGTAAAGTCAAAGAGCAATCCAGTGGGAAAAAACCCCGAGGTCGTAATCCTAAACCCCCTGAGCCTGGCCCCAAAAAGGGCGACCAGATAAATCTCACAGATGAAGACTCCCGCATCATGCCCACCTCAGGAGGTGGTTTTGAACATAAAGGTGGGAACAAGACAGGAATAATGCTCTATACTGGTGGCACTATGGGTTTCCCCAAAGGCGTACCTTTATCAATCGGGTTATTCTTGTCCAGGGTAAGAGAATGGAGGAAATTAAGCGAAACTGTTGTCCCTTTTGGAAAATGCATTACTGCATTAGCAGCACCTTTTTATCATGTCATAGGACAAATGGATGCACTTACGCCCTTATTAATTGATGCAGGGACCACGGGACTGTTTCCAAGAGTTAACTTGGATGCCCTGTTTGATCATATTCAGAGATACAAGGCAACGAATATATTTGCTGTTCCAGCCATGTATAGGATGATCCTGGAACATGACAGGGTGGATTACTATGATCTAAGCTCCTTAAGATTCTGCGGTACGGGTGGTGATGCATTGCCTATTGAGGTAGGAAATAGGTGGCTAAAAAAATTCAATACTCCTTTATACCAAGGTTATGGGACCACTGAGGTATGTGGGGCTGTTTCTTTATCTTACTCAAAAGATGGGATTCCCCCAGACGGTTCTGCAGGTAAGATCTCGCCCGGGACCAAGTTTAAGCTTGTGGATCCTGATTCTTTAGAACCAGTTCCTCCGGGGGAGCCAGGAGAGTTATTGAGTACCTGCGAATATGCAGTAAAAAGTTATTGGAATAATCCTGAAGAGACCGCCGAATGCTTTCTAAATATAGATGGTGAAATCTGGTACAGAACAAAAGACATCGTCCGCGTGGATAAAGATAACTGGCTCTACTTCCAGGACAGATCAGTGGATATGATTAAGCACAAAGGTTATAGGATAGCCGCTGCCGAGATTGAAAAGGCCTTGCAGGAACACCATGCAGTATTATCTGCAAGCGTTGTGGGTGTTCCAGATGAGAAGGTAGGTGAAAGGATAAAGGCATTTGTAGTGCTTAAGACAGATATAAGGGGCATTAGCAGTTATGAGCTAATGGGGTGGTGCCGGGAAAGATTGGCCCCTTATAAGGTTCCCCAGTATATCGAATTCAGAGACATGTTGCCCAAATCAAAGGTAGGGAAATTCCTGAGAAGAGAATTAAGGGATGAAGAGACCAGGAAAGTGGAGAAGGAGTAAAGCCTGAGTGACATGATTGTTTTATCTATATTTTTCTATAGCCATTTCTACCATTGTTCGAATTTCATCAAGCCTTTCTTTGGATTGCGCCTCGAATCTTAGTACAAGTGCAGGCTGAGTGTTAGAGGCCCTCACCAATCCCCAACCATCATCAAAGACAATTCTGACACCATCCACATCAATTATTTTATATTGTTTGCTGAATTCATTTCTTAGGCTCTCTACCAGCTCAAATTTTTTAGCGTCAGGGCACTCTACCCTGATTTCAGGTGTAGTAAATGATCTTGGAACATCCGCTAAAAGCTCTATCAATGACTTACCGGTCCTGGATAATATCTCTAACAGCCTGCAGGATGCATAGATGGCATCATCATAACCAAAATACCTATCGGCAAAGAACATATGACCACTCATCTCTCCTGCCAGAAGGGCCTTGCTCTCCTTCATTTTACTCTTTATCAGAGAATGCCCTGTCTTCCACATAATGGCATTTCCACCGTGGGCCTCAATGTCTTTATACATTCTATCCGAACATTTAACCTCAGAAATAATTGTTGCTCCAGGATGATTTTCTAAAACATCCCTTGCAAAAATGAGCAAAAGCATATCTCCAAAGACAATATCACCTGAGTTATCTACAACTCCAATCCTGTCTCCATCTCCATCAACACCAATACCGATGTTAAGGTTGTGCTTTCTCACCTCTTCAATAAGATCTTT
>JAUWNK010000149.1 GCA_030612685.1 Desulfobacteraceae bacterium
ATTGTCAGCGGTTGTTCTTTTTCTTTTCGTTAATGGATACTTTGCTTATGTGACGATAGCAACGAACAATGATAGGGCCGTTGCATTAATTCTCGTAATATCAACTATATTAAATGTTCTCCTGAATTATTATCTAATACAGAAATACAGTCATGTAGGTGCAGCTCTATCAACGCTGTTTTCAGAGATATTCATGTCGCTGTGTTATATTTTATTATTTATAAAGACAAACATATTTTTAAAGCAAAATTTAAATAGTACTGATCTAAATTATGATTATCAGCAGGGGCTATTAAAGCAGTAAGTTCATTATCCCGCTTAGCGGGATCAGTTGGCAGGCAGGAGAGCGTGCTTTCGGGATCAGGGATTAAGATATGAAAATTATTAGCGTAGCGGGTGCCAGGCCTAATTTTATGAAGATTGCCCCTATTGGCAGGGCCATCAAAAAATGGAACAATGCCTCCAATGGTACAAGGGTTTTGGAAAATGTCATTGTCCATACAGGGCAGCACTATGATGAAAACATGTCCCAGGTCTTTTTTGAAGATCTAGATATTGCCCCACCTGATATCTACTTGGCTGTGGGCTCTGGTTCCCATGGTGAGCAGACAGGAAAAATAATGATTGAGTTTGAAAGGGCCTGTATGGATATTAGGCCGGATCTGGTTCTGGTAGTGGGTGATGTTAATTCTACTATCGCTGCCGCACTTGTGGCTTCAAAGCTTCACATACCAGTGGCCCATGTAGAGGCAGGGCTTCGCTCTTTTGACCGCAGGATGCCTGAAGAAATAAACCGCCTGCTCACAGATGCTATCTCCAACTATCTGTTTACCACCTGCCATGAGGCCAACCAAAATCTGTTAAAGGAGGGTATACCAGAGGAGAATATCTTTTTGGTAGGCGATGTGATGATAGATTCTCTCCTTTATCATAAGGAAAGGGCAGGCAGATATAATGTTCTAAAAGAGCTTCAATTGAAAGGTGTGGATGATTTTCGAGGCTATTGCCTGCTTACTCTTCACAGGCCATCCAATGTGGACACAAGACAGAGCTTAATGCCCATAATGGAGGCAGTGTGTGAGGTGGCAAGGTATATCCCGGTGATATTTCCGGTCCACCCCAGAACTGCCAACAGGTTGAAACAGTTTACCCTGATGAAAGGAGAGGGAATTCATTTTATCCAACCCTTATCTTATATGAAGTTTCTATCATTAATGTTAAAGGCAAAATTTGTGATGACCGATTCCGGGGGCATTCAAGAGGAGACCACGGTTTTAGATATCCCATGCCTCACCCTTAGGGATACCACGGAAAGGCCGGTAACTTTAAAAGAAGGGACCAATATCTTGGTTTTTAATGATAAGGCAAAGATAATTCGGGAAGTCCAAAGAATAATGGAAGGGAGTGGTAAAAAGGGTGTGTGCCCGGAGTTGTGGGATGGGAAAGCGGCAGAGAGGATCGTGCGTATACTGGCAGGATATCAAAAACAGAAAATTTAATTCTCGAAGAGAGACTGATAAAGAAAGCCGGATAGGGATTGCATTAGAAGATGTTGATACTGCGTTGAAAAGAATAAGGAGGGAGTTCTACGAAGAATTTGTAACAACACGTCAAAACCTTCTACATATAGAGGACAGAATCCTATGAAAAAGAAAACCATATTAGTAACAGGTGGTGCCGGATTTATTGGGACTAACTTTATCCGCCATGCCCTTGCTGTTAGAAAAAACTGGCATATCGTTAACATTGATGCACTAACCTACGCAGGCAACCCTGCCAATTTCGATGACCTTGCTCCTGACCATGCAGAAAGGTATCGCTTTATCCGGGGAGATATAGGAAATGCCTCTCTGCTTGAACGGATCTTTTCTGAAGAAAACCTCGAAGGCATCTTTCACTTTGCGGCCGAGTCTCATGTGGATCGATCCATTCTGGGGCCTGAGAGATTTCTGGAGACAAATGTGATTGGTACTTTTCGCTTGCTTGAGGAAAGCCTTAAGTTTTGGGAAAACACAGGGAAGCCGGAGGGATTTCGTTTTCTGCACATATCAACTGACGAGGTCTACGGGAGCCTTGGCACTGAGGGATACTTCACAGAGATTACACCCTATGACCCTTCAAGCCCCTATTCGGCCTCCAAGGCTGCTTCTGACCACTTTGTCAAGGCCTATTTTCGCACCTATGGCCTTCCCACCATAATCACAAATTGCTCTAACAATTACGGACCTTATCAGTTTCCTGAAAAGCTTATTCCCCTGATGATCTTAAATATCTTGGAAGAAAAACCTTTACCCGTTTACGGAGATGGGACAAATATTCGCGACTGGCTTTATGTGATTGATCATTGCGATGCCCTTATTGAAGTTTTTGAGGAGGGAAAGCCCGGAGATAATTACAATATAGGAGGAGGTGCAGAGCGTCAAAATATTGAGATCGTTCACCTACTGTGTGACCTCATGGACGCTCGCCTGGGACGCTCTGGAGGGGGATCGAGCCAGCGACTTATCCGCTTTGTCACTGATCGGCCAGGACACGATTGGCGATACGCCATTGATGCTACCAAGATCCGGAAGGAGTTGGGATGGAGCCCTAATCATGGTTTCGAGGAGGCCCTGGAAACTACTATAGATTGGTACATGAATAATATGGATTGGGTTAATACCGTGAGAAGCGGGGAATATAAGAAATGGATTGAGATCAATTATGAGGGGCGTGAAATCTGAAGACTTACACCGCCGGTTCCAGAAGTTTTCTCCTTTGCTTATGCTAAACGGTCTCATCCTGGGGGATTTTCCCAGGCTCTCTGTATATTGAGTCCTTTTCATAACACAGTCTGCCGCGGCGAGATGGCTTTTTATAAAAAGATACCGATACTTAAAAAAAATTTCGGGTTATGCAAATGTCTCACATTGAGAAGATGTTAAACAGATCTATCTGGATTTGTGCAGGCTTACCCAGCCAATGCAAAAAAATCAAGGCTCTTATGGAAATAATAAAGCATGAAGGTAGTTGATATGAAGGTTTTGAAGACATCATTGCCAGGTGTTTTAGTCATTGAGCCTCAGGTCTTTGAAGACAGGCGGGGATTTTTCATGGAGACGTACCATCAGAAAAGATTTAGCCAAACCGGCTTGGATTACTCCTTTGTACAGGACAACCTTTCTCACTCTGTCCGTGGTGTTCTCAGGGGCTTGCACTACCAGCTTAAATATCCTCAGGCAAAACTGATTCAGGTCATTAAGGGTGCTATCTTTGATGTAGCTGTAGACATTCAGCGTGGTTCTCCATACTTCGGTCAGTGGACAGGTGTTCATATCTCGGATGAAAACCGGCGCCAGATATTTGTACCGAAAGGATTTGCCCACGGCTTTTGTGTTCTCAGTGAAATAGCTGATGTAATTTACAAGTGTACAGATTTCTATGTACCTGATGATGAGGGAGGCATCCTCTGGTCCGATCCCGGTATTGGCATTAACTGGCCTATAGCCGATCCTCTCCTCTCGGACAAGGATAGCCAATATCCCTGTTTGAGCGATGTGCCCCCTGAGCGCCTCCCTGTCTATGAGGATGGAAAATGAAGGTTTTGGTGATTGGTTCCAATGGCCAGCTGGGCTGGGAACTATGCAGGGGTGGACAGGAGCGGGGTTTTGATATAGCGGCCTTAGATCTTCCCGAGTTCGATATCACTGATTCCACTGAAGTTAAAAAAGCAGTAAGTCAGGCTAATGTCTCCCTGGTAATTAATGCAGCCGCCTATACAGCAGTTGATAAGGCAGAATCAAAATCGGCACTTGCCTTTGCAGTAAACCGTGATGGTCCAGCCTACGTGGCTTCTTCTTGTACTGAATTAGGAATTCCCCTTATTCATATTTCTACAGACTATGTCTTTGATGGGAATAAAAAAGGCGCTTATTCGGAAATAGATCCTGTTACACCTCTTGGGGTTTACGGTAAAAGCAAGGCAGCAGGAGAGATGGAAGTAAAAGGGTATTTACACGAGCATATTATTCTACGTACCGCCTGGCTCTATGGCATGCATGGGCATAATTTTGTTAAGATCATGCTCCGCTTAGGAAGAGAGAAAGAAACATTAAGGGTAGTGGACGATCAATATGGCTGCCCTACATATGCGGCAGATCTCGCTGAGGCCATCCTGGCGATTGCAGACCAGATCAATGAAGGAGGTAATATTCTCTGGGGTACTTACCACTATTGTGGGCAGGGAGTAACTACCTGGCGCGGTTTTGCAGAGAAAATTTTTAATCTGGCAAGCGAGCATTATTCTCTTATGGTGAAAAAGGTTGTGCCTATTACAACGGCAGAATATCCTACTCCAGCAAAAAGGCCTATAAATTCAGTTTTGGACTGCTCTTTAATAACAAAACATTTTGACATCAGGCCCAGACTGTGGCAGGAGAGTCTCGCAGATATGTTAAATCGATATTACCAGCATGAGAGCCACATCCCATAGGAGATATAATCTCAGGGCTAAGTCATTCAAAGAGGTAACTTGCTGTAATTTCAAGATTATTAGCTTAATCAATTTTTTGTAAATTCGAAATCCTAAGCACGAAATCCGAAACAAATACGAATGACCAAAATTCAAAATTCAAGACATGTCAAAATCCTGTAGATATTGTATAAGTGCTTGGAATGTTTTGGTCATTTGATATTCGGATTTTGAAATTGTTTCGTATTTCGATATTCGTATTTCGGATTTGAGTCCCGCTATTGGCAGAGCAAATTTCCAGATTTGACCAAGTTAGAGTCTACTTTGACGTTACCGTGGATATAACCTGAAGAGGTGTTACCCTTATCCATGTAACTATAGTACAATAAAGACCTAATTTTGATCTTCAATCTTTCAGCTTTGAGCCATGAGCCAAAAGCCATGCAACCTGAGCAAGAGCTATGAAAAATCGTCTATTATGCAAACCCAGAACGTGAATACCCCGTTTTGAAAACGGGGATGAGAAGTTCTCTTGCCGAAGGCAGGGTTAAATATGCTATATGTATCGCATGGAACTGAAGTGAACCAGCCATGCGCTCTATTATGATACGAAATATCATTTGGTATGGACCACGAAATATCGAAAATGGACTATGAGAGATGACATCAGAGAAAGGGTGAAAGAGATCTTTTATTCCAATTGGGGCAAAGCCCTAAGTTCTAAGGCGAAGGCCTGTTTTTAGGAATAGAAAAATAGTGAGCTTTTGCATGAAAACATTTAGATTATAGGGAATTATTGGATAAGGTTTCGGTAATTATTGTTAACTGGAATGGAAAGAGGTTGCTTTCGGAATGCTTAGACGGGCTAAGGCATCAAATATATCAGCCATTGTCAATCATTCTTGTAGACAACGGTTCGAGTGATGGATCAATTGATTTTGTCAACCATAATTACCCTGAGGTTAAGACAATCGCACTTCCTAAAAATGTTGGCTTTTCAGCTGCCAACAACTATGCATTTAACACCATCAAAACTGAATATGTAGCCTTGCTTAACAACGATGCAATAGCACATCCCCTTTGGCTTAAGCACCTGGTGGAAGCCCTTGAATATCATCCTGAGGTAGGATTCGCTGCATCGAAGATGCTTTTTTACGACAACCCAGAAACCATTGATCGAGCTGGAGATTCCTATACCCGGGCAGGGACAGGCCTTCTGCGAGGTCGGGGCGAGTCCGTAAGCAATTATAATAAACAGGAATGGATTTTCGGGGCCTGTGCCGGCGCTGCGCTTTATCGCACCCTGATGCTCAGGGACATAGGTCTCTTTGATGAAGATTTCTTTCTGGTCTATGAAGATGTCGATCTGAGTTTCAGGGCACAGTTAAAGGGATACAAGTGTTTATTCATGCCTGAAGCAGTTGTGTTCCATAAGGCCAGCAGCAGTATTGTTTATGACTCGCCGATCTCGGTTTACTACAGCCACCGAAATTTGGAGTGGGTCTACATTAAAAATATGTCTTCTGAATTAATACTAAAAACAATTTGGCTACATATTATCTATGATTTAGCTGCTTTTTTATTCTTTGCAGCAAATGGCCGAGCCAAAGAGTTTATAATGGCGAAGTGGGATGCACTTAAAGGTGTGAAGAGAATGTTGAAGAAACGTAAGCAAATTCAGAGAAATAAGAAAGTGGATGATAATTATATCTGGGGTTTATTAGAGCGAGAATTATTTCTTCCAAGATTGGTTAGGCGATTGTCGAGGAATTGAAAATGTGGTAACTGAGGATGAAGAATATTAATAAAAAGAACTATTAGGTATTATCCAGAGCATATAATTGTTTGCATTTAAAGAATGCCTGCCCGCCACCTGCCTGCCATTGCTCTCGCGCAGGCGAGGCGGGAGGGTCGGCTTCGCCTCCGGCCCTGCCCGCCGGCCGGCAGGCGGGGAGGCAGGCGGGTAGCGCAGTCCTTTAGGACTGCATCTATTGGCAGGGCTAACCTGCCCGCCCTCCAGCCGATAGGAGAGGCGGACGGGCGAGACGCAAGGCGACCCGCCCGGCATCGCGAGGCCTCAGCCGAGGCGGACGGGGGCGGGCGGGAGCCCTGGACTACAGATTTAATAAAGATGTCTTGCATGATAAAAATTAAGTATCTACTCAGGTATCTTGCCACAAAGGCACAAAGACACCAAGACTATAGAATTATTCTTTATTATAGCCTTTTTAATGCGCCTCAGGCGCATTAATGCCTGGAACATTGAAATTAATGAGCCTAAGGCTCATTAATGAGAAAACTACGTTATTCAATTTATATTCATCTCTTCTTTGGGTCTT
>JAUWNK010000087.1 GCA_030612685.1 Desulfobacteraceae bacterium
CTGATCAAGAAGATCATTTCTACCATCAGAAGTTAGTTTATTAAAATAGAATAACGCTAAGTAAAAAAAGGCCACGGAGGTCTTTTGCTCTGACAGGAATCAGGGCAAATTATCTTCGTGGCCTTTTTTTTGAAGGTTAAAAAGAAAAATATGAAGGTATTAAGTGATCTTTTTATCATGATGGCACTAATCTGTCTCTTTTTGCCTGCATCAGCATTGGCAAAGGAAAAGATCGTAAAAAAAGATACTAATAAGGATGGAAAGATAGATCAGATTGCCCATCTTGATAAAGATGGAAAGATCATAAAACTGGAGATAGACAACAATGCAGATGGGGTCATGGACAAGTTCCAGTATTACCTGGAGGAAGAGTTGATCCGGCTTGAGAGAGATACAGATCATGATGGGAGTATTGATAGCTGGAATTATTTAAAATCAGGGAAAAAAATCAGGCATGAAAAACATTCTAATAAATCGGGCAGGATAGACCAGATAATATACTTTGATGAAAAGGAACAACCTTTAAAGATAGAAAAAGACACAACAGGAAATGGCCTGTTTGACAGCATTTACCATTTTAAAGAGGGAAAGCTTTCTTGTTTCACCAAGGATACGGATGGTGATGGCAAGATGAATGTCTGGCAAACATATAGAGATGAAAAACCCCTTGAAAGGCGCGTAGATGATGATGGTGATGGAAAAGTGGAAAGGATCACCTTCTATGACCTTGAGGGTCTTCCCAAAGAGAGCCATCACGATTTAGACAGAGACGGAAAGATGGAAGTTGTTCGTATTTACCGCCAGGGAGCGCTTTTCGAGGAGAAAAAGGATCTGGACCAAGATGGGAGGTTTGAAATCATCACACAGTTTAAGGATGAACAGCCCCTTGAACAGAAAAAGGATCTAAATAAGAATGGTCACTTCGACATTATGACCCGTTTTAGGGATGGAAAACCATTCTATCAGGAAAAAGATACCAATTTTGACGGAAAAAAGGATTTATTCACCTATTTTGATGCCAGAGGCACTGCTGAAAAGATCGAGGAAGACACAAGGCATACTGGTCGGATTGATAGGATCAGGATCTTTCAGAAAGGCGATCCTGTCAAAGTCACATATGATGCAGATGGTGATGGATTTATGGAAACAGTTACCCTTTTTGAAAGGGGGAAACCTATTTTGCAGACCCAGGACAGGGATCGGGATGGAAAAGCAGACCTCAAGATCTTTTTCGACAAAACTGGTAGGAAAAGCAAGGTCGAAAGCGACACCAACCTGAATGGAAGATTGGATACCTGGCAGTATTATAGAAATGGGCATGTGAAAAGGATGGAAAGAGACGAGGACGAGGATGGAAAGGCTGACCTAAAAGTTTTTTATAAAAATGGAAAAAGGTACAAGATCATTAAGGACAAAGACGATGACGGCCGGTTTGAGATAACACAGTGGTTCAACCAGCCAAAATGGTCCATGGTGATGGAGCTGGATGCTGATGAGGACGGCAAGTCCGAGGGTCGCTATTGCTATAAAGAGAGCATCTTAAGGCTCAAGGAAATTGATGAAAATGGGGATGGAAACCTGGATCTTAGGGAACATTACAATGCTGAAGGAAAGCTCGTCAAGAGCGAGGAAGCCAATGGTGGTACCGGTCGCCTGAATATAACCTGGTTTTATAACAGCGATGAAGAGGCATTTCTTGCGGAAAAGGATAATAACGGGGATGGACAGGTGGAGACCTGGTATTACTACCATAAAGGAAGCCTGACAAAGGTAGAAGAAGATACCAACAGAGACGGAAAGCCTGACCTTTGGGAGGAGTACGATGAATCAGAGGCCCTTATCAAAAGATCAAAAGACCTCGATTTTGACGGGAAACCAGATATTGAAGAATTCAGGGATTGAGGAATTGGGGAATTGACGGCAACTTTAGGCACTTTAGCTCACTTTAGTTCACTTTAGGCACTATTATTGTTGGAGGATAAATATGATTGAATTTCTTGCAAAAGGCGGCATTCTTGTAGGGCCTATACTTTTTTGTTCTGTGCTGGCCCTGGCTATTTTCCTTGAAAGGTTAATCCGTTTTGCACAGGTACGCATTCGGGGTTTGGGATTAGTGGAAAAAGTAGCTCAGCATGTCAGAGATGATGAGCACACCAAAGCCCTTGAGATAACAAGAGGGAGCAAGTCTCCTATGGGTCACATTTTGGCAAATGCAATAGAGGTCATGGATCAAGACCGGGAGACCCTGGAAACTGTCATTGTCCACTCTACAGAGGAGAAGGTCAGGGAACTTTCTCGCTATCTTCAGGCCCTTGCTACCATAGGAAGCATAGCGCCTTTACTTGGGTTACTTGGAACAGTTATCGGCATGATCAAGGCCTTTATGGTCATTCAACAGATGGGGGGCAAGGTCAATGCTGCCGTTTTAGCCGGGGGCATCTGGGAGGCAATGCTAACCACAGCATTAGGTTTAGCTGTAGCATTGCCGACAATAGTAGCACATAGCTACCTAATATCCCGTGTTGATAGGTTTGAAGCCCAACTCCAGGATGGTTCGGTTTCTTTTATCAAGGCAATTGGCAAGCGATCCTGAAAGGAGGAAATTATGATTGTTCATCCTAAAAAAAGAACCCGGCTTCAGGTTCAGCTCCCCCTAACACCCCTCATTGATATTGTTTTTCTGCTCTTGATCTATTTTCTCTTGACAACCAATTTTTTGGTTGATGAAGGAATTAAAATCAAACTCCCCCAGGCTAAGGCCTCAGCACCCCAGACTGAGAAAGAGATTACGGTATATGTGGACAGCCAAGGAAGGGCGTTTCTTGGAAATGAGGAGGTTTCCCTTGCCATGCTCTTTGATAGGCTCAAGGAGATGATCGGGGGGAAAGAGAATAAGCTGGTCGTTATAAGGGCCGACCGGGCTGTGATCCTAAATAAAGCCGTAAAGGTTATGGATGTGGCCAAGGCAGCCGGGGCCGGAAGGCTTTGTCTGGCTACGGAGAAGGAATTCTGAAAGTGGAGGCAGTGATGCTATCCTGGGGGAGAAACCCTAATTGGCTTTTAAGGAGCCTTATTGTGGTCTCTCTTGCCATTCATATTGTTATATTTATGCATATTACTGGTCTTTATCGCTCGAGGATGTTGACCTACATTGAGTTAACATTGAAAGATGTATCAAAACCGCCCACAAGGAGTATTCCCAGGCCGCGTCATAGACCTAAGCCACCTGATCGGGTCCAGGAGGTAAAAAGACTGAAGGTGACCCAAAGGCCAATACCCCAGTTAAAACCGATAAGTATAGAGCCTGTTGAAAGAAACCTGCCTGATAGCCTTGTGGAAAGAATAAATCAGCCGAATATTCCTCAAGATCTGGGATTGAATATCACGGAGTGGTTCCCTCCTGAGGAGCTGGTGGCGGAAAGTGATTATGCCACCCCCAATAGCTATATGGAAATGGTGAGATTAAGGATAGAAAGGCATAAGAGATATCCATCGCTTGCGAGAGTAAAACACATAGAAGGGAGAGTTACTATACGTTTTATGATTACCCCTCAAGGAGATGTTAAAAACGTTGAGATTTCCAAAAGCTCCCGGAACAAGATCCTTGATGGAGCGGCTTTAAAGGCTGTCAAGGATGCTGCTCCCTTTCCCAAACCGCCTGGTCATATATATCAGGGAGAGCTTTCTTTAGAAGTTAATATAGTTTTTGAGCTGACCTGAAGCAGGAAAGGAGGTGATAGTAAAACTTTGGAAGTAAAAGATAAGTAAGTGATAAGGAATTAAAAAAAGGTTAAAGGAAGGCGACTACTCCCACCATGGTAAGCAGACCGCCTTCCGGGTGAAGCCCCCTCGGGGTGAGGGTTGCCTCATATATTTTTATACCACATGGGCACCCCTTCGTCAAATGTTCAACTTTAACATTTAAAGGAGGAAAAATAATGAACTGGAAATCAAGAGATACAAAAACCCGAATGTTATGGATGGTTGTTCTTCTTGCTATAGGAATTTTTACAATGTGGGTGGGCTCTGATCTGTGCCTGGCAGAAGAAGAGAGAAAAATAAAAGAAGAAGCCAAGGTGATCCCCATCGGCACTATCACGGTCATGGCCCCACAGCCAGGCGTTGAGATCACAACCGAAAAGACTATTATCAGGATGGACGAATTCAAGAAACCAGGTGAGGTTAGGACCCTTACAGACGTTTTGACAGAGATCGGTGGTATTGATGTTATGCGCTTCAATCCGCTAATGGCCGGCCCAGGCGATGAGGTATCCATTCGTGGCCTCAATGAAGGCCGGATGGTCATCGAGATCGACGGTCGGCGCATCAATCATACCGGCCACTATGGAAGGTATATCGTCGATTGGTCCACTTTGAACATGGATGATATCGAGAGCATTGAGATCATTCGGGGAGGGCACTCGGTGCTTCATCCCTTTGCTATCGCCGGGGTGATTAATATCATAACCAAGAAGGGAAAAAAGACTGATGAAGTCAAACCTGACGTAAGTGTTAAGGCAGGTTACGGTAAGTTTGATACTTACACCCTGTCAGCCTCGGTCAATGGTGGCGTGGCAAATACCGTGGGCTACAATTTCTCAGCAAGCAAACAAGAGACAGACGGCTATCTCAGAAACAACTTTCAGAAAACAGACAGCATTAACGGGCATTTGACCTTTTTTCTCCCAAATGATGCCACCTTTACCCTTGGGGCCAAGTATTCAGATGTCAACTACGGCTTTCCGGTTATCAATGATCCTTCCCGGGCCGACTATGATCCGGATTATCCCAAATACTTTGCGGATCGTGACCAGCTAAGGCACATTGACTGGCCTCAGTATGCAGAGAATAATCCGCACTGGGACAAGCATACCACCTATCTGGATGGTATGCTTCAGGTTCCTTTAGGACCGGGAACCATCAAGGTCCACGGGTATTTCACCGGGGGAAGGCGTTGGACCAGTACGTATACTGCTATGGGCACATTTGAGAAAGACCTTTTCGTTGATGATGAGACAAAGGGAATTATCATAGAGTACCGGGATATTGACCTATTCGATAACCACCGGGTGACCGTGGGTACAGAATACCAAGAACTTGGCTGGCCGGACGAGAACCCCATCATATACAAGGTCAAATCGGCATATATCCAGGATGTCATTACCCTGGGTGATCGCTGGACTGTTACACCCGGTTTTCGCTACTATCATGTGGACATGGATACCTATTATTCCCAATTTGGCGCTGGCTGGCCGACCGACGGCAAAGAACAAGAAGAAGATGGCTTCTATCCAAGCCTGAAGGTGGATTTCCAGGCCACCCCTGACACGGCCCTTTATGCAGCGGTGAGTCGGTCTTACCGTCTCCCATGCCCGTGAGACTACTACTGGTGGGCGCGGTGCGCGTCCCTGGAAAATCCATCATTAGACCCGGAATCGGCCTGGGAGTATGAAGCCGGGATTATTCAAGAGTTTAAACTATTAACTGTCAAAGCAGCCGGTTTTTATTATGATATTGAGGACTTCATTAATGACAATGGCATAACAGCGGCAGGTGCGCTGGGAGGTATGGGAACCTTCGGCAGTAACTGCCTCTATAACATTGATCATTTTAAACTCTATGGAGCAGAACTCGAGGCAGCCATCCGTCTGGGGGAAAGGTTTCGAGCTACAGCGGCTTATGTCTATCAGAAATACGATGTTGACAAGACAGGCTTCGAGGACAATTGGACATATTATCTTCCTGCGCTTTTGCCTAAACACAAGGTCAAATTACTTGCCCGCTATAATGTCTGGCCGGACGGCTGGCTACAGTTAAGTTCCCGCTATGTCGGCGGTCGCAAAGCTCAGAAGGGCGGAGAACTGGATGACTACATCACAGTGGATGTGGGATTTGAGCAGAAGTTCAAGTTTAATAGGCAGGAGTATATGGCTAACTTCTTTTGCAGCAATGTAACTGGTACCGATTATGAGGAAATACCAGGTTATGAAATGCCTAAGTATGTCTGGGCGTTCCAGCTCGGCGTGAAATTTTAAGGAAATCAAGGAGACAAATCCATGAATAAAATAAAACAGCTTGTCCTCCTTGCAGTGGTTACTATGGCTGCAGCCGGATGGCTCTGGCCGTCGCAGGCTGCAGCCTGGGGCCGCGGCCATTTCTATGTCATTGGAACCGGTCCGGCCGGACCCAGGACAGCGACACTCCAGGCCCTGGATGCAATCAAGAGGATGGACGCCATTGTAGCCCCGGATAAGCATGTAAAACTCTTTATGGAGTATGTGGGTAAAAAACCTGTCCTATTTGATCCATGGACAGGTATCTGGGACTACAAAGGGAAAATGCAACAGAAACTAAGCAAGGAGGAATTGGCCAAGTTCAAGGTGGAACGCTTCAGGATAAGGGATGAGCGAGTAAAGCAGATGAAGAGCCTTTTAGCAGAGGGAAAAGATGTCGGACTGCTCGACTGTGGGAATCCCTGTCTTTATGGCCCCAGCCATTGGTATGTGGAAACGTTCGACCCACAGGATGTTGTCATTATTCCTGGCATGGGGTGCGATGCGGCGGCTATGGCCGCCTTGGGCAAAAGTACCATCCCTGCATATGACACACGCTTTGTTATGCAGACAGCGCCTTTTTCTCTAATGGGTTGGGGTGTGAAAGACCTCCAGATTTTAAAGGACATGGCCAAATACCCCATCACTATGATCCTGTACATGGCCCTATGGGAGCCGGACAAGCTGTTTGCAGCTCTCGGGGGAATACTCCCCCCGGATATGCCGTGCGCTGTGGTTTACTGGGCCGGGTACCCTGACCGAGAGCGCATCCTGCGCGGAACAGTTGCCGATATGGGAGAAAAGCTCTCAAAAGATAAGGAAAGATTCATGGGACTGTTGCTGATAGGGCGCTTTCTGGAAGGTAAGCCCTATGAGTCGGCCATGAAACAAGCACAAAAACATTTAGAATAACAGCATGATGAGAGATTTCCAAATGAAATTCCCTGAAGGTGGGGAAAAGCGCCTTCGGGGAATTTCTTTAAGATGAATATGATTAGGGAGATATCCTATGGTGAAGAAAATTTTTTTGTTTTTTTTATTATTACCCTTTTGTTTCTCAGCGCCTTTTGCTCGAGCACACAGTTTGTGGCTCAATATCGATGATTATCAACCAAAGGTAGGACAGGCGGTTCAGATTGAGATTGGCTGGGGACACAAGTTCCCTAAAGATCAGGTAATCACGGAAAAATTTCTGAATCAGGTGTATGCCTTGAATTCAAAAGGGGAAAAGATTTCTCTTAAGAAAATATCCCCATCTCGATTTGAATTTATGCCCAAGACACTTGGCATTTACAACATATTAGCAAATATCAAGCCCGGCTTTCTTAGCAAGACTACTGAGGGATACAAGTTGCAGCCAAAAAAGGGTTTGCAGAATGTCGTATCTTGCTTCCGTTTCGATATACGGGCCAAAGCCTTTATCATTGTTGGCGATAGCAAGAAGATGCCTGATCAGGGTATCGGTGATCCTTTGGAGATTACCCCACTCAAAAACTCAAAGCTTTTAAAAGAGGGTGACATTTTTCCGGTAAAGGTGTTTTTTGATGAAAAAGCCCTTCCTCACGTTGATGTCCGTGCCACTTACGCAGACTTTTCAGACCAGCCAAATACTTACGCTTTTAGCACCAAGACCAATGAGGAGGGCGTGGCTAGAATCAAGATTCTAAAAAAAGGAAAATGGGTGGTTAATGTGCTCCACGAGGTCCCTTATCCAGACCCTGAAGAGTGTGATAAGTACCGGTATAACTACTGTTTCACCTTCGAAGTGAAATGATGATCTGACAGTGGGAATGATTGGGGCGTAAGGTAATCTGATCCAAATCTTACAATCATAGTAAATGCAGCAGGAAAAATTTATGAGGTCGATCATGATTCGAAAAAGATATATAGCCATGTATATATTGTTATTGTTCTGCTTTTTTTCACATCTTGCGCACGCTCATATTTACAGAATCTCAGTCCTGGTTGATACAGACATGGCGCTGGATGACATACGGGCATTGGCCATGCTCCTGAACTCAGATATGGTCGATATCCCGTTGATCGTCACTTCGGATGGAGTGGCATCCCCTCAAACTGGTTCTCAAAGTTTAACAAGGCTATTGAAGTATTTTAAAAGGAAGGATATCAAGATTGCTGAAGGAAAGATTTTAGGGAAACCTGCTCCTCTCTGGCGGTCATGGTCTGAGGATCTGAAATGGCCTGAAATGTATGGAGCGCCTGGCAAGATATCCGCGGGACGCCGAGCCCCGGCAGAGATTGTAAAGACATTAAAATCACAGGAGAAAGACATCCTGTATCTCTGCCTTGGGCCTTTAACAAACCTTGCGGAGGCTCTGAGCTTAAGTCCAGAGATCAAGGGTAAGATTTCCCGGCTCATATATTTTGGAGCGCATCCGGATCATCCCCTTCCAGGATGGAACACAACTCGAGATCCAAATTCTGCCCGTTTTGTTTTTGATTCGGGCCTGGAGATTTATTCGATGAGCCTTCCCGAAGAAAAATTACTTCGCTTTGACGAGAGGCTTTACAAACAAATAGGGAGCATGGGGACGCCAACAGCTCAACTGGTGGCAAGTATTCATGGGGTTCCTGTCTTGAAGAAGCTTTTATTTCAAGGGCATTTTTATGTATGGGATGAGATGACCGTGATTTACCTGAATTGGCCGTCGCTGTTCAATTTTGTGCCCACAGCCGATCATGCTCATGTGATGTCCCTTGTGGCCTTTAAGACTGAGGGCGTTCACGATGCCTATTTGAAACTTTTAGGTCATTCTGCGGACTTTCATCTGAGTCCCCGCCATTCAGTTGTCTTGTCGGTTTTTCCAAGTGACCCCTCGCTCTTCAGAGAAGATGTTAGCCCATATGTTGAGGAAATCATTGAAAAATATGGTATTGAAGAATGGAAGGCCTGTCTTTTGACCAATGAGTTTCACCGGCATTTAGGAATATATTCACTTATAGGGGCCAAGATGGGAATCAGGGCAAGGGAAATCCTGGAGGCTCCTTTTGATAAATTAAGGGTTGTTTCATTTGCCGGGAATGGCCCTCCTTTAAGCTGCATGAACGATGGCCTCCAGGTAGCTACAGGAGCAAGTCTGGGGCGAGGGACAATCCAAATATCCGATCGTAAGCCAAGACCGGCGGCTGCTTTCTTTTATAAAAATAGAAAGCTGAACTTAACGGTTAAACAGGAATTGTTGTGGAGTATAAAGGAAGACATTAAGACGGCCTTGAGGAAGTATGGGGGCCTTAATCCAGAGTACTTTGCTCATATCAGGAAACTCTCCATCAGCTACTGGCTTGATCTTGATCGTCAAAATATTTTTAATGAGGAGATAAAATAGACTCAAAGTTCCTCTTAGGGGCTTAGTTATAGCCTTTCAAAATGGCTGGGCCCATGGATATCGTTAAGATCGTAATATGATCCCTCCAATCGCGGGTGTTTCTTTCTATATTCCCTCAGGGTAAAGCGGGACTGGAACAATCTTCCAGAGAAAAACCGGGAAAAACCCATTGAAAAACAAACTGAATAACAATGAGCTCAAAAGAGAGATCGGTTTCTTTTCCGCAACTGTTTTAGTAGTTGCCAACATGGTGGGAACAGGGATTTTCACCACTTCCGGTTTCATCATGGAAGAGCTTGGCAATCCTCAAACCATGCTTCTTTGCTGGTTTGTAGGAGGCATATTTGCCTTATGTGGGGCACTTTGTTATGGAGAACTGGGGGCCATATTTCCAAAGGCCGGTGGAGAATACGTATATTTACGGGAAAGCTTTGGCAAATGCATGGGCTTCCTTTCTGGTTGGATCTCTTTGATCGTTGGTTTTTCTGCCCCTATTGCAGCAGCTTCCATTGCCTTTGCTACCTATTTCTTTCGCTCTTTTTCACTTCACCTTGGTCCAATCATTACCATACCAATCTCAGGAATCAACATCTTTACCATATCAACACCCACTATTGTGGCTATCAGTGCCATCATTATCTTTTCGCTGGTACATTATCATAGTCTTTTGGTTGGCAGCAGGGTTCAAAATGTACTGACCCTATTCAAGACAGGTATCATCGCTGTCTTTGTTGTAGCTGGACTGTGCCTGGGTAATGGCTCAATATCCAATTTCTCAGAAGGGCTGGACATGAGCTCTGTGTTCCAGGACAAGTTTGCTATCTCACTGATATTTGTAACATTTGCCTATAGTGGATGGAATGCGGCTGCCTATCTGGGGGGTGAGATCAAAAAGCCGGGCAGAAATATCCCACTTTCTCTTTTTACCGGCACCCTTCTGGTAATGGGTCTTTATCTGCTTTTAAACGTTGTCTATATCTATGCACTCCCCGCAAAAGAGATGAGTGGGGTCCTTGAAGTAGGTACAAAATCTGCCGTTTCCCTGTTCGGTAACCATATCAGTAAATATTTTAGTGGGGCTATTGCTATAGGCCTTCTTTCTGTTTTAAGCGCTATGATTATGGCAGGGCCAAGGGTCTATTATGCCATGAGTAAAGATGGTGTGTTCTTTGAGCTTTTTGGTAAGGTGGACAAGATTCGCAGAACACCTGCATATTCCATTTTCCTGCAGGCAGGTATTGCCATTATTATGGTTGTCACCGCATCCTTTGATAAACTTCTTTTATATATAGGTTTTACTCTATCATTATTTGCCATGCTGACCGTGGTGGGAATGATGGTGCTTAGGATCAGAGAACCTGACTTAGTACGAAATTATAAGACATTCGGATACCCTGTAACCCCATTGCTTTTTATCCTGGGTAATTTATGGATTATCTATTTTTCCATCAAGAGCAGACCTATCGTCTCCTTTTTAGGATTGGGAACTGTTGGTTTGGGAGTGTGCGTTTATCTCTATTTTAGAAATAACAAAGAGCAAGGTAATGAAATATAAAGTGTTTATAATTTTTTCGAACATAATCCTTTTGCTGCCTCTTTTGCTTTATGCTCACGGGGTCAGTGGTAAAGTAGATGCCGGAGGTATCGTGGTAAGCGCCCAATATGACACAGGGGAACCAATGAGTTACGCCAGGGTAAATATTTCGGCTCCCGGTGCAAAGTTACAGTTTCAGTCAGGGAGAACCGATAGAAACGGCCGCTTCTGTTTCTTTCCGGATGCCGCAGGCGAATGGAAGGTGGTGGTGGACGATAAAATGGGACACAGGCTTGAGGTTATTGTACCAGTGAATGAGACACATAAATTGAAGACAGATCAACAAGCAGGAAGGTTAACAGAGAGCTCTCTTGCCAGATATGAAAGAGCTTTAATAGGTATCAGCATTATCTTTGGCATTTTTGGGTCTCTTTTAGGGTGGAGGGGCTATAAAAAGGCTAAAGGAGAGAATTCAAAAAGATGATGGGATTTGGAAAGAATAAATCAATGTGGGTTTCAAATTCTAAGTCGATCTTAATAGACACGTATTCACTTCTCAGCAAACAGGATAACAAACTTCTGATCACCCACCTTTTCTGTGGCAATTTGTTCCGCTTCCGAACCGCTTCTGCTGGCTGCTATTACCTTCTTGTTAAAAATAACCACCCATTGATTGGGATATTTTTCAGAAATCTTGTTCATGTGCTCATTAGCCCATTTACTATCTTCCCAATATTATTTTGACCCGGGAGAAGGAAGCTTCATCCCCTCCATCTCTTTTGCAGGCAATATTGGCATAACCTAAGTATCCTTTTGAAAGATTTTTAATATCAATTATTTTTTTTAAATATAACCTCGAAAAAGCTAAGAAATCAAGGAAAGCTTTTTCATCATTATTATCTGACCTTATTTACTCTCTTTAATGTAACATTAATATTTCTGGATCAAAAAAGCTAACCTTCAAGAAGTTTATCAAAGTCCATAGGGCATATAAAGGGAAAATAGCCCTTATAAGTAGAATAATTCCTGACTCTAAAAACATAAAGGAATGGAGGTGACAAAGTTTCAGACCCAGAGGATTTTGGATACATAGGGAATATTGCTAATAATTATTTTCCCAAAGAGGCTATTTTGAAGGCATAATCATTTTGGTTCTAACAATCTTTTACTGGAAGGTTTTTCTTGACAGGCCCTTGTTGAGTCGCTATATAAGCTTGGACCTCAAAGAAGGTTTGATCAAGAAGATCATTTCTGCCATCGAAGGCTCAATTTAGA
>JAUWNK010000121.1 GCA_030612685.1 Desulfobacteraceae bacterium
ATACCTTTCCTTTGATGTTTTTATATTATCTTTATTTATGTCCATTATCTCTTGAAACAGATGATTTCCTAATTTAACTACTTCCGGGTAATCACTTATTAAGTATGTGTCGAGTTCTATTGAATCGAACCACTCACTCATCCTTTATATATCCCCCGCCTCGTTTGTAAATATAGGTCGTCTGTGTATTATTATTGATAGGGTAGGGTATAGGGTATAGATTAACATAGTAAAAGGTTATTAGGCGGTTTTTTGACTAAAGTTGATTTTTATAATATTCTTTAACTTTAGTTCTATTAAATTTCATTAAAATAAAAAAAAATTAAATTGCCCAAATTATTCACGTTTTATAAAAAATAAAAAATAATATATTATTACAATATTATGTAATATACTAATAATATTATTAAATTAGTGGTACGCCTGGCAGGACTCGAACCTGCGACCTGCGGATTAGAAGTCCGCTGCTCTATCCAGCTGAGCTACAGGCGCATAAATTTACAGTATAGGAATTTCCTTTTTAAGTCCTTGTAGGGGCGGCATTTATGACGCCCGTCATTGCGGGTTCGATAAATCGAACCCCTACAGGTCCGCACCGAAGGTGCGATATGTTCAATGTATTGGAATTTCTACAACTTATTGAATTTATAAGATATTTAGTGTCACTCAAAATATGACATTCACTTGGAATGATGGAGTATTGGAATAGTGGAATAATGGGGTAAAAGCAGGAAAAACCAATTTTAATTATCAAAAATGCCTTTAAACCCATTACTCCATTATTCTCCCGCAATCTTGCGGGATGGAGCGAAGCGGAACTAAGCTCTATGCTTCTTTTACCTCACTTCTCTCAATAAAGTCCAGGCTACCTCCCCAAAGTGGGAGGTCAGGATTTCCTTGAATTTCTACGCTGACCTCATAGCGTTTTTCAAGTTCAGCTAATTCCGTCCTTTTTTTATTCAGAAGATAGTTGGCTACCGTGTTTGGCAGTACCCCGGTGACCCTCTCAATATTTCCTTTTGAAGCGCCCAGCCATATCTGGCGCAAGAAAGAAACTGAGGAAGCCTCCACAGACCTAACTATCCCTCTTCCCTGGCAGAATTCACAGATCTGGTAGCTCTTTGATTCTATTGATGGTCTCAAACGCTGCCTGGAAAGCTCCATTAATCCAAATTTTGATATATAGGAGACATTCATCTTTGCCCTGTCTCTTTTGATTTCCTCCTTTACCTGTTTTACCAGTTCTCGTTCATGCTTGGGGTCTTTCATGTCAATGAAGTCGATTACTACTAAACCACCGATATCCCTAAGTCTTAATTGCTTTGCTATCTCCCTGGCTGCTTCCATATTGGTTTTAAAGGCGGTATCCTCTACACCTTTGGCCCTTGTAGATCTTCCGCTATTTACATCAATTGCAATCAGGGCCTCAGTGGAGTCAATAACAATTGAACCCCCACTTTTTAAAGGGACCCTATTACTATATATCTGTTCGATCTGTTTTTCAATTCCGTATTCGGAAAATATCGGTTTCTTCTCCTTGTAAAGCCTTACCCTTCTTTGATGTCTTGGAGAGATAATCTTCATAAAATCCTTTATTTTTTGCCAGGTTTCTCTGTCATCAACCAGGACCTCATCTACCTCGGCGCTAAAATGATCCCTGAGGGTCCTGAGACCAAGATCCTGTTCTTTAAATATAATGGAAGGGGTAGGTTTGTTTTCGGCCCTTTTCTTGATATCCTGCCACATTCTTAAGAAATTATTCAACTCCCGGGCTATTACCCGCTTTTTCTGTCCCGAAGCTGCAGTTCTTACAATATAACCTACTCCTTCAGGCAGCTTTAGTTGATTCATAACGGATTTCAGCCTTTGTCTTTCCTTTTCATCCTCTATTTTATGGGAAATACCACCTGTAGTTCTACCTGGGGTTAAAACAAGATAGCGGCCTGCCAACGATATATAGGTGGTAAGATAGGCCCCTTTTCTTCCTACCATCTCTTTGGTTACCTGAACCAGAAGCTCCCTTCCTTTTTTAAGTGCATTTTCTATATGAATAGGTGCTTTTGTGTCAGGAACTTCCCCTTGAGATTCAAAATATTCAGGATGTATCTCTCCCATCTGCAAGAAACCATTTTTTTCTCCGCCATAATCTATGAAGCAGGCCTGCAAACTGCGTTCAATCCTGGATACGACTGCTTTATAGATATTTCCTTTTGCCTCTTCTTTTGTTGAGGTCTCAATGTAGAATTCATCCAGGTCACCATCCTTTAGTATGGCAACCCGGTATTCTTCAGGTTCTACTGCATTTATAAGCATTTTAAATGACATTTAAGGTCTACCCTGTATTTTAAAGTGTTGATAGGCTTGGTACATAAATGTTCTTATTGCCGCCTCCCTCCCAGGTTGAAAGGAGCCATCATATGAGATATCAATGTATGGGATATTTAACTTGGCCATTAATGGCTTGGCGATTGACGAGGTAATATTGCTTGGCATGCAGGTAAAGGGAAATATGTTTACAACTCCATTGTATCCTCTCCTGCCATATTCTAAGGCTGATGAGATACTAAGGCAGGCCTCAGTGCCTACCTCAAAGGAGAAGGTATTGTTCTTTTTTAATACCTTTTCCAGATGGCCTATCTTGTGGTCTTCCTCAATATTGATATAATTCCGTACTATCCTATAAACCTTCCTCTGCTGCATATACTGGTAAAAGAGAGTGAGATTGTATTTTAGATACTTCAGAAGAGATTCCTTTATCTCTTTAAGCCGAAATCTTTTAAGGTTTAATTTTAGGGCAATCTTGGCTAATCTGACCTGATCATAGGTTGTATAGTTTACCCATTCAGCGATGGAGGCATTAATTGCCTCTGCACCATATTTTTCAAGTGTTCTGATGGTATCCTGATTAGATTTAAGGTGTGACCTGACATAGATTTCTCCCACCACACCTATGAGAGGTTTTTGGGGAATATTAGGGTCAATAATCTCTTTTCCTTCCTCGACAATTACTACTAAATCGTTAAAAATGCCAGAGAGATTTTTTTCGGATGAGTGTTTAGAAAACGATTCCGTCATTAGCCCCATTGCGTCATCAATAAATTTATCGGTTGTTCCTTCCTCTCTCTCATACGGTCTAATCCTCCACAGTAGCCTGTCAAGTATATCGCCTACGACCATGGAAAGATAGGCCGCCTTCCTAAAGTCTTGCATCTGTTCTTTTGGAATCAATCCATCGAGAGCATAGGCATCCTCTGAGCTTAGAGTGGCAATCTTCACCCTGTCTAAACCAGGGAAGGAATCAAGGACTATCCTGTGATACTTGTTGTACATACCAAACCTGCAAGGGCCATCAGACTCCGGCATAAAATACATATAGTTTTCAGGATTAAATCCATTTCCAAGCCTCTCTCTTTCCTTTTTCATGAATAAGAGAATATCCCCAAGGGTTACAACACATGGAAAGCACTCTTTGCCAGATGTGAATTCTTTTCCCAGATCGAGACCTTCATATGTTTCCATAACTTTAGAATTTATTCCAAAGCCGTTGAAGACCCCTGCCAAAAGATGACTGCCAATCCTGTTCATCTCTGGGATCAGGAATGTCTTTCCTTGAACGTTAAATCGTCCAACCCCCTCTGATATAACCCTAAAGGTATCCAATTTGGTGACTTTTTTCATTCTTTTAAGACCCCATTGCAGTAACTTTTGTGTTTTGGGTTTGTGTGGATTCCATTTTTTGAACAGATTGTATTACATTTTTGAATGCCTCAAGCCTTGTCATTGCACCTGCCACGGCACTGTGTTCATCCAATTCCAGGATGAGATAAGGCTTGTCTCCCATTATGTATTCGTAGAAGTGCTCGTTAAAAGAGTCTGGACCGCAGCTAAAGTTGGTCAGATAGAGACCAAAGAAGTTTGGGGTATTCTTTATTAACTTTGCTGTTTTTAATATCCTGACACCCATATTCCAATACATGTTCGGGAAATCGGATAGATCAATACCTCTGAGATCAAAGAAGTCCATAGGAAGGGCCATTATGCCTATTTTGGACATGTTCTGTCCAAGTCTTAGGTTCATCCTTTCATCATAGAGGTTATATGGTCTACCAGTAACAACAATCAGGGGTTGATTATCTCCCAAGGAAGAGGAAATTTCAGCACCTTTTTTATACATTTCATCTTCAAAGTCCTGTTGCCTTTTAAATGCCACATCTAATGCCTCTTTTATTTTACTCAAGGATACCTTTAAAGTTTTGCCAATCTGTTCATGTAACTCCATGCTCAATAGATCCGGGCTATATTTGAGATGGACAGTAGGATTTAAGATCTCACTATCCTTTAGACCCAATGCTGTTCTTAACATATATTGATTTCCCGAAACCAGGGGACAATAATAGCTATTTTTCTCTTCATCTTTAGAAGGAAGATTAATTATGTTTGGGAGAAACAGGTATCGAGTATTGCCTATTAAATCTATGACATGACCATGTGAGACCTTAACAGGATAGCATGTCTCTGTTGTCATTGACTCTATTCCTAATTTTGAGATCCGATCGTTTGTTTTTGGTGTTAATACAAGTCTAAGTCCGATTTTGTCAAAAAAGCTTGCCCAAAAAAGTGCTGTCTGGTGGTTATATAATGCCCTCTGCATGCCAACAGTCGGCCTTCCATCAATTTCAAAGATGGCCCTGCTATCCTTCCCCTGATCCTTTTTCAAATCTCCCAGATCGTAGTAAAGACCTTTGAGATGTCTTTCCCAGATAATATCCCTTAATTTAAAATAATCCTCTTTTTTTTCGCTATATTGGCCCCTTATTTCATATCTGCCACACTCTCCTCCCCAAATACTTTTTCTGCCACTGAAGTTATAAACCTTCAATTTGCATTCATTGTGGCATTGTGGGTCTGCATGGCATATTGTTTCTTTGTAATCCAGCTTGTCATTAATTGCCTCCTCTAACCCCCTGAAAGCAGATGCCTTTTTATTCTGCTTCCCTATCTTTTCCTGTACACTGATAGCAGCTCCGAATCCACCCAGTACCTCCCTGTGTTTGGGTATTAAAATACCTTTTCCCAGCACTGCCTCAAATGCGGCTACTATCGCCTTGTTGAGAGAAGGGCCTCCCAGGAACATAATACTATTGCCTATCTTTTTGTTTCCGACTACTCTATGCAGGTAGTTGTAAACAATGGCATAACAAAGGCCGGCTATAAGATCATCTTTTTGCCCTCCCTTTTGGGCATATGATACAAGATCAGATTCCATAAACACAGTGCATCTTTCGGTCAATTTGATGGGGTTTTTTGAGGATAGGGCTATGTTCTGGAATTCTTCAACAATGTTTATGCTATTTTTATTTGCCAGCTCGTGTAGAAAGCTCCCTGTTCCGGCTGCACATACCTTGTTCATGTCAAAGTCAAGTGGATGGGTATTGGAAATAGAGATGTACTTACTATCCTGTCCCCCTATTTCAAAAATAGTATCTATAGAAGGCTCAATTTCAACAGCGCCTCGTGCATGAGCAGTTATCTCGTCGATGATCAGGTCTACATTAAGGAAATCACCAACCACCATTCTTCCTGAACCTGTAGTTGCAACACCTTTGATATCTATCGAGTTTCCAGATCTTTTCTTTAATATACTTAAAAGATTCTGGGTTACTTCAATAGGTTTGCCCATTGTCTGCCGATATTCCTTGTCTATAATTTCCCTATCTTGATCAATAAGGGCATATTTGGTAGTAGTGGAGCCTATATCGATCCCCAAATATACAGGAATCTTTCCCCTGGTCTTGGGCTGTCTTTTTATCTGATTATCTGCTGGAAAATCTGTCTTAACCAGTTGCAATCTCGGGGCCGATGAAAATGAGAATGACCCCTTTTCCGTCATAGATTTAAGCTCTTGCATATCAGGCTTATTGACTATATTTAATTCTTTGGCCTGAAGAGCAACCCCTAAGGCGCCAACTGAAGTAAAGTGTTTGGGGACAATAAGTTCAGGAAAATGATCTTTGAAGGCCTTTACCTGAAGCTGGTTCGCCGCTAAACCACCAATAAATATTATGGGTTTGGGTAGCACACGGTTAGAGACAATGGTGCTTAAGTAGTTTGATGCATTTCCAACATGTAAGCCGGCAATTATATCTTGGAGTTTTTCACCCTTATTCTGGAGGTGGATCATATCTGACTTGGTAAATACTGTGCATCTACAGGCCACCCTGGAAGAGTTTTTGCTGTCAAGGCCTAATGTAATAAAATCTTCCAGGATTTTGGAGATATGGGCCTCTGATGTATCTTCTTTCCCGTATATAGATGATGCCAATCTTTCTGCCTGTTGGTCAATAAAGGACCCTGTACCAGAGGCACATGGGCCATTTGTGTTGAAGTCATCAAGTTCCCAATTGCCCCCATTATACTTGAGAATATATAAGGCAGTATCCTGTCCGCCCATGCTGATAATAGCCCTGACATCTGGTTGTAGGAACACGGAACCAAGGATTTGAGCAATAGATTCAAACTCATAAAAACCACCTATCCTATCACTTATTATTTTTCCATGATTTCCGGTAAAGGCCAGGGCGCTTATCTTTTCGAAAGAAAAACGACGGTAGAGCTCATTGACAGCCTTAAAGACAGATGCCTCCACCCCACCAAAATGTCTCTTATAAGGATACTCAAAGATCAATTCACCCTTATTATCTATTACAACAGCATTTACACTTACAGAACCAGCATCAATACCAATATAGTAGTTTTCCATTTTTTAAGTGCCTAAAATTGATGATCTCGTAAAAAGTCGCCGGAGCTGTCATTGCGAGCGGAGCGAAGCAATCTCATTGGCCGTAACTGCTTGAAATCAGGAGATTGCTTCGTCGCTTCGCTCCTCGCAATGACTGGTGAAAAGACTTTTTACGAATCCGTAAAAATTAAAAGTGATCTAAATCAGCCTCAGGCTGATAAAGTGCCCGCCCGCCTCGCAAGCGAGAGCGTTGCGGGCAGGCCTAAAGTTTAAATGTGAACATGTATCAATAAACCCAACAAACCCAACAAACACAACAAACTCAACAAACTCAATGAGCCTCGTTCCAATTCTTACCCCAGTTTATATCTACTCGAAGGGGAATGTTCAAGGGATAAACACCCTCCATTTCATCTTTTACTAAATTAGTTACAACATCGAGCTCCTTTTGAGGCACCTCAAAAACTAACTCGTCATGAACCTGTAGGAGCATCTTTGTGCCTAAATTTTCTTTCTTTAACTTTGAAGCAATTTTTATCATGGCCATCTTGATAAGGTCGGCAGCGGTCCCCTGAATAGGTGTGTTAACTGCTGCTCTTTCTGCCTCACTTTTGAGATGTCCGTTATCACTGTTTATATGAGGGAGGTATCGTCTTCTTTTGAAAAGGGTACTAACGTAATGATTTACCCGAGCCTGCGATAGTATTTTTTCTTTAAAATTCTTAACCCCTTGATACCGCTCATAATAACTATCAAGATAGACCTGCGCCACCTTTTTGCTTATCCCGAGTTCCTTGGCTAATTTAATAGGGCCCATACCATAAATGATTCCAAAATTAATGGTTTTTGCCATTCGGCGCATGTCTTCTGTAATCATTCTTGGATCCAGGCCAAATACATCCGCAGCTGTTCTGGAATGTATGTCTTCTCCCTTCTCAAAGGCTCGAAGAAGAACAGGGTCATCTGAATAATGGGCAAATACCCGTAACTCAATCTGTGAGTAATCAGCAGATAGCAGAAGATGACCATCTTCTGCAATAAATCCCTTTCTTATCTGTCTTCCTTCTTCAGTTCTGATGGGTATGTTTTGAAGATTCGGATTGCTGCTGCTTAACCTTCCGGTTGCAGTCACTGTCTGGTTGTATGAGGTGTGCACCCTTTTTGTGCTGGGATTTACCAGGCTCACCAGGGCATCCAGATAGGTAGATTTGAGCTTACTAATAGTCCGAAAGCGCAAAAGAAGAGAAGGTATTTCATGTTGGCGCGCGAGCTCTGTAAGCACTTCAACATCTGTGGAGTATCCAGTCTTTTTCTTTGTCTTCTTTTTGCCTGGTAGGTTCAACTTTTCAAAGAGAATATAGCCTATCTGTTGAGGTGAGTTGATATTGAACTCTTCTCCAGTGAGACTAAAGATCCTCTGTTCAATGGATACAAGCTCATCGGCAAATCTTTCTGACATTTCTTTAAAAAAAAACACATCTATCTTTATTCCAGCCGTTTCCATATCCATTAAAACCGGTACCAGATTCATCTCCAGATCTTGAAAAAGTGTATAGTTATCATCAGATTTAAGTTTTTCTTCCAAAATGGATTTTAATCGTACAGTGATCTCTGCATCCTCACAGGAATACTCCTTGGCCTTGATAATATCCACATAGGCAAAACTCTTGTGCTTATCATGACCGGTTACCTCAGCGTAGGTTACCATCTTGTAGCTTAAATAGTGTTGAGCCAGATAGTCCAGATTATGCTGACGTAGGGTTGGGTCAATAACATATGAGGCTATCATGGTATCAAAAAATAATCCCCTCACAGTGACATCGTATCTAGCCAGGACCTCAGCGTCATATTTTATATTTTGTCCTATCTTTTTTATTCTCTCATCGCAGAAGGTGTCTTTTAGGAGATCGAGGGCCTCGTTTACACGTAATTGTTGACCCACACCTCTATACGCATGGCCTAAAGGTAAATAGTAGGCAATTCCTGGTTCAATACAGAACGATATGCCTATCAGTTCTGCCTCAAGATGGTTTGTACTTGTAGTCTCTGTATCAAAGCAGAATATTCCTTTCTTTCTAATATTTTCAATAAGAGATACCAGTTCTTCTTTGGTGACGATAAGTCTATAATCCTTTTTACTGAGTTCTGCATGCTCGGAGAATTTATTTATAAGTGATTTAAATTCCAGCTCCCGGAATATCTCGGCTAACCTCTCTTTTTTTGGTGACCTTATCTCGAGATCATCAATGGTTATGTCAATTGGTACAG
>JAUWNK010000103.1 GCA_030612685.1 Desulfobacteraceae bacterium
TAACCGTTACCCAAATAAACCAGCAAGAACTTGACATAAATGTTAAGATCTTAGCTTATATAGACACCTAGTTGCTTTTAAAAGCTGGAGGCTTGCATGTCTAATAAGTTTTATCGACTGGGGTGTGATATAGGAGGTACATTTACAGACTTTGTCCTATTGAATGATCAGACAGGTGAGATTCAGATTAACAAGTGCCTGACCACCCCCAGCGATCCCTCGGATGCTGTAGAATATGGGATAAGGGAGATGGAGACCAAGACCCCGGGCTTTGTGGGGAAGCTGGATGAGGTGATACACGGCACAACCCTGGTCATCAATTCAATCATAGAGAGAAAGGGGGCTAAAACAGGACTCATTACAACCAAGGGTTTTAGGGATGTCCTGGAACTGGGGAGAGAAATCAGATACGCCCCCTATGACATCTTTGCCGAATTCCCGAAGCCGTTGATTCCCAGGAGATTTCGCTTAGAGGTTAATGAAAGGGTTCGGAGCAATGGCACAGTAATGAAGCCTCTGGATCCTGAGGAGGCGAGAGAGGTTGTAGGAAAATTAATAGAAATGGGAGTTGAGTCAATTGCTGTTTGCCTTATAAACTCTTTTGAAAACCCTGGCCACGAGTTGATCATCAAGGATATCATAAAAGAGCAAGCCCCTGACATTTCGGTCTCAATTTCCTACGAAGTCTTACCACAGATAAGAGAGTATGAAAGAACCAGCACCACAGTGACGAACGCCTATGTCAAGCCCTTGACCGGGAATTATTTGTCTAAGCTTTCCGATAGATTGGAAGCTATTGGTTCTAAGGGCAAGCTATTCATCATGCTTTCCAGCGGTGGCATCACATCCGTTGAAACAGCTGCTGAGTTTCCGGTCAGGATCATTGAGTCAGGGCCAACAGCGGCCGTTATCTCAGGTCAATACTACGGAAAACTGTTTGATATCCCGGAAATGTTCTGTTTCGACATGGGAGGAACAACTGCAAAGTCGTGCTTAATTCAAGGCGGGGTTGCAGGTGTGGTGCCCACCTTTGAGGTAGGCCGTGTTCAGAGGTTTATGAAGGGAAGCGGCCTTACCATACAGGTTCCAGTAGTTGACCTGATGGAGATCGGGGCCGGAGGTGGCAGCATTGCCAAGTTGAGCAAAATGGGAACCCTTCAGGTTGGACCAGAGAGTTCAGGAGCAGACCCCGGCCCTATATGTTATGGCAGGGGGGGGACTGAGCCAGGAGTGACTGATGCTGATCTGTTGTTGGGCTATCTGGACGAAAATTATTTTTTGGGCGGAGAAATGAAGCTCGACAAGGAGGCTGCCAGGCATGGCATCGAGGAAAAGATTGCCAAGCCATTGGGTGTGCCTTTCATACAGGCTGTATGGGGTATCCATGACCTCATTAACGAAACAATGGCTGCAGCGGCCAAGACACATATTGCAGAAAAGGGTGGTAATCCCAAAGTTGCAACTCTTGCTGCCTTTGGCGGGGCAGGCCCAGTACACGCCTATGGTTTAGCAAAGAAATTGGGAACACCCAGATTAATTGTTCCGCCGAACGCTGGTGTAGGATCAGCCCTGGGCTTTTTCACTGCTCCAAGGGCATTTGATCTGCTCAGGAGCCATAAAGTCGCCCTTGATATGGCTAATTTCGGTGAAATAGAAAGTATTTTTATGGAAATGGAGGCAGAAGGAGCCCGGACTCTCCAGAAATCTCGTACAGAGGAAGATATTACATTTGAGAGGTCGGTAGACGTCCGTTTTGTGGGGCAAGGCTCTGAAACAAATATCCCTATTCCTGAAGGCAATTTCACGGAAGTAAAAAAGGAAGAGGTGCGAAGGCGTTTTGATGAAATATATAAAAAGCTCTACGGGAGAACCTATCCTGACTCTCCGGTAGAGTTTATAAATTTCAAGGTGAGAGCCAGTCTGCCTGAACGGCTATTACGATTGCCTAAGATTGAAAAAAAGGCAGGCTCTATTAAAGATGCGATAAAGGGCAAGCGACAGGCATACTCCAGGATTGCCAAGGATTTTATCCTCTACACTGTTTATAATCGTTACAAGCTATTCCCTGGCGCAGAATTTCAAGGCCCTGCAATTATTGAGGAAAGGGAATCAACGGTTATTGTTGGTGAAGATACATCTATCTCTGTGGATGATTTTGGATTCCTTTGGATAGATTTATAGTTGACAGGATTTACAGGATTAACATGATTTATTCCTCACTTATATCCAGTCTATCCTGTCCAAAAAAAGGAGTGATGAAATGGGACAGAAATTTGATCCAATAACCTTGGAGATACTCTGGCGAAGATTAATCTCTGTAGTGGACGAGGCAGACAGCACGGTTGCGCGTACGGCGTTTTCAAGCCTACTGAGGGATGCCCACGACTACACATGCATGTTCACCGATAGAAAAGGCAGAGAACTTGCACAGGGAACCTTTGCGACGCCCGGCCAGTCCGGGGCGATGGCACTTGGAATCAAGAATCTTGTCAACAAGCTGCCTTCAGATAGTTACCGGCCCGGGGATGTCTTCATAACCAACGATCCATGGGCCTTAGCCGGACACTTAAACGATATCTGTGTCATGAGTCCAATTTTTTATAAGGATAAACTGACGTCATTTACTGCCTGTGTCTTTCACCATTCGGATATCGGCGGGCGCGTATCATCTGATAACCACGATGTTTATGAGGATGGCCTGTTCATACCCCTGGTGAAGCTTTACGATAGTGGTATTCTTAATGAGGCTGTTTTAGAGATGATTCGCTGGAACGTTCGCACCCCTGATGAGGTAATAGGTGACATCCGCTCCCAGATAGCAGCAAATCATGTATGCACAGAAAAGATATGTCAGATGCTTGATGAGTATAATCTGGATGGCCTGGATGATCTGGCAGATGAGATTATCAGCCGTACTGAGAAGAGCATGAGGGAGGCCATCGAGGAGATCCCTGATGGCATTTATCAGGCACAAGGGATTATAGAACAGATAGAGGGCAGAGAAGATTTAGTCATAAAGGTCGCTGTTGAGGTTAAGGGAAGTGACATAGTCGTGGACCTTGATGGTTCTTCTTCCCATGTGGATTGGGGTGGAAACGTGGTGTACAATTTTACCTATGCCTATGTGTTTATGGGCCTTAAGAGCATATTTGACCCGGACATACCTAACAACGATGGTTGCGCAGAGCCAATATCCATGAAGGCACCCGAGGGTAGCGTGGTTAACTGTACCTTCCCGGTAGCTGTGGCAGCGCGAATGCAGATTGGGCATTTTCTAACTGAGATAATCTATAGGGCCTTGGCAAAGGCTGTGCCTGACAGAGTTATTGCAGGAAGTGGAGGGACGCCTGCAACTATGAATGTGTTTTACGGAAAGAGAAATGACGGCAGACCATGGCATTCCGTGGTTATAAGAGGCGGTGGTATGGGTGCCAGCTCTACAAATGATGGTTATTATGATTATATATTCCCTGCCAATGGGGCCAATACGCCAATTGAAATACTCGAGAGCGACACACCGCTTATTGTTGAAACGAGGGGAGTGCTTACTGATTCAGGAGGTCCGGGCAAGATGAAAGGCGGCCTTGGAAGACGAGTAGTCTTCAGGGTCCCTGATGATGAGTATGCCCCTATCCCGCCGGTGAATCTGGGAATACAGTCTGGAAGATTTCGCTATCCTCCAGAGGGACTTTTTGGTGGAAAGGATGGATCAAGGGCACAGTTTCTTATCAATGGTAAAAAGGGAAACCCCTATGGCCTTACCCAATTAAGGCCTGGTGATGTGGTTATCATGGATGCCGCTGGTGGAGGCGGATATGGAAACCCTCTGGAGCGCGACATAGAATTGATAGAGAACGACGTGGCCAATGGATACGTGAGCATAGAGAGTGCCAGGGAAGACTACGGTGTGGTGATCAATCCTCAGACCATGAAGGCAGATTGGGATGCTACAGAAAAGTTAAGGGAGTCCCTTAAAAAGGAATAATTTTAATCCTTTTTTTCCTTTAATGCCGCAAGGACCTTCTCAGGAGTTATGGGGAGATCTCTTATCCTGATCCCTATAGCATCATACACAGCGTTGGCAATGGCTGGGGCTGTGGGCACGAGGCCTGGTTCGCCCACCCCTTTGGCGCCAAAAGGCCCTTTCTCATCATTGGTTTCAATACATTCGGCGTGGATTGGAAAATCCACATCAGGTGCTGAAAGTATCTTGTAATCTAGAAAATTTGGATTCAAATTCTTTCCCTTTTCGGTCTTGTATTCCTCAGAAAGTGCATATCCGATACCCATGACAACTCCACCATAAATCTGACCCATTATTGTCTGCTTGTTAATCACTTTCCCAACATCATGGGCCGCAACAAACTGTAAGACCTTTACCTTTCCTGTCTCCAGATCCACTTCCACTTCTGCGCCCTGGGTTCCGAAACTATAGGTTGCAGATATATTCCCTCTACTAGTTCTTGGATCGATATTCTCGTTGGGGGGATCATAAAAGGCCTCTGTCGCAATCATTGTGCCTTGCTCTTTATAGTGTGCGGCTCTCAGGATCTCCTCGAGGGTAACACGAAGTAAAGGATTATCTGGCTCTCCTTTTAAAAAAATGTAGTTCTCCTTCATGTCAAACTCGGACGGATCAAACATCCTCTCATAGTCAAGGTCAGGAATCTCGAAATCAGGATCCTTTTTCTTCTGCTTCTTTAGTTTAGATTGCACGCGCCGCATAAAGTGTTCAGAGGCCAGATGAAAGATCTTTTCTCTTGCCTTATCTGCAGCCATAATTGCAGCATTGCAGGCAGTAAAGGCGCCACGGCTGGCATGGGTTCCAACATCCCATGGACAGGTGGCCGTATCTCCAGAGATAATATTAATCTTATCAGGTGTTACTCCAAGGGCCTCTGCTGACGCCAGAGTAAGGGACGCATCAAATCCCTGTCCCATCTCAACGCCACCGGTGATGACTGAGACATTGCCGAAATCATCCAGTTTCATGATAATGCCTGTTCCATCTGACCGGTAGACCCGCGCACCGCCGCCCACATGGAGCAAGGAGGCCATACCAACACCACGGGCTTTGCTTCTGCCCTTTCCGTGTTTCTCTTCCCAGTCGAGTTTTTCGGCCACTGTCTTCAGGCATTCTTTCAGGCCACAGGTGGAGATCTTGAGTCCCATAGGGGAGGTTTCGTTTGGGATGTTACTGTTGATCATCCTGAACTCATAGGGATCGATCCCGGCAGCCTCTGCAAGCTGGTCCATGTTACTCTCAATGGGCCAGGTACCTTGCGGGTTTCCGTATCCCCTCATAGCCTGGCAATAGGTATTGTTAGTATATACGATCTTGGTCTCATAAAAGACATTGGGAACTCTATATAGGGAGGAGATAGGCAACATCATAACGCTGGGCGTAGTTGCACCCCAGGATGTATACGCGCCGTTGTCCAGGATCATTCTAATCTCTCGAAAGGTGAGCTTGCCATCCTTGTCGCATCCCTGGATAATGTGGCTTTTGGGGGGCTGCCTGGGGGAGAGGGCTGTAAATTCCTCCTCACGGTTAAAGACAATCTTGACCGGTCTGCCGGTCTTGTAAGCTAGAAGTATGGAGATGTATTCATAGCTGTGGGTATCAAGGCCTGTACCAAAAGAGCCTCCAATGGCCGGGACAATTACCCTGGTGTTCTTGCCTTTCAGCCCCATGGCAGCAAGGGCGCGGTTAAAATCGTTCTGCGCCAGAAATGGGATCTGGGTCTTTGCATGGATAAGCAGATTGTTGTTAAGATCGAATTCTGCAATGCTGCCTGCTGTTCCCAGGCATGACTGTTGTATTAGTGGGGTCTGGAAGTGGTCTTCTGCAATAAAGGCAGCCTCCTGTTTGGCCTTTTGCACATCGCCGGCTACGAATTTCCACGGAACCGGTACCACGTTGTCCGATTTAGGCCGGCCTCTCGTATCTACTTCATGGACAAGAGAGGCACCCTCTTTCAGGGCATCTTCAGGTGTAAATACAGATGGAAGTTCCTCGTACTCCACCTTGATAAGATCTACTGCCTCTTCAGCGATATCAGGGTCTATAGCAGCAACGGCAGCTACCTCATCGCGGAACTGCCTGACTTTGTCCTTTTTCAATGCAAAATTATCTCTTATGAACCCGATCCGGATCTCAGGCGTGTTGTAACCTGTAATTACCGCATGAACCCCGGGCAGCTTCTCTGCCTTAGAGGTATCTATATGCTTTATCCTTGCATGGGCATACTCACTGAACTTTATCTTTCCATAGAGCATCCCTGGCCTTACAAGATCATGGATGTAAAGGGCCTTGCCAGCCGCTTTATCAGGTGCATCTGGCCTGGGGGCTTCAGTACCAATATAACTGTATTCGGTCATAGAATCCTCCCAAAATAAGCATAACAGATTCAAAAGACCGCTATTTAAGCGACTTGGCAGCCTTTCTTATTGAATCAACGATCTGGACGTAGCCTGTACAGCGGCATAGATTCCCGGATATCCCTTTCTTTAACTCCTCATCTGTGGGGTCAGGGTTTTCATCCAAAAGGGCCTTTGCAGACATAATCATCCCAGGCGTACAAAAACCGCACTGGATACCCCCATTTTCCACAAAAGCTTCCTGAATAGGGTGAAGCTTGTTGCCTTCTCCCACCAGTCCCTCAATCGTAGTCACTGATTTCCCGTCCACTTCAAAGGCCGGATAGAGACATGAATTTATGCTTATGCCATCCACAAGCACCGTGCATGCACCACACTCGCCCTGACCACACCCATCTTTTGTTCCAGTCAATTGGAAGGTATCCCTTAGAACTTGTAGCAGCATCTTATGGGATTCTACCTCTGCCGAGACCTCGCGGCCGTTAAGGGTAAAGTCAATGATCTTTTTCATTTGTTTTGCTCCATCCTTCTAATGGCCTCCTCAATGGCCCTCTTTATCAACACCCCAGACATAATTCTCCTGTATCCTGAAGTTGAGCGAACATCTGTAATGGGTTTTACCTCTTCTTCTACCATCTTTCCTGCCCTATTTAAAAGCTCAGGAGATATTTCCTGACCCTCGATCATTTTTTCAACTGACCTAAGCCGTAAAGGTACCGGGGCAACTGCCCCTACTGAAAGGCGGCATTTCCTGCACACATTTTTTTCCATGGTAAGGCAAGCAGCGGCATTTACAATAGCAATATCCGTTGATACTCGACCTACCTTTAAAAATGCCATTCCGGTGTTTTCCCCCGGAGGAGTGATCCTGATCCTGGTAAGGATTTCGCTCATATTCATACATGTCTGACCAGGGCCCATGAAAAAATCCTCAATTGCGATGCTCCTCTGACCTCCAGGGCCTTCCAGGGTTACGCTTGCCTCCAATACCAGAAGAGGGGGTGCGCAATCGGCTGATGGGGCTGAGTTGCAGAGGTTCCCTCCAATAGTAGCCACGTTCCTGATCTGTGGGGTTGCAAGGATTTTCACCGCCTGGGCCAGGGCCGGATAATTTTGGCCAATATGGGAATCTTTTTCTATGTCTCTCAGCAGGGTCATGCTGCCCAGGGTTAAGTCTTTGTTCTGAGTAATACCAGATATCTCCTTGATTCTTCTCAATGATATAAGAGCATCAGGCTGGATTAACCTATTTTTTATGTTTGCAATGAGATCAGTACCACCTGCAATGTATATGTAACTGCCATTGCTCTTTTCTATCAATGAGTATGCATCTTTAAGGGTTTCAGGCTGAAAGTAGTCAAATTTTTTCATAATTAACCCATGTAACTGTTCTTATCAGAGGTGAATAATTCACACTTTCTTGATGAGGGTGTATTTTTCTTCAGTTCCAGGGCTTCCGGCCTGGTCTTTTCTACGACTTATCTGCTGGGGAGTCTTGCCCCCTCCGCATTCCCCAGCAAGCTGGGGCTGCGGTTTCCCCCGCTGATAAGTCTAGAAAAGAACAGCGGCCTCCCGCCAGTCACTTCAGAAAAACCCACTCTCCTCTTTAGGGTGATAATAATTGTTAGGTTTTGCAAAGGTCTCGTAACTGTTCTTCGCAGAGGTGAATAATTTTCCGCTTCTCTTCGGTAAATGTTTAATCCCGGTTATCAAATACTCTCTTACTTTTTCTCTCAGATCTTGGTAGATCTCCGTAATCAACTATTGTAACAGCACCACTAACCAGGATCTGTTTTTTAATCTCAATCTCTATTTTTTTCTTCAGTCCCTCATCCCTCGATGGGTCCTCTGCCTTGGCCCTTTCCACCTTCACAGACATATAATCCTTACCATCTTCTTTTCTATCTAAGGTAATTTGATACTCACTTCCTGCCCCTTGGGTCTGGGACACAATGGTGTCTATTTGGCCGGGATAGATATTAACCCCCCTGATTATGAACATATCATCGGACCTGCCTAAAAGGGCATCATGCATTGGAAGGATTGATCCACAGGAACATCTGTCTGGCATTATCCTTGTCAGGTCTCTCGTCCTATACCTTATAAGCGGGGAACCTTCCTTCCTGAGGGTTGTTATTACCATCTCACCTATCTCTCCATCTTTGACTTCCTTTAGGGTATCAGGATCGAGTATCTCGAGGATGTAATAGTCCGCCCAGTAATGTATGCCTTCATGATAAATACAATCAAGCCCTGTTCCAGGTCCATATAACTCTGTCATGCCTGGGATATCAAAGGTATGTTCTACTCCAAGAAGCTCTTTGATCCTTCCTCGCATAGCCTCACTGGAGCGTTCAGAGCCAAAGATAACCTTCTTTAGATTTATCTTATCCCTTATGTTTCTTTTTTCTACCTCCTCTGCCATAAGAAGACCCATAGAGGCAGTGCAGCAAAGGACAGTTGATTGAAAATCAACTAAAAACATACACTGCATATCAATATTGCCTGGCCCGGCAGGAATAGCCATAGCACCAAATCGCTCGCAGCCCAGTTGAAAGCCAACACCGGCAGTCCACACCCCGTATCCAACCGCAATCTGCACCCGATCTTCTTTAGTTAAAGAAGCCATCTCATAACACCTGGCAAAGAAATCGCCCCAGTCATCAATGTCCTTCTGCGTATAGCAAAGCACCTTTCTTTTGCCAGTTGTGCCGGATGAGGCATGAATACGGACAATATCTTTAAAGGGGACTGCCCTCAATGGGAAGGGATAACCTTCCTGCAAGTCCTTGGCTGCGGTAAAAGGAAGTCTTTTGATATCATCTAAGGAGCGAATGTCATCAGGTTTAACTCCAGCTTGATCAAAGCTTTTTCTATAGAAATCGGAACCTTGATAGACATGATTTATTGTCCATCTTAAGCCTTTAACCTGGAGATCCCTCAATTCCTCCTCTGTTTTAATAGTGGGCATAAAGCTCTTTGCCATGTTTTAACCTCTGTTAAAGACTAATGTAACAATCCTGGTATAAATAAAACAATTTGAGGAAAAATTATTATAATAATTATAGAGACAATACAGGCCATTAAAAAGAAGCTTACGCTTTTGAAAATAGTGCCAAGGGGTATTTCCGGGGCCAATGCCTTTACTACGTATATATTGACGCCTACAGGCGGAGTTATTGCTCCCATTGTTGTCACCATAGTTAGGATTATGGAGTACCATACTGGATCGAAACCAAGAGCAATTCCCAGTGGAAAGAAGATAGGGATAGTAAGCACCAGAAAACCCAGGGCGTCCATAACACATCCACCTATTAAATATATCAACAATATGAATGCCAGGATGACAAAAGGGGACACCGGAAGTGCAGCAGCAAAATCTGCTACTATAAACGTAATTCTTGTTACTGCCAGAAAGCGACCAAAAATTATAGCTCCGGTAACAAGAACAAAGACCATGCATGATATCTTCAGTGTTTCCTTAATAGAATTGATAAGGCCGTTCCAGGTCAGCCTACGAGTTGCGATAGTGACGATAAATGTGCAAAAGACACCGACCGCGCCGGCTTCGGTAGGGGTGAATAAACCAACAAACAAACCTCCCATTACCAGAATAAATATAGCTACCGCTTCAATGACCCCGCGGAGGGATTTTATCTTCTCCTTGAAACTTGTCTTTGGCCCACGTGGACCAAACTCCGGCCTGAATCGGCAAACAACAAGGATGGTAAGCACGAAAAGTATTCCCAGAAGGATGGCAGGTAAAATGCCACCAAGGAAGAGTCTGGCTATGGATTGTTCTGTTTGCAAACCGATAACGATGATTACCACACTGGGAGGCATAACCGTACCTAAGGTGCCACCGGTGACAACAGTTCCGCTGCTTAATCTTGTGTCATAATTATACTTTTCCATCTGTGGCAGAGCTACCGCACCCATGGTCGCTGCCGTAGCCGTATTGGAACCACAGATAGCAGCAAAAAGCTCGTCAGCGCCTATTGTGGCGATAGCCAGACCCCCCGGCCAATGACCCACCCACTTGTAAGCAGCGTCATATAGCCTTTCAGCTATCCCCGCGTTGAATGCAAGGTATCCCATAAACACGAAAAGGGGTATTACAGTGAGACCGTATTTGGAGAATGTAAACCACAGGTCACCACCTACCATGCTGAGGGCTGCCTCGAAGGAAACTACATAACAAAACCCGCAGAATCCCACAACTGCCATGGCAAAGCCAACAGGCATTCCCAGAAAGAATAAAATAAGGAGAAGAATGAGGATTCCAATTATTCCAACAAGTACTAAGTTCATTGATTAGGTTCTTTTTCCGTATCTACTCAGGTATCTTGCCACAAAGACACAAAGACACCAAAACTATAGAATTATTCTTTATTATAGCCTTTTTAATGCGCCTCAGGCGCATTAATGCCTGGAACATTGAAATTAATGAGCCTAAGGCTCATTAATGAGAAAACTACGTTATTCAATTTATATTCATCTCTTCTTTGGGTCTT
>JAUWNK010000002.1:0-40000 GCA_030612685.1 Desulfobacteraceae bacterium
TTTTTATCATGCAAGACATCTTTATTAAATCTGTAGAGCAGGGCTTTAGCCCTGCCAATAGATGCAGCCCTAAAGGACTGCGCTACCCGCCCGCCTCGCCTGAGGCGAAGCCGATGGCGGGCAGGCATTCTTTAGATGCAAAGAATTATATGCTCTAGGTAATAAGTAGGTGAGAGGATACAAAAAAGGTGCTTGTGCGTTAAGTGAAAAATGATCAAAAAATATAAAGGTTAGATGTGGTCCTATAATTTGAAGTCATATGGGTTGACCTTTTGCATTAATGAATTAAATTCTTTCTTTTTAATTAAAGTAGCAACAAATTTCCCCTTGTCATGCTCCTCTAATAGTAGTATTAGAGATGGCTTTCACTGAGGCAAACCCTGTTGAGATCTTTAACTTTAGCAAATGGACTACGTTACTCACAAAAGGAGATGTTGATGGTTGGTGATATTCAATACCAAAGAAATATAGGTATCAGTGCACATATTGATTCAGGTAAGACCACCCTGACAGAAAGGATACTTTACTATACAAAAAGGATATCTGCCGTCCATGAGGTAAAGGGGAAAGACGGGGTTGGCGCGAAGATGGATTCCATGGAGCTGGAAAAGGAGAGAGGTATTACCATTTCCTCTGCTGCCACCTACTGTGAATGGAAGGGGCATAAGATCAATATTATAGACACACCCGGGCATGTGGATTTCACCATTGAGGTTGAACGTGCCCTCAGGGTGCTTGATAGTTCCATACTGGTCCTGTGCGCGGTGGGAGGTGTGCAATCCCAGTCCATTACAGTTGACCGGCAAATGAACAGGTATAAAGTACCGAGGGTGGCCTTTATTAATAAATGTGATCGAGCAGGTGCTGATCCATACCGGGTTGTGAACCAGCTTAGGGAAAAATTGAATCATAATGCCGTACTCATGCAGATGCCAATAGGACTGGAGGGAAATTTTTCCGGTGTGATAGATCTGGTTTTTATGAAGGCTATCTATTTTGAAGGGCCCTTTGGGGAGGACCTTAAAGAAGGAGATATTCCATCTCACCTCATTGATGAGGCCACTCTCAAAAGAGAGGAAATGCTGGATGCTGCTTCCATGTTTTCAGATGCCTTGACGGAGGCTATTTTAGATGGCAGTGTCAGGGAGGAATTGATATATAAGGCAGTAAGAAAAGGGACAATCTCAAGACAGTTAACCCCTGTCTTTATCGGGGCAGCGTACAAAAATATCGGGGTTCAGCCTGTACTCGATGCTGTTACCAACTACCTCCCTTCACCGGCAGAGGTAGAAAGTAGTGCACTGGATATGGCCCAGGAGGAAAAAGAGGTATTGCTTTCCTCGAATCCTGATGATCCCTTGGTGAGCCTGGCCTTCAAATTGGAGGTAACCCCCTATGGGCAACTCACCTATCTCAGGATCTATCAGGGCTCCATTGCAAAAGGGGATGGTCTGATAAATACCAGGACAAGGAAAAAGATCAAGGTGGGGAGGCTCATCCGTATGCATGCCGATGAAATGGAGGATATACCCAGGGCCGGTGCAGGCGACATTGTTGCCCTTTTTGGGGTTGACTGCTTTTCAGGGGATACCTTTACTGATGGCCGCTTAAACTATACCATGACTTCCATCTTTATTCCAGAACCGGTTATTTCCCTTACCGTATTACCAAAGGACAATAAATCTGATACCAATATGGCCAAGGCCCTTAATCGATTTATCAGGGAAGATCCTACCTTTCAGTCCCAGGTGGACAAAGAATCCGGCCAAACCATTATCTCCGGGATGGGAGAATTGCATCTTGAGATATATGTAGAGCGAATGAAAAGGGAATTTGGGGCGGAGGTGGATACTGGGACCCCCCAGGTGGCCTATCGGGAGGCCATCTCACGGCGGGCGGAGTTTAATTATATCCATAAGAAGCAAACAGGTGGGGCAGGGCAGTATGGGCGAGTCGCCGGATTCATGGAACCCTCACAAGAAGGTGTCTATGAATTTATAAGTGCCGTGAAAGGTGGTGTCATTCCAACTGAATTTATACCTGCTGTTGATAAGGGCTTCCAGTCATGTCTGAAAAAAGGCCTCTTGATAGGATTTCCGGTTCTCGGGTTAAGGATTACTGTCAATGATGGTCAACATCATGCGGTTGATTCCTCTGATAGGGCATTTATCCAGGCTGCTATAGGTGCCTTTAAACAGGCCTATTTAAAGGCCAAGCCGATGATATTAGAGCCGATTATGAAGGTATCGGTAGAATGCCCCTCTGAGTTCCAGGGAAATGTTATGTCTTCTATTAATCAGCGCAGGGGCTTAATCATGAGCTCGGCGGAAGATGGGGTGTTTACAACCGTTGAGGCTGAAGTTCCTCTGGCAGAGATGTTCGGATATGCTACCACCCTGAGATCTTTAACTCAAGGAAAGGCAGAGTTTACCATGGAGTTTTCCGGATATTCAAAGGTGCCTGAATCAGTAGAAGAGGAGTTAAAGGAAAGGTATAAAGAAAAATCAAAGAGGGGGAAGGGATGAAAGATTTTTTAAAGGTCAGCCCTTTGAAGATACTGGAAGGGTCTGCCTATGAAGGATTGGGTAAGGGTAATCTGGGGGTTCTCATGGCCCGGGCAGGCCTCGGCAAAACCTCATGCCTGATCCATATTGCATTTGATAAGCTCTTCCGGGAGGAGAAACTGGTCCATGTTTCCCTCAAAGACGCACCGGAAAAAATTACCTCTTATTATAATGTCATCTTCTACGATCTTGTTAAGGCCCTGGATATGGAAGATGTTTATGAGGTTCGGACTCGCTTAGATAAAAACAGGATAATTCTCGCCTATTTGAAAGAAAGTTTTGACCTTAACAGGCTTCGGAAAAATCTTAACAATCTGGTGAGCGAGATCGATTTCATACCAGATACCCTCATTGTTGACGGTATTGATTTCGCGGAGGCTGGGAGGGATATTTTTGAGGGATTTAAAAGGATAGCTAAAGACTTTAAGCTCGAGGTATGGTTTTCAGCCCTCTCACACAGGCATATTACCGAGGTAAATGAAAGAGGGATTCCTTTCCCATGTAACAACTTAGACGACCTCTTCAGTCTTATTATCCAGTTATTTTCAACTCAATCAGGGGTCTTCTTAAAACTTTTAAAGCACCATGACATAGAACCCATACCTGATACAATGGTGAGGCTTGACCCAAACAATTTTTTGGCTTTGGAATAGTTTCAGAAAGTGCCTAAAATCCACAATCCCTGAATTCACAATTCACAACCCTCAAAGATAGGGGATGTGCTTGAGCTAATTGCATCCTTCATTGCTATGACATAATCTGGTCTAATATTGTCCTGCCATCCAGGCATTCCCCCCTGCCATACATAGGCCACTAGTTCCTGAAAGGCTGTTTTGCTAAAGAGGAATTGGGCTATTCTTACCCTCTGTGAATCGGTTTCTACCTCCACCGGGATTCTGGTGGATCGGGCCCATCGGCTGATTAGCTCTTTTACTACAGACCTATTTGCTGGGCCATAGGTTTTCTGCTTGAACTCCTCTCGACTCTGTGGAAACGGGAATAGTTTATAGACTTGACCAATGAAGCCTCTTAGGTCTATGCTCTGGATCGCGCCCATAAGGTTACCTACATCCCCTGGCCGATCAATAAAGTAGCCAACTAAGCTAATTTCATTCGATCTATGATTTTGCATGGCAGACATTTCTTTAACCATGCTGCAGAAGTAATGGGCGAAAAAAAAGTATTTCTCCAAGAGGAGAAGATCGGTTTCAATGTTAAAAAAGCCAAATGCAATCCGGCTATGGCTAAGAGAATGGAATTCTAATGGCAAGGGACCCTCTTTTATTATTTTCTTGCATATAAAAATTTATGGAGTATATCTTACCCGTCAAATAAAAAAATCTCAACTATTCCGCCACAAAGTCACTAAGCCCGCCCTGGCGCGACTTGACTGGTGTATTATATTATCGCTGTAATAATTACTAAGATGGAATCTCTAAAATTAACTCGTTGCAAGCCAGGTCTGGGCCAGGGACACAAAGGAAAAAATGAGTTAAACTTTTTAATCAGCAAGGGAAATCTTGGTGACTTTGTGCCTTGGTGGCTGGATAGCAATAGAAATCAATCCTAAAAAGGAGACTAAAGTGAAGATTGTCATGGTTGGTGGAGGTGGTGCATGTATTGTCTGTGCAAATACCCTGAGGCTCTTGGGTAATCCTGCACAGATCGATATTTACACAAGAAGGGAAAGGACTGCATATACACCATGTGAACAGCCATTTGTTCTCAGGGATACATTATCCTTTGAAGATATGTTTTATGCTGCTCCCCCATGGTTTGAAAAAAAGAGAATAGGGCTCCATACGGAAAAGAATGTTGACTCTATTGATAGAGAGAAGAAGATTATTAAAACGGATGGGAAAGAGATACCCTATGATATATTGGTAATTAATACTGGGGCCAGTAATAAAATGCCAGACATTCCAGGTCTCGTTGGAGATAGGGTACACTTTCTTACCACAGAATTAAGATATGCCAAAAAGATAGAATCAATTATGCCCGAAGGAAAAAGAGCTGCTATTCTTGGTGGAGGGATAATAGGGTTAGAGATGGCTGAGTCACTGATAAAAAAAGGTTATGTATCTGTTTCTATTATTGTATCCTCTAACAGCCTACTTTCCCAGCAGCTTGATCCTGATATGGGTGAAAAACTGAATCCTCTTATCAAAGGTGCGGGGGTCTCAGTCCAACTGTCTGCGTCTGTTATCAGAGCAGAGTCCGGGAAAGACGAGATTAGGCTCTTTCTCTCAAACGGTGAAACAGTTGAGGCAGACTGGGTTCTTGTGGCCAAAGGGATTATTCCGGATGTGGAGCTGGCTAAAATAGCTGGATTGAAGATTGGTAAAACTGGTGGAATTGAGGTGAATCAGTACCTTCAAACAAGTGATCCCTCTATTTATGCGGCTGGAGATTGCATTGAGGGATGGAATATGTTAAATGGAGAAAAAACAATTACCGCCTTGGCAACACACTCCAATAGAAATGGAAGGGTTATTGGGCGGAATATTCACTTCGGTAATACCGTGCCTTTTTTAGGATCATTAAATACATTCGGGGCAGAAATCTTTGGAACTACAGTTGTATCTGTAGGAATAACAGAAAGCGCGGCCAAAAGGGAGGGATTGGAGGTATTATCTTTAGTCAGGAAGGGGACGACTCGAAAGAAGATGTTTAGCGGGGAGGATTTCTGGTCTAAACTTATTGCTGATCCAGATAAACAGACCTTGCTTGGCGCCCAGATGCTTGGTCCAAGAGAGGTCAGCAAGATAGGTGAAAGGGTTATCTTGATGATAGGTGAGGAGATTCCTTTGGGGAAAATCTCTCAATATGAAACAATCTTCAGCCCTCCCTTGAGCAATGCCTATGACCTGATAACAAATGAGGTGGATATCCTGATTAATGAGTTGTTAAAGATGGGGGAATCTGTTATATGGAATTAAGTTAAAAGTGATAGGCGTTCACCGCAGAGACGCGGAGTGCCCAGAGGAGAACGATTTTCCATTTGCCATTGACCCCAGTTAAATAGGCTATCGCATTTAACGGGGCAAGGAAGGACGGCAAATGGAAACCGCTCGGCAGCTTCGCTGCTCAGGTTTAGGTGCCTGTTGTCGTGGCAGGTTGATCGTGCTATATACGTGATGTTGCAAGATCTATCAGTAAACATATGGCGGATTGATTCTTTTTGCTTTCCGCCCTCCCTGCCCTGTGGAATGCGAAGCTTATTCCTCTGGGGTCAGTGGAAAGCAAAAAATAACTTAACCTCATCGATCTCTGCGGTAAATGCTTATCTGACAATAAATAAAAACTAAAGGAAATAAAAGAATGTCTAAGGTATGTGAAATATGCGGTAAAAGACCTGTTGCAGGCAATAATGTAAGCCATGCCCACAATAAAACTAAAAGGCGCTGGTTACCAAACCTGCAAACAGTGAGGGTTAAAATAAAAGGACAGACTAAAAAAATGAAGGTCTGCGCCAGATGTCTAAGATCCGGGCTGGCATATTAAGTAAGCTGTAGCCAGTAAGCAATAAGCAGTTTGTATCGAACATTTTCTTTTTCCCTACTGTCTACTCCATACTGCCTACTGTTTTTTCAAATCCGTTCTACCCTTAAGACCTCCTTAATCTTTTTTATTTTTGTGATAATATCCTTAAATTGATTATAATCAGAAACCTCGATGGTAAAGGTGGATATTCCCTTTTTATCAATCGTTGTGTGGACCTCTGCATCTACAATGTTAGCCTCGTTCTGTGTCAATATAGCACTTATATTGGCCAGTATACCCTTTTTATCAAGACTGGTAACTTTAAATCTTGCTAAGTAATTTACATCTTCAGAACGTTTCCATTCTACTTCCACCAGACGATCTGGGTCAACAGCTCTAATATACCGGCAATCTTTTACATGAATGGTGACCCCCCTTCCCCTGGTAATAAAACCGATAACTTGTTCTCCTGGTAATGGTTGACAGCATTTTCCAAAGCGAATGAGCATATCACCCATCCCTTTAACCTTAATGCCGGTATCCTCCTTCTTTCTTTTTATTCTGTGAACTATCTTCTGGACAAGGCCCTCTAATTTATCCTCTTTTATCTCTAAATGGGGAACAAGCCGGTTTAAAATCTGCTTTGCTGAGATTTTTCCATAGCCGACACTGGCCAGCAGATCATCTATAGTCTTTATAGAGAATCTATGGGCGACATCTAAAAGCTGTTCGCTACTGAGTAGCCTGGATAAATTAAGGTTAACTTTTTTAAGCTCTTTTTCCAGGATATTCCTTCCAATAGTTAGACTATCCTTCCTCTCTTCTTTTTTTATCCATTGTCTAATCCTGGTCCTGGCTGTGGATGTTTTTACAAAATATAGCCAATCTTTACTTGGTTTACGGTTTTTAGAGGTAATAATCTGGACTATATCTCCGTTTCTAAGCCGATAGCTCAAAGGCACTATTCTCTCGTTAACCTTAGCACCTGTACATTTATTTCCAACCTCTGAATGGATACTATAGGCAAAATCCACCGGGGTTGCTCCCTTGGGGAGTTCCTTGACATCGCCTTTAGGCGTAAAAACATAGACCTCACTGCTAAAAAGATCCAGTCTAACCGTTTCTAAAAATTCCTTTGGGTCAGTCAGGCTTTTCTGCCATTCTAACAATTGCCTCATCCATGCATATTGCCTGTCCATCTCTTTTCCCGACCCATCTCCCTCTTTATACCTCCAGTGAGCAGCAACCCCCTCCTCGGAAATTCTATCCATATCCCATGTTCTTATCTGTATCTCCATTCTCTCCCCCAGTGGGGTGATTACTGTTGTGTGTAAAGACTGATACATATTTGTTTTAGGCAGAGAGATATAATCCTTAAATCTACCTGACACTGGTTTCCACATGGAATGGATCAGACCTAAAACCTCATAGCAATCCTTTACAGAATTCACTATTATCCTGAAGGCCAGGATATCATAGACCTGATCTATATTCAGATCCTGCTCCATCATCTTTTGATAAATACTATAGAAATGCTTATTTCTTCCCTTTATCGTGGCCTGGATACTGCCTTCGCTTAATCTCTTAGATAAAGTCTCCTTTATTTCCCTAATGAATTTTCCTTGTCCCTCCTGCCTTTGGGCGACCCCTAATCTTATATCCGCATAAATTTTTGGCTCAAGATAGAATAGAGAGAGATCCTCCAAGGTTGACTTTAGCCAGTAGATACCCATTCTCCCGGCAAGAGGTGCATAAATATCAAGGGTTTCCTTTGCAATTAATTCCTGCTTTTCATAGGGTTGAAAACCGAGTGTCTGCATATTATGCAATCGATCTGCCAACTTAACCAGAAGGACCCTGATATCAGTAGCCATGGCAAGAATCATCTTTCTTATATTCTCCGCCTGCTGTTCCTCTTTGCTAAGGAAATGGATCTTACTGATCTTTGTAACGCCATCTACTATGGTTGCCACCTCCTTGCCGAATAGATATTCAATATCTGTTAGTTCAGCTAATGTATCCTCAACAGTATCATGGAGAAGGCCTGAGGCAACACTTACTTCGTCCATTTTCATATTGGTAAGAATTCCGGCAACTTCCAGGGGATGGGAAAGGTATGGTTCCCCGGATAAACGGACTTGTCCCTTGTGAACCTTGGCTGAATAAACATATGCCTTTTCAATGAGACCTATGTCTGCGGTAGGATGATAAGAAAGGATCTCTGATGTTATGTCATTTAAGCGAATCATAGAGGCCCTGGATAACCTCCTTTATCGCCTTAGGCGCCTTGTTTACGGGTATAAGTGTGAGATCTGGATTAGGACGTAACTTGATCTCAACAGAATCTTTTTTAAGTGTCCTTGAACTCACAGTAACCCTCACAGGTATGCCTAAAAGATCAGCATCTTTGAATTTGAAACCCGGCCTTTCATCCCTGTCATCGTGAAAGACTGTTAGGCCTATATGACTCAGATGCTGGTATAAATTTTCAGCGACTTTTCTAACATGGGCTTCATGCACTTCAAGTGATAGGATCGTTACCTCAAAAGGGGAGATAGAGACAGGAAAGATAATACCATTCTCATCATGACTCTGCTCTATAGCTGCTGCAAGTGTTCGTCCTATTCCTATACCATAACACCCCATAATAATGGGAGTTTCCCGGCCTTCTTTATCCAAAAAATTTGCCTTGAGGGCTGTAGAGTACTTGGTCCCTAACTTAAAGACCTGGCCAACCTCTATTCCCTTACCAAACCGTAATTCAGCGCCACACCTGGGACATGGATCAGAGGAGGTTATAATCCTTAAGTCTGCATATTTCTCGACCTGAAAATCCCTGCCTTCATTAACATTGAGGATATGCTTATCTTTCTCGTTTGCCCCCATTACCATATTTTTCATCTCCTTAAGGGCAAAGTCAGCCAGAATCCTTACCTTTAAGCCAAGGGCTCCTGCAAAGCCCATTGGGGCACCAGTTACCTCAGCTACAGTTTCCGGGTCTGCCATAGTAAGGTCTTGAACTTTAAGGACATTTCTTAGTTTAATTTCATTCAATTCATGGTCCCCTCTTACTAAAACAGCTACCGGTCCATGCTCAGTTTGATAGATGAGAGTTTTGACCAATTTTTCCGGCTTAATGGACAGAAATTTAGTTACCTCATCTACGGTTCTTATTTCAGGTGTGTCAACAATTTGTAATGCCTTTTCCCTCTCGGTATCTTTGGAATCATCCTCTTTTAATATTACCTCCGCCTTTTCTAAGTTGGAGGCATACTGACAATTTTGGCAGCTTACAATATCGTCTTCACCACTATCCGAGAGGACCATGAATTCATGGGAAAAACTGCCACCTATAGGGCCTGTATCTGCCTCGACTGCCCGGAATTTCAGTCCACATCTTCTAAAAATAGCCTCGTATGCGGCATACATCCTCTCATAGCTCTTGCTTGCACCCTCTTCATCTATATCAAAGCTATAGGCATCCTTCATGATAAATTCCCGGGCCCTCATGACTCCAAATCTCGGTCTGATCTCATCCCTGAACTTTGTCTGGATCTGATACAGGTTAATGGGCAGTTGTTTGTATGAATGGATTTCCCTTCGCGCCAGGTCAGTAATTACCTCCTCGTGGGTTGGGCCCAGGCATGACTCCCTGTTGTGTCGATCCCTGAACCTTAAAAGCTCTGGCCCATAATAATCCCATCGACCGCTTTCCATCCATAAATCACCTGGCTGTACCCCTGGAAGCAAGAGTTCAATAGCACCAGCCCTATCCATCTCCTCCCTGACAATGCTTTCCACCTTCTTAAGGGCCATCAAACCAAAAGGAAGATAGGTATATATTCCTGCTGTTAGCTTTCTGATCATACCAGCCCTGAGCATTAATTGGTGGCTTATAATCTCAGCCTCGGCCGGTATCTCTTTAAGTGTCGGAATAAAGAATTGTGAATATCGTCTTGAAATAGATGCCATAATCGAACTTAGTTCGCTTTGCTCACAACCTGCCCGCCATTGCTATGCGCAGGCGTTGGCAGGCGGGTTGGAATAATGGAGTAGTGGAACGATGGAATGTTGGGTTTAAGAGGCCTAAAAAAGACAAGAAGTTGTTTATTTTGCTGTTATTTTTTACATTATTCCAATATTCCAATATTCCATTTTTCCTTCACTGAACATGCAACCATGCAATTAAAGAACTATAGGATTTATAGGTTATAAAAATTCCGAAATACTTTATTCGTTGATCATCTTTTTGACTTCTTCAACAAATACCCTGGCCAGATCTGACTCAGGCACTTTTTTAATCACTCTACCCTTCTTAAACAATGTGCCTTTGCCTTGTCCACCGGCAATACCAATGTCAGCCTCTCTTGCCTCTCCAGGCCCATTAACAACACATCCCATAATAGCTAACTTAATAGGGGTTGTAATCTGAATCAGATCATTTTCAATTGTTTCTACCAATTTAAAGAGATCTATCTGACATCTTCCGCAGGTAGGGCAGGATATAATTTCCGCTCCTCTATGCCTCAAACCCAGGGCCCTCAAAATTTCATATGCGACCTTAACCTCAGTAACTGGATCATGTGTTAGAGAAACCCTGATTGTATCCCCTATGCCCTCTGATAGTAATAATCCTATCCCTAAAGAATTCTTAACAGTCCCTGATATAAGAGTCCCGGCCTCGGTTACGCCTAAATGTAAAGGATAATCAACCTTCTCACTCAGAAGTCTATATGCCGATATCATCTGCCATACATCTGATGATTTCAGGGAGATCTTAATAAGATGGAAATCTAAATCTTCCAAAATCCTTACATGACTCATGGCACTCTCAACCATAGCTTCTGGTGTCGGATGACCATATTTTTTTAGAATAGCCTTGCTCAGAGAGCCGGAGTTAACCCCAATCCTTATAGGAACAGCATAAGTGCGAGCAGCTACAACAATTTCCTGAATTTCTTTCCTTCCACCAATGTTGCCTGGATTCAATCTTAGCCCATTGGCACCGTTCTCCATAGCTGCCAAGGCAAGGTTATAGTCAAAATGAATATCGGCAATAATTGGAAGAGATACCCGAGATTTTATCTCTCTAATGGCGGAAGCAGCTTCCATATCTGGTACTGCAAGGCGAACAAGCTCACAGCCAGCGTCGTTCAAGCGGTCTATCTGTTTTACAGTGGCATCTATATCCTGGGTTGGGGTATTGGTCATAGATTGTACAGCTACCGGTGCCCCACCACCTATCTTTACCCCGCCTATATTTATCTGTCTGCTAAAACGTCTTTTCATTGCCCGCCCCTTAATATTTAAAATTAACTGATAGATATACCCCTGTCAAGGCGATTTCTCCTAATGCTGAACTTACAATAACAATATCAGGTACCATGTATAACACCCTGATGAGCAATGCCTTTATAGCGCTTTTTTACTAATTTCTGCGTAACTGTTCAATATTCAGAGGAATGATAAAAGGCTTACGCCTCAATTCCTAAATAGGAGTTTACCCGTAAGGGTTTTATCCGCAGTATATTGAGTAATTACATTTCTGCACAATGTAAGGGAAGGGATATATAAAGATTTTCTCTTGCACAATATCACTAAATTCTGTTACATTTACAATATAAGTTAGCAAAATTAATATAAAAAGATTGTAATTACTCAGGTATCTTGCCACAAAGGCACCAAGGCACCAAGATTATAGAATTATTCTTTATAATAGTCTTTTTAATGCCTGGCACATTGAAATTAATGAGCCTAAGACTCATTAATGAAAAAACTCCGTTATTCAATTTATATTCATCTCATCTTTGAGTCTTTGTGCCTTGGTGGCTGAATAGTTACAAAAGATTTAACTTTTTATTTTTACTGAAAGCTGAGTGCTACAAACGTGAGTAGAAACTTTATAGATTATGGAGGAAAACATGTCTGAAGAAGAAATACATGGTCCAGGATTTACTGTTAAAGATAAAAGGGCTTTTGATAGTCAGGGAAAGGTAAACAAAGAATCTGAAAAGGCAGAAAAGGAAGAAGATAAGGAGAAAGAAATAGAGAAGGAGAAGGCTTCTGCTCCCTTGCCAGAAATTAGTTTTTCCTCCTTTCTTCTCTCACTTAGCTCTTCAACCCTCCTTCACCTTGGTGAAATTGCAGATCCTCAGTCAGGGGGTAAAAAGAAAGACTTGGCCCTGGCTAAACAATCAATTGATATTATCAGCCTTTTAAAAGACAAAACCAAGGGCAATCTTACCCAGGAAGAAGAGAAGCTCCTGGAGCATCTTCTCTACGATCTCCGCATGCGTTTTGTTAAAGCAAGCGAATAATAATGCCCTCCACGCTAACAAATGAGAAATCCAACTCCCATTTCCTTAATAAGACCACAATTGAAATCTTGGCCCCAGCTAAGCTAAATTTACTACTAAAGATTACTGGGAAGAGAGTTGATGGGTATCACGAGTTAGTGTCTATTTTAGTTCCAGTAGCTCTCTATGATAAGCTAAAGATAAGTAAGGCAGAAAAGGGATTAGAGGTTTATTGGAGCGGCAGGGAATTACTGCCCAAAGGCCAAAATAATCTGATTAATAGGGCGACTGTCTCTTTTTTTGAAAAAACCGGGATCAGGAAAGGGGCCAAAATCACAGTAATAAAAAAGATTCCTGTCGCTTCTGGTTTGGGTGGTGGCAGTAGCGATGCCGCCGCAGCCTTGAAAGGATTAAACCAGCTTTGGGGGAGCCCCCTCTCAAAGGGAGATCTTGAAAGACTCGCCCTTCCTTTAGGTGCAGATGTTCCATTCTTTCTTTTGCAGAGGCCCGCTATAGCCAGGGGAATTGGAGAAATACTCCAACCAATAAAACATTTTCCTTCATTTTGGTATGTTGTTGTTAGTCCTGATCTTATGGTCTCAACGGCATGGGCATATAAAATGAGCAAATTTAAGTTGACAAAAAAAGAGAATTTGAATAGAATAAAAAACTCTGAAAATGTCAGTTTCAATATCCCAGATATACTTTCCAATGATCTTGAAAGAGTTACCCTTGGAAAATACCCTTTTCTTTATTCAATTAAGACTTCCTTAATTGAGTCAGGTGCTCTTGGGGTATTGATGACCGGCAGCGGTCCGAGCATCTTTGGTCTTTTTGACTCAAAAAAAAAGGCCCATGAGGCTGGGAAGATTCTTGAATCATACAATAAAGGGGATGTGTTTGTAGTAAAAGGGATCTGAAGTGCCTAAAGTTTAAAGTGAACTAAAGTGAACTAAAGTTATGGGGAGGATTATCTGGGATTGCAAATTTAGTAATTGATAGAATTAGAACTCAATTCACAATTAGTTAAGGGTGTATATTGGTGCAAATTATTTATGGGTAATCCTGGGACAAATTAATTTTAATTTCTTGCTTAAATTTTAGGCACTTATAATTTTAGGCACTTTTTTATGCAATGCTTTGGGGTGTCGTCAAGCGGTAAGACACGGGCCTTTGGAGCCCGCATTCGGAGGTTCGAATCCTCCCACCCCAGTCAAAAACAGCAGGATCATTTTAGGTTAGATGAGAAAAAGAGGAAAATTCTATGGATGAGCTTATTGATAACCTGAAGCTGTTTGGCGGCACATCCAACGTAAACCTCACCAAAGAGGTGTGTGACTACCTAAATATCCTTCCCGGGGAAATGGTAAACAAAACCTTTAGTGATGGAGAGATTCAGGTTGAAATCAATGACAATGTAAGAGGAAGAGACACCTTTATCGTTCAGTCAACATGTAGCCCGGTTAATGATAACCTGATGCAACTCCTGATAATTACAGATGCACTCAAAAGGGCCTCTGCCAAAAGCATAACAGCTGTAATCCCTTATTATGGATATGCCAGGCAGGACAGGAAGGTCAAGCCGCGGGTTCCTATAAGTGCAAAGCTTGTAGCTGATCTGATAACTGTAGCTGAAGTGAATCGGGTAATCTCAATCGATCTTCATGTTGGGCAGATTCAGGGATACTTTAATATTCCTGTGGACAATCTATTTGCAGCACCTATTATCCTGAACTACATTCGGAAGCATTTTAAAAACAATATATCAATAATTTCACCCGATGCTGGTGGTGTGGAAAGAGCACGGGCCTTTGCCAAGAGGCTTAATGCCTCTTTGGCTATAATAGATAAGAGAAGAGAGGGACCTAATGTTGCCGCGGTCATGAATATCGTTGGGGATGTAACAGGAAAAACAGCCATTATTTTTGATGACATGGTTGATACAGCTGGGACACTGGTTCAGGCTGCTCAGGCATTAATTAAAAATGGGGCGGCACATGTTTACGCCTGCTGTACCCATCCAGTTCTCTCTGGTAATTCCATAAAAAGGATAGAGAAATCGCCTATTGAGTCGCTTGTAGTAACAAATACAATTCCATTAAATAAAAAGGCCTCTGAGTGCTCCAAGATTAAGGTTGTTTCCGTGGCAGAGATCTTGGGAGAGGCTATAAAGAGGGTATACTTTTCAAAATCTATTAGCTCCTTATTTGTATAATCATGAGATGTGGGAGTTAGGGATTGTGGCCTGCGCGACATCCGGCAGGCGGGTCTGGGCCAGGGATTGTGAATTGAGGCCTGCCCGCCATCGCGAGCCGCTCAGGCGAGGCGGGCGGGAACTGAAGGATTGTTTCTGGTTACTTGTTTCTCTTTTCAAAAAGACAAAGGATAACGGTGAATGGATGACTTTAGTCACTTAATTTGGAGTCAATAAATGGTTACTATGCGAATAAACGCTAAAATAAGAACCAAAACAGGTAAAGGTCCAGCACGAAAGATAAGAAGTGCAGGCAAGCTTCCCGCTATATTTTATGGGCCAGAGATAAATCCCATCACGCTTTCCGTAGATTATATGCAGCTCGAAAAGATGCTTAAAGGAAAATCTGCTGAAAATATTATATTTGATCTAAGGATAGACTCTGATGAAAAAGGTCGATCCAAAAAAGTCATGATAAAAGAGATACAGAGGGATCCGGTTACAAGGGAATACCTTCATGTAGATCTTTACGAGATAGCCATGGGAAAAGAAATAGAGGCAGATATTCCTGTTCATCTGATAAACATACCAATAGGAGTTACCAATGGAGGTATTTTACAGCATATTCGGAGGGTGTTAGGTGTGTCATGTATGCCAGAAGATCTTGTAGATAAAATAGATATTGATGTATCGGCCCTTGATATCGGACAGTCCCTTCATATAGGGGATATTTCCTTTCCTCCGGGTTTGAAATCTATGGAGGATGAGAATCTCACCATTGCCACAGTGGTTGCCCCGACCATAGAAGTAGAAGAAGTTAAGGAAGAAGAGGTTAAGGAAGAAGAGGTAGAGGAAGCTGAAAGAGAGGAAATAAAAGGCGAAGATAAATCCTAAAAACATATATTTGATAGTAGGGCTTGGTAATCCGGGCACTGGATACAAAAACAGTCGACATAATCTTGGATTTAATGTTGTTGATCTTTTATGCACCAAATTATGCCTTCATTTATCTGATCAACACTTTCAAACCCTTAGCACAAGCACAAATTACCATGATAAAAAGATAGTACTGGCCTGTCCACAAACGTTTATGAATAAATCCGGAATTGCAGTCAAGTATTTAGTAGAACACTATAGGCCAGAGATCAGAAATATAATGGTTGTCCATGATGACATTGATTTAGATGTAGGTCATATTAAGATTGTCCGCGAAGGAGGGGCAGGAGGTCATCATGGGGTAGACTCTGTAATCTATCATCTTGGGACAGATGGATTCAGCAGGACCAAGATTGGAATAGGTCGGCCACAGTATAATGAACCAATTGAGGATTTTGTTTTAAGCCCTATTTATGACGATCAACAAAAAACAATCAAAGATGCACTTCATATAGTAGCAGAGGCCATTGAATCATTCATTTTGGATGGAGTAGAGGTGACAATGAATAAATTCAATCCTGTGACAATTAAGAAGAAGGAGGGAGGAAAATAATGCAAGGACTAACTGTTTATGCACCGTATTTAGGGATTTTTGGTCTGATAATCGCCTATCTAATATTTCTTTATGTCAAAAAACAACCTAATGGAAGTGAGCTTATGAAGGATCTGGAGGGTATGATCCATGATGGTGCCATGGCCTTTTTAAGGAAGGAATATTCAGTTTTGGTGATTTTTATAGCCATCGTTTTTCTTTTGCTTGGGTTTGGTATATCCTGGAGAACGGCTATTGCCTTTGTGACCGGGGCATTCTGTTCTATGTTAGCCGGATTTTCCGGTATGAGTGCCGCTACTAAAGGTAATTCTCGAACAGCGGATGCCGCTAATAAATATGGTCAGGCTAAAGCCCTTAACGTATCTTACTTTTCCGGCTCAGTAATGGGCATTTCTGTCGCCAGTCTCGGTCTCCTTGGGCTTGGTTTCTGGTTCTGGTATTATGGAGGTGACCCGGAAACCGCACAATATATTAATGGGTTTGCTATGGGAGCAAGCTCAATTGCCCTATTTGCTAGGGTTGGCGGTGGTGTATTTACAAAGGCTGCGGATGTAGGGGCTGATCTGGTAGGAAAGGTGGAGGCTGGTATCCCTGAGGATGACCCACGAAATCCCGGAGTTATTGCAGACAATGTGGGAGATAATGTGGGTGATATCGCAGGGATGGGGGCGGATATATTTGAATCCTATGTCGGCTCTGTAATTGCTACCATCGCAATTGCAGCCACATTATCTATTACGCCTGAGTTTCTTGATCAATTTCCTGTCCTGAAAGGTTTGGACACGGTGGCCATAAAGTTAAAGTATATGGCAATGCCCATCCTTGTTGTTATGGCAGGATTGCTGAGTTCCTTTGTGGGTGTATTCTCTATCAAGATCTTTCAGGCCGGAAATCCAGCCGCTGCTCTTAGGTCTACAACCTTTGTGGCAGCAGCTATTTTTGTGATCTTGACCGCTATCATTGTAAATTCTATCGGCATGCCATGGGGAGCATTCTGGGCTATCTTTTCCGGTCTTATCTGCGGTATTGTCATCGGCCTTCTGGCAGAGTACTACACCTCGGGTCCACCCATAAGACGTATTGCAGGTCAATCGGCCACAGGCCCTGCGACTGTGATCATTGCTGGTTTAGCTGTGGGTATGCAGTCCACATATCTCCCCATACTTGGTATCTGTGCTGCCACATTTGTTGGATTTAAGGTCGCAGGGATATACGGTATCGGTCTTTCTGCAGTGGGAATGCTGGCAACTGTAGGTGCTACCATGACCGTTGATGCGTATGGGCCAATAGCAGACAATGCAGGAGGTATATCAGAGATGTCAGGCCTTGGCCCTGAAACCAGAAAGATCACGGATGGCCTTGATGCTTTAGGTAACACCACTGCTGCAATAGGTAAAGGATTTGCCATCGGCTCCGCAGCCCTGACTGCACTGGCCCTCTTCGTTGCCTACACCCAGGCTGCAGGTGTTGAAGTAGCAAAGCTAAGCATTATGAACCCTTATGTTGTGATAGGGGTGTTTATAGGTGGTATTGTACCTATGCTTTGCGCAGCAATGACCATGACATCAGTAGGTAAGGCTGCCTTTAGCATTGTAGAAGAAATACGACGCCAATTCAGGGAAATCCCCGGGCTTCTTGAGGGAAAAGAAGGGGTTAAACCAGATCCGGCAACCTGTGTATCTATTGCAACTGAGGCGGCCCTTAAGATGATGGTGGCGCCAGGTCTGGTTGCTATTCTTACTCCTGTGGCTGTAGGTTTTCTACTGGGGAAGGAGACCCTGGGCGGAATGCTTCTGGGTGCTACGGTTATGGGCGCATTTCTGGCCCTTTTTATGGCCAATGGAGGCGGGGCCTGGGATAACGCCAAAAAATACATAGAATCAGGTCATTTAGGAGGCAAGGGTAGCGATAACCATAAGGCTGCTGTAGTTGGTGATACAGTAGGTGACCCATTCAAAGACACATCTGGACCGGCAATGAATATCTTGATCAAATTGATGGCGGTCGTATCCCTTGTGATTGCACCGATACTACCTGTGATTGGTGTATTTTTAAGATAAAAACAGGATAAACCTCAATGAAGCTGCCCCATTTAGAAGATAAAGAGTTTTCACGATTGGATATCTAATTACTTAAGTTAACAGGAGGTAATGATGTTTAAGATAGGGGATTTGGCAGTATATCCAGCACATGGTGTTGGGATTATTGAGAAGATTGAGAATAGGAAAATTTCAGGTTGTCAGGAAGATTTTTTTGTCATGAGAATACTTGAAAACAATATGATTATTATGATCCCATCTTCAAACGCCACAAATGTTGGATTAAGAGAAATAATAAACCAGAACGAGGTATCAAAGGTTTTATCCATACTTAAAAAGAGGGATATATCTGTGAATGGTAATCAGACCTGGAACCGACGATACAGAGATTACATGGATAAAATTAAAAGTGGCTCTGTTTTTGAAGTTGCAGAAGTATACCGCGATTTAAGTAAAATAAAGCGGGATAAGGAACTTTCCTTTGGAGAAAGAAAGATGTTGGATACAGCCCGAAGTCTGCTTATAAAGGAGATCTCCCTTGCTAAGAACATGAAGGAAGAAGATGTTGAAAGAGATATTCAATCAAATCTCTTTGTGCAAACCCAGGATAAAGTGTAGACATACGTTAATAGAAAGTTGTGGTAAACTCTGTTAGAAAGTTTAAATGATGTCTTAAAACCCGCTCAAACTTATTGATTTTTTTGTCATAAATGGCTTACCCCGTTAGATAAAATCAATCAAGTGGGACGAATCCTGGATAATATTTCATATCTAACGGGGCGAGGCTTTTTTCTAACAGGGTAAATACCATGGAGAAGACTTTCATCTTTCATAAATTATCAGCAGATATAGATGTTAGGCTTGACAAATTTCTTTCTGATCATAAAGACCTGGATTTATCCAGGGCCAAGATTCAAAACCTAATTAAGACTGGTGCCATAACAGTTAATGGTGAGGGGAAAAAGCCTGGTTATCAGCTAAAACCTGGCGATAGGATAAAGATTTCATTTCTTTCCCTATCATCCCCTTTAGAGGCATCTTGCGATATAGAGTTTGATCTTCTTTACGAAGATGACTCGATTTTGGTAGTCAACAAACCTCCAGGCCTTGTAGTTCACCCTTCTGCTGGCCATTATACAGGGACCTTGGTCCATGGCCTTCTCTATAAATGCACAAATCTCTCTTCTTTTAGTGGTCCGACAAGGCCTGGGATTGTTCATAGGCTTGATAAAAATACCTCAGGTGTGATGGTAGTGGCTAAAAGTGACCAGGCCCACAATTTCCTCACCCAACAATTCAAAAGAAGAGAGGTAAAAAAAAGATATCTGGCCATTGTCCATGGCAATGTAGAAAAAGAAAAGGGGATAGTAGACTTACCTATCAGTAGACACCCTGTAAAAAGAAAAGAGATGAGAGTCTCCCTTTTAAAGGGTAGGATGGCCATGACTGAGTGGGAGGTCATATCTATGTTTTCTCTTGGTTTTTCCCTCTTGAGAATAAGCCCCTATACTGGTAGAACTCACCAGATAAGAGTTCATCTGTCTTATATGGGTTATCCAGTAGTAGGTGATATTCTGTATGGATATGGAAAAAGATGGTGGAAGCAACAATCTTTGATAATCAAAGAGGCCCTTATTTTAGTAAAAAGGCAGATGCTCCATGCCGAATTATTGGGATTTGTTCATCCTGATTCATTGAGATATGTAGAATTTAAGGCTCTTCCCCCGATGGATATGGTTCGTCTGCTAAAATGGTTAAATGAGAATCAAGAATCATAAATGTTAAATAACATGTAAAATCCCTTGACATAAGGGTATTAGAGCTATATTATATTTTTTAAATATTTAATACATCCACGAGAAATACACTCCTCGCTAAATTAGGTTATTAAATTTTTCATCCTTGAAGGTCTACTTAATAATCGGCGTTTACCCTGTCAGAAAGAAAGCCTTGCAATTTATGGCGAGATGAAAAACCAATAAGTTTAGGCATGGGCTAAAGCTTCATTTGAAGACTCTAACAGGGTTTACTCATAATTTTCAGAAATAACAAAACTTGAATGAACTCTACTCGCCCTGAAGGGCGAGGTATCACGTCGGCTTCGCTACGCCGATTCAAAGGTAAAAATTTTTATGGCATTCATCCCCGTCCTAAAGAACAAGGTATTCTGTTGTTCTTTTATAAAGTACCTCAATTGAGGTTATAAAATATATCCCTCTTTTTTTGCCAACGGGGCGAGAAAAGAGACAAAAGAAAGATGTGAATATATGCATATCTATAGAGGTATAGTAAGAGATGAACTTAGTTGAGCTTAAAAGTAAAAACATAAGTGAATTGATAGACGTGGCCAAGACATTCAAAATTGATGGTGCCACTGTTATGCGAAAGCAGGATCTCATTTTTTCTATTTTGCAGGCCCGGACAGAACAAAATGGTGTCATTTATGGAGAAGGGGTGTTGGAGATCCTCCCAGATGGCTTTGGTTTTCTCAGATCACCTGATTCTAACTATCTTCCCGGGCCAGATGATATGTACGTCTCACCGTCCCAGATCAGACGATTTACCTTAAAGACCGGGGATACTGTTTCAGGACAGATAAGACCGCCCAAGGATGGTGAAAGATACTTTGCCTTACTAAAGGTAGAGCATATCAACTATGAAGATCCAGAAGTAGCTGCAGATAAGATACTTTTTGATAATATGACCCCTCTTTACCCAACAGAGCGAATAAAATTAGAAACAGACCCTGATAATCTTTCAACCAGGATTATGGATCTAATGACCCCATTAGGGAAAGGACAAAGAGGATTGATTGTCTCTCCACCTAGAACAGGAAAGACAATGCTTCTTAAAGACATTGCAAATGCAGTAACCAGAAACCATAGGGATATACATAAAATAGTCCTTTTAATCGATGAGAGGCCTGAAGAAGTTACTGATATGGCCCGCTCTGTGGAGGCTGAAGTTATTAGCTCAACCTTTGATGAACCTCCTCAACGTCATGTACAGGTAGCTGAGATGGTTTTAGAAAAGGCCAAGAGATTGGTTGAGCATAAAAAGGATGTTCTTATCCTCTTAGACAGTATTACTCGTCTGGCCAGGGCATATAACACAGTAGTTCCACCCAGTGGCAAAATTTTATCTGGAGGCGTTGATTCAAATGCCCTTCATAGGCCGAAGAGATTTTTTGGGGCCGCAAGGAACCTTGAAGAGGGAGGAAGCTTAACAATAATTGCCACTGCCCTGATTGATACGGGAAGCAGAATGGATGAGGTGATCTTTGAAGAGTTCAAAGGTACTGGTAACATGGAAGTAAATCTCGACAGAAAACTTAGTGACAGGCGAATATTTCCCGCCGTTGACATCAATCGCTCAGGAACAAGGAAGGAGGAGCTTTTGATTGAGGAAGAAGACCTTAATCGCATCTGGATCCTGCGTAAACTCCTTGCCCCTCTTACGCCGGTTGATAGTATGGAATTCCTATCGGAAAAATTAAAAGGGACAAAGAACAATAAAGAGTTCTTGGCATCAATGAATCAATAATTTGGGTTTATTGGGTTTGCTGCCTGAAATTTAGGCCTGCCCGCAACGCTCTCGCTTGCGAGGCGGGCGGGCACTTTAGCTCACTTTAGGCACTTATATTTTTAATCTTTAATAAATGGAGACCTGGAGTATGAAAAAAGATATTCACCCACCCTTTCAAAAGACAATTGTTCATTGTGCCTGCGGCAACGAATTTGAAACCTTTTCTACTGTTAAAGGGATTAAAGTCGAGATATGTTCTCAATGTCATCCTCTCTTTACAGGGCAACAAAAAATCGTCGACTCCAGGGGACGTGTTGAGAGGTTCAGACGTAAGTATGAGAAGATCGGGGAAAATAGTAAAAACAATAAAAAGAAAAAATAAGTGAATAGGAACTTAGGGGCTTCGCCCCAATTGGAATATTGGAATACTGGGTTCAGGGGAAGAAAAAAAATTAAATATGATTTTTTCAGATTTTACAACCCACTATTCCATTTTTCCACCATTCCCTGGCCCAGACCTTGTTTGCAATGCTTGAGCAAGGCTACCGCTTATTAAATATTACGGCTTCAACATTATGTTCCAGGCAAGTCGCGCCAGGGCGCGCCATTATTTTTACCCCGTGAAACTTTTTTCTATTTCACTGGGGCCATGTGGCCAGCATAAATCAGATGATGGTAATAATACTGTAAGTTCAATAAATTGTAGGAATTCCGAGATACATAATTATGTTCTCCCAAATTGAAGAGGTAGAAAGACGGCTTGATACTTTGGAATACGAACTGAGTAGACCGGAGGTTATTCAGCAACAAAGCCTCTATCAGAAATATCTAAAAGAACATTTTAGTCTTCAACCTATTGTGGATGCCTTCCGCAAGTACAGGTTAACAAAAGAGAAGATTAAAGATACCCGAAGCCTTCTCAATGATTCTGACAGGGAGATAAGGGAGCTTGCTCAGATAGAGATAAGCAAATTAAAGGATGAGTTAGAGAAACTGGAAACTGAAATGGGGCTTTTGCTGCTTCCCAAAGATCCAAAGGATGAAAAAAATGTCATTCTTGAAATAAGGGCAGGCACCGGTGGGGAAGAGGCAGCCCTATTCGTCGCAGATCTTTTTAGGATGTATGGCCACTATATAGAAAAAAAGGGCTGGAAAATGGATATCTTGAGCCAAAATGCTACAGGTCTGGGTGGTTTTAAGGAAATCATTGCCTTAATAGAGGGGGAAAGGGTATATAGCCAACTAAAGTATGAGGGTGGAGTTCACAGAGTACAGAGGGTACCCGAGACTGAGACCCAGGGCCGGATACATACCTCTGCTGTGACAGTAGCAATACTGCCTGAGGCAGAAGACGTGGATGTGTCAATTGATCCGGCTGATCTGAGGGTGGATGTGTATAGATCCTCAGGTCCCGGAGGCCAGAGTGTTAACACTACAGATTCAGCTGTAAGGATCACACATATTCCTTCTGGATTGGTAGTTTCTTGCCAGGATGAAAAGTCACAGCACAAGAACAAGGCGAAAGCCATGAAGGTTCTCCGGTCTCGCTTGCTGGACATGCAACAGGCAGAACAGCAATCAAGAATTTCTCAGGAGCGGAAGAATATGGTGGGCTCGGGTGATAGAAGTGAGCGGATCAGAACTTATAATTTCCCCCAGGGAAGGGTGACCGACCATAGAATCGGGTTGACAATCTATAGACTTGAGGAGGCCCTGCAAGGTGAACTTGATTTAATCTTGCATCCGCTCTTAGCTCATTTTAAGGTAGAGTCCGAGAAGCTCCAAGCAACAACCCAATTGTCATGACTTACAAAAGATGGACTATCCAGGAAATCTTAGATGTAACCACCCAATTTTTAAGAGATAAAGGAATAGAGAGTCCCCGCCTTTGTGCCGAGGTATTGCTGGCCTACCAACTAAAGAAAAGTAGAGTTGAACTTTACCTTAAATTCGATCAGCCATTAAGCAGCTTAGAGATAGCTGGTTATCGGTCACTTATCAAGAGACGCCTAAAGAGAGAACCTGTTCAATACATTACTGGGCATCAGGAGTTTTGGTCCCTTGACTTTTTAGTTAGTCCGGCGGTTTTGATTCCAAGACCAGAGACAGAGGTTCTCGTTGAAGAGGCAATTAAGATCAAGAAAAGCAATCTGTTATCAGACAGTAGCCACCCAAAAATATTAGATTTAGGTACCGGATCTGGTGCGATAGCCATAACACTAGCAAAAGAAATTGAAAGCGCTACCATTTGGGCAAGTGACATTTCTTTTGATGCCCTAACTGTAGCCAGAGATAACGCAAAGCACCATAACCTTAATAGTAGAATAAAATTCTACCAAGGTGATCTCTGGCAACCTTTTTCAAACTCTTCTATTACCTTTGATATGATCATATCTAATCCTCCTTATATTCCTACTACGGCATTTCAAACACTGCCCCCAGAGGTACGTCATTTTGAGCCTCGAATTGCCCTTGATGGGCATGAAAATGGTATGCACTTTATTAAAAGAATAATTGAAGAAAGTGGAACCTATCTAAAACCTGGTGGATGGCTCCTGATAGAAATGGATCCAGATCAGACGGAAAGGGCATTATATCTTTTAGATTCAACACAATCCTTTAGCTACAAAGAACGCTTCATGGATTACCAAAAAAAATACCGACTGGTAAAGGCTCAAAAGAGTAATGGATAAAATCGTTATTGAGGGAGGAACTCCACTTAAAGGTGAGGTAATAATTAGCGGATCCAAGAATGCCGCTTTACCAATACTGTCAGCTTGTCTCCTGACAGATGGTTGGCATACATTAGATAATATCCCAAAATTAAAAGATATCTGGACTATAAAAGAGATTTTGTCAAACCTCGGGGTTGTCTTGGAGGAAAATGGTCAAGCCCTCAGAGTAAACTCAGATAACCTTAATAATTATATTGCCCCATACAACTTAGTTAAGACCATGCGGGCCTCTATACTCGTTTTAGGTCCCCTTTTGTCCAGATTTGGAAAGGTGAAAATTTCCCTTCCTGGAGGTTGTGCCATAGGTGCTCGGCCGATCGATTTACATCTAAAAGGCCTATCTGCAATGGGAGCGGACGTACATTTGGAATATGGATATGTAGTTGCCAGCGCTGATAAGCTTCGAGGAGCTAACATATTTTTTGAGATATCTACAGTTAATGGAACTGAAAACCTGATGATGGCTGCTGTTAAAGCGGATGGCATTACCACCTTAAACAATGCTGCTAAAGAGCCTGAGGTTGTTGATCTGGCAAATATGCTGAACCTAATGGGAGCAAGAATAAAAGGGGCAGGTACCGATACCATAACCATTACCGGGGTAAAGGAATTACATCCTGTTAGGTACACTATTATACCTGACCGGATTGAGGCTGGAACATTTTTAATCGCTGCAGGTATAACAAAGGGGAAGATAAAGATAAAGGGGTGTAATTTAGATCATATAGAAACAATAATAGAAAAGCTTCTTGATATTGGCATGGAAATAGAAAAACAAGGAGAAGATCTTGTTGCTATAGGCCATGATAAAATTAAAAGTACGGATATAAAAACCATGCCATTTCCTGGTTTTCCTACAGATATGCAGGCACAATTTATGGCACTAATGTGCATTGCTGATGGATGGAGTATGATTAGGGAGACGATATTTGAAAACAGATTCATGCACGTCAGTGAATTAAGAAGGATGGGGGCAGATATTGAGATCAATGGAGCCCAAGCCCTGGTTCGGGGCAAGAGGAATTTATCCGGAGCCCAGGTCATGGCTACTGATTTGAGGGCAAGTGCCTCTCTTGTTCTCGCTGCTCTGGCAGCAAAAGGACGGACAGAGATCTCAAGGGTATATCATCTTGATAGGGGTTATCAAGACCTCGATAAGAAGTTATCCCTTCTTGGATCCAAGATTTGGCGTGAAAAGTACTGACAATTGACGATTTTCAATATTCAATTGTCAATTATCAATTGTCTGAGCAATGTCAACTAAAAAAAGCAACCCTGAACGGTGAACTCTGAACCCATGAACGGTTACGAGTTTATGTTCTCTCGCCCTCTCATTCCCGCACTATGTGCAACAATCATTGGGATCCTCATTGGTCATAATATCCTGACCAACCTTAACCCACCTATAATTTTTCTTCCCTTGGCCATTTTGTTGTGTCTCGGGATATTTTTCATCATTCCTTTCAAAGCCCGCTCTTTTTACTTATTGGCCATATTCATGTTAATAGGAATCAACTCCCAGGTAAACAAAACCACCCTATCTGGGTTGCCTCAAATAATTAATAAGACTGAGAGGGTGGTTATTGAGGGAACAATCTATGGTCCGCCCAGGGTACGAGTCAACATGGCCACCCTTCCTATTCACGCAGAAAAAATCTTTTTCCCTGATGAAGTCAGGAGAGCTAAGATCAATCTACTATTAAAGATATATGGATACAGGGGTAGTCTAAAAGTTGGTCAACGAATCCGCTTTCCTGCTAAGTTAAGGGAATTTAAAAATTTTAATAACCCAGGCAGCTTTGATTACCGTTTTCTTATGCAAAGCCGGGGATTTTCCTTTATGGCCATAGTATCCGATGGACGATATGTTGTTCCAATGGGAGAGGGAAATCTTGGTCTTGTAGGAAAAACATTAGAGAAGGCCAGAGGTCCTTTAAGAAGATTTTTTAATGAAAGGCTCTCTCATACCTCAAATCCTATATATACTGCCCTTATTCTTGGGGAGAGGCAAGGCCTTACATCTAAGTTAAGAGAGCCATTCGATAGATCAGGGGTAGGTCACATAATGGCTGTTTCAGGTCTCCACCTTGGTTTGGTAGCCTGGCTGTTCTTTAAGTCTCTAAGGTGGCTATTATCCCTTTCCTATCGTTTGACCCTTATGACAGATATAAGGAAACTTGCAGCAATAATAACCACTTTGCCGGTGATAGCCTATGCCTTGCTTACCGGTCTTCAACTTTCTACCCAGAGGGCTTCTGTGATGGTTCTGGTATTCTTATGGTCCTTTATTATAGGCAGGGAAAAAGATGTCTGGTCCAGCCTTTCCCTGGCAGCCCTTATTATGCTTGCCCTTAAGGGGGATGCCCTCTTTAGCACCTCTTTTCAGCTATCCTTTGTAGCTGTAGCTGGGATTCTATGGCTGGTCCCTTTAATCATTCAACGAATACCAAAATTTAAAATGGGCAACGAGTCTTTTAAAGGGAATCAAATACTACAACCAATTCTGACATATACCCTGGGTCTGATTGCTGTGACAACTGCAGCTATGATTATAACAATCCCATTGATCGCCTATTATTTCCATCGCTTTTCCGTTATAGCCCTTCCAGCTAACCTGACTGTAGTCCCCATAATAGGGCTGTGGGTTATCCCCCTTGGGTTACTTTCTTCCATTACCCTATTCCTTTCTTCTACTCTGGCAGGATTTCTGCTTTCTTTAGGTGAATCTGGCCTCGATATGGCCACTTCCATTGTTCAATTCTGGTCAGATATTCCCTGGAGCTCAATCTGGGTAATTCGACCCACATTGCTGGAGATCCTTTTACTATACGGGCTGCTTTTCCTAAGCCTTAATTTCAACCGCTCAAGAATATACCGGTTCTTCTTGCCGCTATGTTTGGCCCTGCTTTGTATGGATATCGGATACTGGGTTTACCAGACCCGCCTTAATAATAATCTAAGAGTAACAATCTTGGATGTAAGAAGAGGTAATGTTTCACTCATACAGTTCCCCGGCAAAGAGAGGATGCTTATTGCACACAATGCCTTTGGATATGGAGGATTTAACTTAGCCCGTATGGTGGTGGCCCCATACCTCTGGCAGGAAAAGATCCAGCGAATTGACTATCTTTTCCTAAGCAGTCCCCAAATGCACCAGACAGAGAAACTTCGATTCATGATCCACAACTTTCATCCCAGAGAGGTGTTCTCCGATATCTCCAAAGAAAGGATGATTGGTGAGGTTAACATTAAAGGGAGTAATACAGAAGGAATTACGTTAAGCTATCGAGGCTGGTCTCTGCTCTTTTATGACCATAAAGTGCAGATTGAGAAAGAAAACCAGGAAAAGGGAAAAGAATGGCCAAAATACCTAATCATAGCCAAAGAAAAGATGAAACGCCCCTCTTCCTTTTCTGTTCTAAGTTTAGATCAAACCGGTGCACTAAAAATCACTATAGACCCAAAAGGAAATATAAAAATGAAGGGTTTTCTAAAAAAGAACCTGAATGTGGATGGAGTCATAACTGATTAAATATTGGAATTTAGGATAGGACGATAGACACACTAAAGTAGATCCTTGCTCGGAACAGGAAGAAAGAAATACTTGTGAACATATCGCACCTTCGGTGCGGATCTGTAGGGGTTCGATAAATCGAACCCGCAATGACGGGCGTCATAAATGCCGCCCCTACAAGGACTTAAAAAGGAAATTCCTATACTATCAAATTATGCCCGGTACATTTCCTATTTCTGATTATACGCAACCATTTTAACGGTAAGTGGTCAGGATTCCTTGACAATTTTCATGAAACCGCATATGGATATGATTCAATCAGCACTCAGGGGGCAGCTTTGAGAATTGCCATATCGGCTGAGGATAGGGATTTAGAAGCCAGAGTAGGAGACAGGTTTGGGCTCTCTCAATATTTGTTGATCGTTGATTCAGAAACAATGGCTTTTGAGGCAGTTCCAAACCCAGGCGCATCAGACCAACGCGGCACCGGTATTCAGACTGTTGTGCTCGTCATCAGCAAGAATGTCAATACAGTTTTGACTGGCTATATAAGTCAAACTGCCAAGAGGCATCTCTCAACGAACGGCATAGAGGTCCTGACTGGGCTCTATGGTACGGTAGCAGAAGTTTTGGAGAAATACAAAAAGGGTGATCTACAGAAACATATGGGAGTTGTCCGCAAACCTGAATCAAGAGGGGTCAAGATTGACAAAGTCGCCTTAGTTCACGCCTTGAGAAGTTCTGCCAATCAGTTTGCCAACCTGCTGCCCATACTGGTGAGTGTCGTGTTACTCATCGGGATATTCAATGCGTTCGTGTCTAAAGAGCTTATATACTCTATCTTTTCGGGGAACACGGCATTGGATAGCATTTGGGGAGCTTGCCTCGGCAGTATTCTTGCCGGAAATCCCATCAACAGTTACATTATCGGGGGGGAGTTACTGGAATATGGAGTTAGCCTTTTTGCTATTACTTCCCTTATTATCGCGTGGGTAACTGTAGGCTTGGTGCAGTTGCCCGCTGAGATTGTCGCTCTGGGTAGAAGCTTTGCCCTGGTACGCAATGCCGTATCCTTTATCCTATCCATAGCTATTGCCATTATTACAGTAGTCGTTTTAAACTTAATCAAGGGGTGATTTCGTTGGATAAGGATGGGCCTCAGAGTGCCAGACGGAAAAGACGTGTTCTGTTGACGGGCTTTTTTCCGGCTTCCGTGTTGGTCATCTACGGCATTCTCTTTGCTGTTATGCCAGATAAGGCCTCTATGGCTCTCAGAAGCAGCGGTCATGTTTTTCTCAACATCATTGTCCCATTATTTTTGGTTTTCATTCTTATGCTTATTTTGAATCTCTTTCTAAAGCCAGCACACACTGTAAAGTTTATTGGCAAAGGGGTTGGCATCAAGGGTATCATACTCACAGTGACAGCAGGAATTATCTCAATAGGCCCGATTTTTGCCTGGTATCCTTTGCTTAAGGAATTACAGGAAAAAGGCGTTGGGAACCCCTTGATAGCCATTTTTCTGGGCAACAGGGCTGTTAAGCCATTTCTTCTGCCTATAATGATTGCATATTTCGGTTGGATATATGTATTAATCCTGACAGTTTTTACCATCTTAGGCTCACTTGGTGTCGGATACTCCGTAGGCGCTTTAGTTAAAGAAAAAACCAGCTTATCATTTCATGTATAGTTTGTGATCCACAAAATGAGATAGACAGGAAAAGAAAAGTTTTAGGAGTCTGGTTCCTTGTATCACATGTTAAATACGTGAAGATAGAGGGAGGGGAGATTAGAAAGGATAGCAAAAAGGGACAGGGGATTGGTTTAGAACTTAAGGTCATTAAGATACTTCAGAGGATAGGCATTAAGAGAGGCCACATTGTATTGGATTTTGGTTGTGGCTCCGGTACCTATACCATTCCGGTTGCTAAAATAGTTAGTAAACAAGGCAAAGTTTATGCTTTGGACAAAGACAAAAATGCCTTAGATAATTTGATGAAGAAGGCCAAGTTAGCTGGTTTGAAAAATATAAGGAGAATGGCTACATCAGGAGAGCTGAGAATTGAACTTCCAGACGAATCGGTGGATGTAAGCCTTCTTTTTGATGTCTTTCATCGCTATTATTTTTCTCAGATTGACGACAGAAAGATGCTAATGGATGAAATTTACAGGATTACAAAAACAAACGGATTCGTTTCGGTTTGGCCGAAACATATGGAATCTGAGGTAAGAAGTGAGATCGAAGATGCTAATTTTTATCTGGAAAAAGAATATCTCGAGACCCTAATACATGACAACAAGGATATTGAGACAGGTAAGGTGATAAATTTCAGAAAGAAGTTAAGACCTTGTTAGAATCAGATATATAAATGCTAATAATATTTTTGTTGCTGACTATTAAGGACGTGATGCATAAATCCAAAGTAGGATTTTATATATTTCCATAATCAATATCAATTCGAGAGGAGGTAGCATGACTAAGGTAATAGAAGTTACAGATCAAAATTTTGAGGAAGAGGTTTTAGAATCAGATGTTCCAGCCGAGGTTGACTTCTGGGCACCCTGGTGTGGTCCCTGCCATATGGTTTCACCCATATATGATAAATTTTCAGAGGAATATGAAGATTTCAAATTCTGCAAGATTAATGTGGATGAGAATCCCCAGACGGCAATGAAATATCAGATCAGGAGTATCCCTATGCAGATGTTTTTCGCTAATGGTGATAAGGTTGATGAGATCCTCGGTGCAGTTCCTGAGAATGTGATACGTTCAAAGGTTGAGGAAGTTCTCAATAGATTTCCTGCTGATGAAAAGGGGAGGCTTAGAGTTATTCTGGGCTCTTGGGTAGATCATAATAAAAAACATGGTGAGAAATTTACGAGATGGGAGGAGAAGGCTAAGAACGCAGGATATGTTGAAACTTACAGCCATATACTACAGGCAGTAAAAAAGATCGAAGAAGCAAATGAACAATTATCCAAGGTCTTGATAGAATTATAGAATAGTGGATAAATCCAGTTAGCTAAACATCAAATCCTTTAGGGTACAGATTTACTGAATAAACTGATTATTTCTCTTCGAAAATCGGATCAAATAAACGTCTAAAAAAATGGCAGTAGCTAATAAGGATAAGATAAAGCAGATTTATGCTACGTTACCCCAGTTAAATTGTGGTCTTTGTGGGTATGAGAATTGTGGGCAATTTGCTGTAGCAGTGGCGGAAGAGAAAGCATCGCCTTTTGGTTGCCGACAAAATCCCTGGGTAGGCTACAATATAAGCGAGATTATTGGGATGAGAGTTCCAGTTTTTGGATACCAACAAAGATTCTATCAACCTATTTTCGCCCCAAGATCAGGACCACTTCCTTCTTTGGAATCATTGGGAAAAGAGGTGGGAGAATTATTAAAGGGGATAGATAATATCTTGAATAGAATCGAAAATTTAGGGAAAAAGAAAGCCTAAACTTTTAGTACTTCCCAATGAGATGAGAGAAAGTTATGAATCAGCTCATAGATGAAATATTTTCTTTTCGCGACTACAACTCAATTAAAAATAATTAAGAAAGGAGGCGATTTAGATGCCAAGAGGAGATGGAACAGGATCTGCCGGAAGAGGCCCGGGAACTGGAAGAGGCCTTGGACAGGGAGGTGGTCGTGGCAGGATGGGCGGCTCTGGACTCGGAATAGGTGGAGAATGCGTATGCCCGAATTGTGGTCATAAAACAACTCACCAAGCAGGTACGCCCTGCTATAAGGTGAAATGCCCCAAATGTGGGTCACCAATGACAAGGTAATGAAAATATGCCTTATAAAATGGATATCTCTGTTGATACTGAGATATAAATTGATTTCTTTAAAATAATTTGTTTTTCGATTATTCCCTTAGTTGTGCAAATGTAAAAGTTAGAGAAGCTCTTTTTGGCCTGAGCCCCTGCTATTAATGGTATTAGGAGGCGAGTCTTTCATGCCGGTTTATAATGAAAAGGAGTTAGTTCTCTGGGATGGTATCCTACGAAGTCAAATTCTTGCCCGATGGAAAAGCAAAAGATTAAAAAAACTGAGGGTCTAGAAAGGGCCTTGAGTGCTATTTTTGGTGCTGGCAAAACCACTAGAAAACTATCTCAAGTACTTGATTACTGCTTATTAAAAGGCACTATTTCTTACCAGCAGATCAGGGAGATTATCAAAGATGATCCAGAGAATATTCTTCTTCTGGCTGAGGAATGGAGATTACTTCTACCTGTCAGGACTGCTAAGAGCTCAAGCTGGGAGGATCGGTTGTTATTGCTTAAAGACGGAGAGGTATATGAGATTCCCAATATAATACGATGTTTGGTAAGAGAAGCCCTTCAAACTGCAACATGGAATCCTGAAAATGCCATAATTGAGCTCTTTAAGGAATTTGGAGATCAAGACTGGGAACAGATTCCTGGATTGGTAAGGAGCATTGCCGAAAAGGCGACTGATCATAAAATTACCGGCAATCAAATAAAAAAGATCTGCTTACAGTTTGGTCTTAAAAATAGAGTTGATGGGCTGATAGCTGAACTTAAGGCAGCAGGCATTATAAGCCCCAAGTTGGGTCTTCTTGTGGAGGTATTTAGCGTTGGATCACCTATATATGAACTGAATCCATCAGTGGTAATCTAAAGAGAAAATCTATTAAAAAAAATGAATTTAGGGAAATAAGAATAAAGTGTCGTTATCATCCCGATAGGGAAGCCAGGGTAATATGCCAGAAGATGGGAGTAGGATACTGTCAGGAATGTCTGGATAATTGTGAGGCCTGCACAGATCCTTGCGTGTATTGTAAATTTCGGGCGTCATGTATAATATGGGAGTTGTGCAAAAAGAGTGAGAAACGCTATCGTCTGGAGAAAGCAGCTACTGGTGAAAAGAAAAAGTAGTGTAAAATGGAGAAGATAACACAGTTGATATTGACCGCATTATAAGAGAGCTAAAAAAGAATATAGAGTATCAATAAAATACCCCGCCGCAAGCGGACGGGGTATTTCCAAAGACATTGAATGCCTCAAGAGAGGGGGGATACAATCCCAATGTGATTTAAGTATCCAAAGTTCCTTCTATAGCCAATATAAAAAGCCCTACAATTCCAACCAGGAATCGGAATAAAGAGACTTTTTAAGCAGAATACGTGTTGTTTTTGCATAATCCTGTAGCTCTTTGGAAAGAGATGACATATCAATTGCCTCTTCATCCATTACCTTCCCTATAATCTCTACTATATCCGGTCGCTTTCCTTTTGCTATATCTACCAGATCCCTATCATAGACATCAGCAATAGCGGAGTACAGGCCACACTTCTCCAACATAGCCATGTAGGTCCGGTTCAGTATGGGTCTCAGGTGATCAGGTGATCCATTAGATACATTTGATAGTCCACAGGTGGACTTCAGCCCTTCACCGATGTCCTGGACCATAGGCATAAACTGAAGGAGGGAATAAACCTGATCTTGTTGTACATTAACAGGTGTAGCAATACCATCTACAAAGATATCCTCATTGGGGACACCTGCCTCATTGGCTGCATATGTTAATTCCACAGTTAGTTCAGCCCTCTCATTCTCATCTCTGGGCATGCCCTGAGGGCCCCAAAGGAGCGCAATCATACGGGCATTATATTTGGCACACATGGGAAGCATCTTTTCATACCTCTCCTTCCGGCACATGATAGAATTAATCAGAGGCTTCCCCTTGCAAACAGCCAGCCCAGCCGCTATGGCCTCAATATTGGATGTATCAAGGGCAAGAGGTATGTCATCAACAACCTCCTGTACAGTCTTTACAACCCACTCCAGTAATTCCGGGCCTCCCTTTCTGGCAGGTCCTAAATTGATATCAATAAAGTCCGCGCCCAGTTCCTTCTGCTTCTTGGCCTCTTCCTGGATTGGGACCGGATCTCTCTCCTTAAAGGCACGACCTATTTTTGTAGAGATAACATTCAGGCTTTCTCCGATTATGAACATTTATTTACCCCCTTTTGAACTTTTTTGACATGATACACAGGATTTACATGATTTTTATTTATCCTGACCATCCTGTTAATCCTGTCTAATACTATTAACTTTAAACCCCAAACTCCTTCAGGAATTTTGTGATCTGGGATGCATCCCTTGGTCCGATAAGTATCTCAGAATCCTTAACCTCCTCTTCCAGATCACCACTTATAGCTGCAGCATAGCCAGGAATGATAAGTTTCTTATGCTTAACCTTATCAAATATACCAGATTTGTTAACAAATATACCCACAGCATCACCTACAAACTTTCCGGCAGCCCAGGCTGTCATAACCGAAAGCCCTTCTGTATCCATTATCAAAAGCCATGATGGAACCCTGCTTGCATCGATCTCAGCACTCACAATAAAGTATGTCAGGGCGAAATTGGTCGTGATACACACAGGAGAATTCTCGTCCGGGCCATTGATCTCATAGATACCCTGCTCTACTGTCATTGGCCTTTGCGGATCTGTATAGATATTTAATCTTTCCACCAGAAGGGGAAAGAGGCTCTCACCGATAAAATCAGACAGGATTATTATTCCTGCATACTTGGCTATGAACATGGACGCAATAACAGTCTCCTTATCAAGGTTATCAGCCATCTCGCAGGGAAATGTAATGGTTGGGAAACCGAGGGCCCTGTTTTTTTTCATAATTGCCTCACGGCGCAGCCATATCTGGTCCTCGAAGGCTCTCCTGACCGTCCTTGAGTTAGAATCCAGGATCAGGTCCTTCAGCCCCATACCGGTTAGTTTACCTGTCAGATCCATAAGGCCATCCATATCATCGGCCTTAATAGCTAATGGAAGTCCCTTTTCCTTGGCCAGGGCCCCCATATCATCCACATTGTCCTTTGTAGCTGCATATATCACTGGCTTTCTATCAGCGCAAGAATCTATACCTGCCTTCATAACACCAACATCCTCACTCATCAGTACCAGGCAAAAGTTGCTCTCATCAATAACCTTTTTAGCCAGGGCCGCAAACTTTCCCGCGTCACCATTAACATCCTTTATAGCGACCAGCTCCGGTCTCAGGTTAAAGCCAACCCTTTCAAACTGGAAGGTATCCCATACCTTCAACTTTTCTGTTAGTGTTCCTTCATCTGTGTCGGTACTTACCAAAACACCCAGACCAGGTGAGCCAAGAAATGTCTTTTCATGCCTGAAAAGCACTGTCTCCCCACCAATCTTAAAGGATCTATCACCAGCCCCTATCTGCATCGGCCTCACTGGAGGTGCGGATGCCTCTGCGAGCTGCTCCTTTGCCTCATCACTTACATCAGGGCAACTGGCCAGCTCCGCCTTACCAGATGCAAGGGCCATTGCAAAGGCCAGGCATGTAGGATGCCCACATTCCTTGCAATTTGTCTTGGGCAGCATCTTAAATATCTGAATACCTGTTAAAGCCATAACGCACCCCTTTTCTTATCTGATTATTTTTATTTCTTGGTCCGTATTTGCTCAATATCATGTGGATAAAACGCTTACGCCTGACTGTCGGCAGACAGGGCTAAACTCCAGGTTAGGAATTCAGGCCTGCCCGCCATCGGCTTCGCCTTCAGGCGAGGCGGGCGGGCGCAAGCCTTTTATGCTGCCACTGCATATTGAGCAGTTACCTTGGTACCTTAATTCCACAAATCTTCAATAATCAATCGTTAATCGAAAATCACTTATCCCAGCATAGATTCCATCTCAAGGGCAGGATGCTTCTTCTCCTGGAGCCATGGAAGGATCTCCTCTTCAGTGGTACCCACTGTTTCATCTGCTATCCTATCATAGAAATCAGGATCACCTAATTCTGTTGATACGGCCACAAGCCTTTCCTTGATCTCTTCCTTGAGGTGTTTGGGCATCCATACCATCCTAAAGATACCTCCATCGCCCTTAATGAATTTTCTCTGGCATATATTATACTTTGAGTGACCTACAAAACCAGGGGTGGACAGCCCACCACCTACTGTGCCGGCCAGTGTAGAAAATTTCATACCGCATGGCGTCATCTCAATATAGTCCCTGTCAACTGTCATAATACCATTACATGAGGGAAGTATTGCAGCAAGACATTCACAACATCCACAGGTTGTCATCGGCTCATTAACAATGCTGTAGAAGTTATAGCGCTCCATCTTACCCCTGGAGGCCTTAAAAATAAATTCATTTACACCCTTAAACTGTCCGAGTTTCTCATCAAGTACCTCACCTTTGGGAACAGGCTGATTTGGCCCTGTGGGATTGATCTCATAGGATGCCTTGCAGTCCATCCAGTTATATGCCCCGCAGAGACCTGTCCGCTCCGGGCTGATAGTGCAGACATGGGTTGGGGCAAATGACTGGCACAGGGTACAGGAATAATATGTATCTGTGGTCTCATCAGTCATTCCCTCTATCCTGGCATCCCTTGCTGCATAAACCTCCTTGGCAGTCTTGGTCAGCTCATCCACATCCTTCTTTTTGGTCATCAGGGTGACCTGCAATTTATCGAATATCCTGCCAAAATCCTGATGAAGCTTTGCATGAAGGATAGTTCCGAGGTCCTTTAAGGTAAATCCCTTCTCTATTGCACCATCACCAACCCTTAACCATGCAATATCCCTTTGTCCTATATGCATTATACCCTGGGCATAATTAATAAGGTGATGAATCTGGCGTTCCAGGATAGGCTCGAAATCCTCCTCCATCTCCCTGCCAGCTACCTGGACAAAGACACCCAAGGGCAATGTGTCGCCCTTTTTAATATCTTTTATATCAGGGCCATCAACTATGATCTTTCCATCATCTATCTCGCTCATATCAGCAATCCGGAGAAGCTCGGTCATATGCGATTTACCACCACCCATCTCTAAATATAGATCATCCTTCCTTACCCGCTCACCCTCAAAGGCTGGGCCATATGTAAGAGGTATATCTATCTCCGCAACCGTCACCTTTAGTCCCCTAATCTCAATGGATCTGGCAACAATCTGATCATGGGGTACTTCTGCCACAACATGCTCATAAGTGCACACACCCCAGGGTAATACCTCGGGGATATCAGTATCTGCGATGGTTGGGAAACCCCAGTTGATGGCACCTGCTGCATTTGCAGCCCATTCCGCATTGACATCCCCCAGCGCATTGATAAAGGCGAAAACCCTGTCCTTTTGGTATAAAAGGGCCTTTTTGTAATCACCTGGCTCTATACCACCAAAGGAGAGTCCAACCCTTAGGGCAAAACCAACGGCAAAGACAGCAGCCGAGATATCAGGCCCAAATGGAACAATACGAACACCCCATCCAATCTGGACACCTGCCTCTATCAACTGCTCAGCAACCGTGGTTCCATTCTGATTGGCAGCCAAAAATATATATTGGTTTACCTTCTGATAACCTTCTACGATATTTTTTGCGATCTCAGGGTTTGGAGCGGCCCCAACAAGGGCTGCAAAACCAGGGGCAGTACCATCCACAAACTCAATACCCCTTCTCCTCATAATCACATCATCGGCAGCACCCAGCCAAATTTTACCATTTTCGATATCCGGATCCTCTACAGATGGTTGATAAAAGTCAGGTTCTTCCACATATCTGATTGCCTCAACAATCTCTTCAGCGAATATTGCGGCTATTCCGGCATCCAGCAGAGGACCTAAGTATGGGACATGGCAATCCTTTTTGATATGTGGCGGGAGTAAGGCCCTGCACCTTTTCATAACCGGCTCGGCATCGGCCAATGTTTCAATCTTTTCTCCCATCAAGGAATAGATAACAGGGAGATAGTAGGCTGTGTTTGGAAATCCTATTTCCTGTTTCGGGCCATATTTATCTATGGCCTCCTTTAATTTTCCTTCTGCCTTTGAAACTATATTGTAGCCACCCTGTATGGCAGCAAATGCTACTAACTTTGACATATCTTTCTCCTCCTTATTCTTAAGGGATTATACGATTCGATTCGTTAATATCCTTAAGCTGCCTCTAACTCACGTCGTGCAGCCATATCCACAAGCACCCTCTCTCTTGCCTTGTCAATCCCGAGGGCCTTTCTCTTTTTGTCAATATGGGCAATCATCTTTTGGGCATGTATTATTGGATCTGCCTCAAAATCCCACATTCCACCATACATCTCTTCAAATTCCTTAAATAGATAATCCTGAAACACAGGGGCACCGGTTGTAGGGAATGTTACCCCGAATACAGTATATACACCGGAGGCGACGAAATAGTGACCTATACTGATCGCCTTCTCACTCATCCACTCAGGGGCTGAACCAGCCGCAGGCAACTCACTTATATCATCTCCCAGCCCTCCTGCCTTGACTACCTCGGTTGCTGCCATCAGGATCCTGCTGTTGTCCACACATGAGCCCATGTGAAGCACTGGTGGTAAACCCACAGTCTCACATACCTCTGCTAGGCCTGGCCCACAAAATACCTTTGCTGACTCCGGTGTCATAAGCCCTGCCATGCCAGCAGCAATGGCATTACACCCTGTGGTTAGAACTAATACATCGTTTTTGATCAACTCCTTGATCACAGTAATATGATCATTGTTGTGAATGGTTCTTGCATTGTTACATCCAACTACTCCACCTATACCTCTTATCCTTCCATTGATGATATTCTGATTTAGAGGTACATAAGAACCCCTGAATGTTCCTCCAAGGTGATAATTGATTGCCTCGTAAGAAAATCCAGCAATGAGGTCCGATTTTTCATCCGGGATCATGACCCCAGCCTTTCTCTTGGGGAAATTCTCGATTGCGGTCTTCACAATCTCCTTGGCGGTCTTCAAGGCATCTTCCTCATGAAATTCCATATGGATGACATTTTTTTCTTCCATCTTTGCAATCGACATGGTTGTAATCAATTTGGTATGAAAACAGGCGGCTACATTAGCCACATTTTCCATAATGCACTGGATATCAACCACCATGGCCTCAACTGCGCCTGTAATAATGGCAAGTTCCTGCATCAGGAAGTTCCCTGCCAATGGGACGCCATGTCTCATAATTATCTCATTTCCTGTGCAGCATATCCCAGATAGCTGGATACCATTTGCACCTACCTTCTTGGCCAGTTCCTGCATCTCCGGTAGTTCTGATGCCACTATAATCATCTCAGAGAGAAGCGGCTCATGGCCATGAATAACAAGGTTGACCATATCCTCTTTGAGCACCCCTAAGTTGGCCTGGCTTTTCAGGGGATACGGTGTACCGAATAGGATATCCTGAAGGTCAGTGGCGATCATGGAGCCGCCCCAGCCATCAGCAATGGCTGCCCTGGTACCCTGAAACATCAGGTTTTTGTAGTCCTGATCAACACCGATATGGGTCCGGTGCATGATCTCAACTATCTCTCTATCAATACCCCTGGGGAATACACCGATTTCTCTCCAGAGTTCGACCCTTTTGGCCGGGGCCCTGCGGGCAGTTAGAACTTCACCTTCCTGCTGACCCCACTGTGCCAGGGCCTTTTCTCCAACCTCAACAGCGATATCATCTATCTTCCGTGGTTTTTCCTTCTCCCCCTTACCTGTGGTCAGCGCAACCCCAAAGTCAGGGGCAATCTCCAGTAACTTCTTGGTATCTTTGATTACGTAATACTCTGTCTCTTTTTTAGCAGCCGCTAAAAATGTCTCTGCTACACCCCTGCCATGATCTGAGTGGGCTGCTGCACCTCCGGCTATCATCCGGATAAAATTCCTGGCTGCTATTGTATTTGCTGTGGCACCACAAAGACCCTTGCGCTCGTCTTCTCCTTCTATCCCAGCCTTGGGAAGTGGTAGACGACAGGGGCCCTGACTGCAGTTTTTACAGCATGTTCCACCAGCACCTATGGGGCAGGCCTTCATCTTTTCTGCCCTGTCAAAAATGGTTTCGATCTCGAGCTCCTCAGCACGGGCAATCATCTTTAATGTTGCCGGATCTATGCTCTTCGGAGCACCCTTCTTTTTCTTTTTTTCAACTTCTTTTTTTTCAACTTCTTTTTTTTCTTCCTCTGCCATTTTTTTCCTCCTTAGGATTAATCCTTTAGACCTTCTTGGTCTTTATTTAATGTTAATGAGGATATTAATTCTCTGCCATTAGATCATTTATCATCTCTTGGGCCAATTTTATGGATTCAGGGTGCCGCATAATCAGGATATCTGATCCAGCCAGTA
>JAUWNK010000002.1:45000-93223 GCA_030612685.1 Desulfobacteraceae bacterium
AGCGATAATGCCGGTGAGAAACTGGCACGCCGAAAGCCTAAGGTTTCCTGGGTAAAGTTAATCTGCTCAGGGTTAGTCGATCCCTAAGTCGAGGCCGAAAGGCGTAGATAATGGGAAACAGGTTAATATTCCTGTACCACCGAATCAACGTTTGAGTGATGGGGGGACGCAGAAGGGTAGACCATCCGTCTGTTGGAATAGGCGGTTCAAGCCTGTAGGTGGAGAGGGCAGGTAAATCCACCCTCTTATACAACACTGAGGGGTGATGAGGATCCCTTTTAGGGTATAAACTGGTTGATCCCACGCTGCCAAGAAAAGCCTCTAGCGAGTTGATTTGGTGATCGTACCACAAACCGACACAGGTAGGCAGGGTGAGTATCCTAAGGCGCTTGAGAGAACTCTGGTTAAGGAACTCGGCAAAATGACACCGTAACTTCGGAAGAAGGTGTGCCTCCATGTAGGTGAAAAAACTTGCTTTTAGAGCCGAAGGAGGTTGCAGAGAAATGGGGGTAGCGACTGTTTACTAAAAACACAGGACTCTGCTAAGTCGTAAGACGATGTATAGGGTCTGACGCCTGCCCGGTGCTGGAAGGTTAAGGGGAGATGTTATCTTCCTCGATTCGTCGGGGAGGAGAAGCTTTGAACTGAAGCCCCAGTAAACGGCGGCCGTAACTATAACGGTCCTAAGGTAGCGAAATTCCTTGTCGGGTAAGTTCCGACCTGCACGAATGGCGTAACGACTTCCCCGCTGTCTCAACCAGGGACTCAGTGAAATTGAATTGACGGTGCAGATGCCGTCTACCCGCGAAAAGACGGAAAGACCCCGTGCACCTTTACTACAGCTTGACATTGGATTTTGGATTAGGATGTGTAGGATAGGTGGGAGGCTAAGAAATCTCAACGCCAGTTGGGATGGAGCCAACCTTGAAATACCACCCTTCTTAATTTAGTGTCCTAATCTTAATCCGTTATCCGGATTGGAGACAGTGTCTGGTGGGTAGTTTGGCTGGGGCGGTCGCCTCCTAAAAAGTAACGGAGGCGCGCGAAGGTTCCCTCAGGTTGATTGGAAACCAACCGCAGAGTGTAAAGGCATAAGGGAGCTTGACTGTGAGACCGACAGGTCGAGCAGGTACGAAAGTAGGTCTTAGTGATCCGGCGGTTCCGCATGGAAGGGCCGTCGCTCAACGGATAAAAGGTACGCCGGGGATAACAGGCTTATCGCCCCCAAGAGTTCGCATCGACGGGGCGGTTTGGCACCTCGATGTCGGCTCATCGCATCCTGGGGCTGAAGCAGGTCCCAAGGGTTTGGCTGTTCGCCAATTAAAGCGGTACGTGAGCTGGGTTTAGAACGTCGTGAGACAGTTCGGTCCCTATCTTTCGTGGGCGTAGGATATTTAAGAGGATCTGTCCTCAGTACGAGAGGACCAGGACGGACGAACCTCTGGTGTTCCAGTTGTCGCGCCAGCGGCAGTGCTGGGTAGCTATGTTCGGAATGGATAACCGCTGAAAGCATCTAAGTGGGAAGCCAACCTCGAGATAAGATATCCCTTCCGTGGGGAAACCCACGGAACTAAAGACCCCTTGAAGACTACAAGGTTGATAGGCTAGGTGTGGAAGTACAGTAATGTACTGAGCTAACTAGTACTAATAGGTCGAGAGGCTTGGCCATAATTATTTACCTTTTGTTTTTTAAACTCAGTGAGATCATTGAATAAGCCTTTTCGGTGGCAATAGCGAGGAGGAAACACCCGTTCCCATCCCGAACACGGAAGTTAAGCTCTTCAGCGCCAATGGTACTGCGTGGGAGGCTGCGTGGGAGAGTAGGTCGCCGCCGGAATTTTTAATACCCCTTATTAATTTTTTAATAAGGGGTTTTTTATATGGTCCATTGGCTGATAAGGGAAAGCATCTTATTGCTTGCATTTATTTAGGAGCACGTCTTAAAATATGCTTCGCATTTCAAAGGGCAAGAGATGATCAGGAAAAAACTGTAGTCCCCCTCGTGCTGACTCTTGGGACACTGTGCCTCAAGTGAGAGAAACGAAGGGGCGGAAAATATTCAATAATCTTTTTAAGTGAGGTGGCTGCATAGATAAATGCAATTTGAGACTGTTGAATATTAGTAATTTGGGGTGTTGAATATTAATCCATTGAACTGTTTAATACTCAAACTGACCTGAGAAGGCCAGGAAAGGAAGACACCCAAGAACTGGAGAAGAGATTAAAATAAAGGCAAAGAAGTTTGCCAAGTTCGTACCAGGGGAAGCATTACGGGATGCCGTGAAATAATCAGCATTCAAATAGGTATATGTATAAAGCCCAAATCGGGAGTAACATATCCTGATGGGGCTTTATTGTATTTTAGACTCAATCTGCCATTATTTCAAAGATAACCGTTCCCCCACCTGTAATCTCGCAAGGGTCAAGGCACTGGAGATAGGCCCTGTCCTCTTTTGTGCCTGAAAGGCCGAGGGTCCGTGGATGAACCCCCTTAGACAGGGCCACGTAGTATGGCATGATAGAGGCCAGCGAGTGCATACACACTGGAGGGCTATTTTTTGTATCAAGGATATAGCCGTCTCGTATGAGAATTGAGTCTCCAAGACTGTATACAGGGCAGGTTCCTTTTATCTCTTTTACCTTAACAATAAGATCCATAGAAATAACTCCGGTATTGGTTAACATTTGACGTTAAAAATATATAGTTCTTTTCACCTTCTGCCAATAATTTTTTAAGCCTTCTCTCTAAATCTTGACAAAAAGTTTAACCTGTTAGAATGTCCCGCTTGCCCCGTTAAATATGTTCGCCAAAGATACAGATTAGATTTAAAGCACTTATTTAACGATTTGAAGAAGCACAGGGAGGATATCCAAAATGGAATTCGGCCCCGCCTGCTAACGCCCTGAGCATAGCGATGGCGGGCAGGTTTTTTACCCCGTTTAATTTCCCGCCCCGTTCCGGGATTCGCTCGGAAAAGGGAACCCTATTTAACTGGGTAAACACGGGGTATAATGCCCAGGGTGAAATCTAACAGGGTTTACTTGGACAACAGGTAAGCTCTAAAATTTTCCTACACATCCCTAAATAACAGATTATCGTACTTACATAGACTCTACATAATATCCATAATTAGTACAAAAAGAAGAGTTTTGCACCCTTCTTTAAAAGATACAGCAATAAGAAGCCCATGCCATCTCTTATTCTTTTGGCCTTATCTGCCTAATATTTTCCTAAAATTTCATCTTATTGTAATATTTACCAAATTTTAGTATAAGGTTTGTCATTTCCAAGGGTTGATGAAAAAGTAGAGTCTACTTAATATATAATGTTCCCAGAGAAAATACTTGACCTTGACGTACGCAAGGGATTATAGTATACGTCATGAATACTAAACTGACATTGCGAATGGATGAAACCGTTGTGCGTAAGGCCAAAATGGAGGCAGGGCGACGGGGTAAATCTGTATCCCGCATGGTAGCCGAATTCATCGAGTCGCTCAGTTCGCGACCGGTTGCGGAAAAGCCCCTGCCTCCGACCACGGCGTCACTCGTCGGTATTCTGAAGGGGAAAGACATCTCGGAAGATGATTACAAGGTGCATCTTCGGGAGAAATACCTTTGAGAGTGATCGTGGATACAAACGTCGTGCTTGATGTGCTGCTTGAACGTGAGCCTTTCGTACAAGATGCCGTGGACGTATTTTGTCTTGCCGAGCAGTCTCGAATTGACGCTTTCCTTTGTGCTACTACCATTACGACGATCGACTACCTGCTTACCCAGTCCCTTCCAGCGTCTAAGGCGCGGGAGGCTCTGTGGAGACTTATCAGCCTATTTGAAATTGCCACCGTGAACAGGCCCGTGATCGAACGTGCGCTCGGCAGCAAGATCCCCGATTTCGAGGACGCAGTGTTGGACGAGGCCGGTAAACTGGCCGGGGTTGATTCTGTTGTCACCAGAAACACGAAGGACTTCGCCCGGTCCGCCCTGAAGATCTTCGATCCCATAGAGTTACTGGCTCAGTTCATCAATAGATAGCCACTGTGAACCAGGTGCTGCAGCCGACCCTTGGACAAGCTCAGGGCAGCTAAGCTCTATGTGTTTCAAATTCATCCTCACCTTTGGGTTAGGGGCCATGGCCGTTCACTAAGTTGGATGGATTAAACAGACATGGTCATTGTCAGCTTTATTTATAGCCATAGCCGGGGTTTCTCTGGTTATCGTATTTTTTATTATTCTGCTGGTCTTTGCGACTATCACCATACGGTTAATCAAATAGAACTCGAAACCAATTCAGGAGGAAAAAATGATTGCGCAACTTTCTGTGTATCCCATCGGCGAAGGCACAAGTCTCGGCCGGTTCGTTAAGAAAGGCGTTGCCGTTATAGAACGATCTGGCTATAAGTTCGAAGTTGGAGGTATGAGTACTGCCATTGAAGTGCCTGACCTGGACGCATTGTTCGAACTTGTCAAACAGGTGCACGCAGTTCAGGTGGCGGAAGGCGCCCGCCGAGTGATGATCGACTTGAAGGTGGATGACCGGCGGGATAAAAAGGCTACCATCGAGTCCAAGAAAGCCGCGGTAAAAGGAATATGATTATCGGGTGGTGGTGTTCAACCAGACTCGATCGTGGGCGGAACTGAATGTCATATGATATATTCACATGGTTGCCGCGTCATACGGAAAAAATACCAGACTCGATCACCGGTGGATCTTCCACATCAATGGCATGGACGATATCCTTATACATCCGTTTTTTCATCTCGACGATTACCTCTCTCCGCTTGTTTAAGCTTTTTGCAAAAGAGAGGGCCTCATTCATCAGGTCATCCATATGGCAGGCCTTCATGACTATGTGATGCGCTTCGCACTCCTCGGCTGTGGCCCGTTTCCCGCTATACTGCATTTCCTCAAACTTGTACATGGGGATGGCCTTCTTGATGATGGCAATCATGCCGGGAAGAAACGGAATGCCAAGGTCTACCTCTGGAAAGGAAAAAAAGCCTCGGTCAGAACGCATAAAGCGAAAGTCAAAGGCACAGCTCATAATGGCTCCGCCAGCAAACACATGGCCTGATATTGCGGCGATGGTGGGCATTGGATAAAGGAGGATCCGTTTGAAAAGCTTCATCATCGTATAGAAAAATGCCTTTGTGGTCTCCATATCATTTTTCTGAATAAAAGGCTCCAGCCAATCCAGGTCAATCCCGTTGCAGAAGATTTTTTCATGGGAGGAGGTAACAACCAGCGAATTGGCATCTGTATCGTTTTCTATTTTATCTAAGACCGTGAGAAAGTACTCAAAAAATGCAAGATTGAACCGGTTTTCACCATCGTTCATGGTAATAACAGCCACTTTTTCATCTAACGTGTATTCTACAATTGCCATCTTCCGCTACTCCTTAATGATAAGAGTTCCCTAAAAATAGCAGAAAGCCTGATTCTTGTATCTGTACCAGAATAGACAAGGGCATACCATATAAGTCAATGGAATGCCCTTTTTTCTTTTGAAAACAGTGAGCTAAACTACAGTGACATTTACTGCAGCGGGGCCTTTTTTACCTTCCTCTATGTCAAAGGTAACCTTGTCGCCTTCATTAAGAGTCTTGAAGCCAGTTGCATTGATTCCTGAATGATGAACAAATACATCAGGACCCTCTTCTTGCTCAATAAAGCCGTATCCCTTGCGCTCATCAAACCACTTCACGGTTCCATTAGCCATAGTGACAACCTCCTTTTAAATAAATTCTCACGGTTCCAAACTTCAGGTCGCCACTTTTACAAATGGATCTTCCCCTCAGAATAAAACCACCCCGTCAATAAAGACCTATCTTTACCGATCACAGCCATAATAGCCTCTTTTTAGCCAAAATCAAGTTATTATTGATAAAAGTCCCTTTTTCAAGGATAGGAAGAAGATTGTGAGATGGATTGATAACCTTCATGGATAATAAAAAAGAAATGGGGCGAGATATCAAGCGCCTCGCCCCAATCCAAATTTATTAAACTATAATACTTAAAAATTTTTCCTTTTAACTTGTAGAGGTCTATCGCAGGATGCTGAATCTTAAAGAAATTTAGGTATCCATATACTATTTTGCACCTTCTTGGGATCGCCAAATGTTTATTAAGACAACAATAAGCAGCTGATTCCATGAAAAGTAAATGGTGCCAGGCATAACTAAATAAGTATTGGTATTTTCGAAACAGGATCCGTCCCTTACATTACATTTAACTTTCTGGCGAACCAAGGCATATCAGAGCAACCGCATATAGCCGAGCCGCTAATCATATAATCTAGATTTTGTCTTACCTTGCGATACCTGGTATTTATTATAGGCGATAGAAAATTTTTGATATCAATGGGATATCTTAGGAAAGCATGTTTTCATAACAGCATCCATGGTGAATTTGAAAGACACAATATCTTGATAGGAGTCTTCAACCTGGGAGTCGGGGTAAGGTCTTTCCAGGCTGTTGTTTAATGCCGAATTTAAGTCCGCTTCAGTCAAATCCGCCTTCAATGGACTTCAGATACGGTTAGTATATTAGATTAGGTTTGTAGTTTCTCAGTCCATAATCCTGGTTACAGACGTATTTGAACATGTATGGTGAGCGCCGTAGTTTAGTAGGCCGTTACTGAAGAGTATGGTTGGGCATTGACCATGGAAACGATTCCTGATACGATACACCATTAAGGAAGGGGATTAAAACCTGAATTTTTGCAATTTTTAGTATTTATATCCAATTGTTAGTTCCAATAAAGAAAGTAGATGAGCATGACGAAAGTTGAGGAAATCAAGGCCGCCATTGAATCACTTCCTGAAGAGGAATTCATCCGGATTAGGCAGTGGTTTTCCGAAAAGGACTGGCAAGAATGGGACAAACAGATTGTGCAGGACTCAGAGTCAGGAAAGTTAGATTTTCTGATCAAAGAAGCCATTGATGAAAAAGATAAGGGAAAGCTTAAGGACCTTTAAATGCACAGGACGATAACTCGTTTCTGGAAATGTTTCGAGCAACTTCCGGAGCCTTTTTAAAAGATTCGAAAGAAAACTTTGACCTTCTGAAAGATGATCCCAGACATCCTTCGCTCCATTTCAAGAAAGTAGGATAGCTTTGGTCTGTTAGAGCTGGCATGAATCACAGGGCTCTTGCAGTCAAGGATGGTAACGATTTCATATGGACTTGGATAGGGACACATAACGATTATGAACGAATGATAAGAGAATTCGCCTAACAAGGGCATGATCGTAAAACAGGATTTAGTACGTACAGCTTGCCAATATCATAAATATTCAAATAGTTGTAGTATTACCATCATATCCAAAGAAGGTTGGATTGGCAAAACCCAAAGGTGACGCAGCTCGCTGTACAGCGAGACCGCTGCTTAGTTAGAAAGTTTCTACTTCCTCCACAGCGACTTTTACCACATTTTTCACCTCCATTTTTCTCTTAGCAAACTCCGCAACTGCCTTGTCGAAGAGTTCACCTGAGTTGATGATCTCGCCCCGTCCCCAAATACGGCAACCCTTGCGTGTTGCGGCATCTAGACAGATGATGGCAACTTGAGGATTCTCCTTGATGTTGGCGACAGTGCGGGGAGAAGCAATGTGTGCAAATAAAACATGTTCATCATCCAAAACGCGCAGCGAGCCCTTTGCAGAGACATTTGGCTTGCCGGTCGCGCTCGCTGTTGCCACCAGCGACGGGCGTATTTCTGCGATTGCCTTTTTGGCTTCGTCAGTGAGCTTTGTCATGATAACCTCCTCGCTCTCATTATTTGTTTATGAGAATTCCTTTTTGGGCAAAGACAGTATAAAAGAAAGGTGCTTGTTGGTCAATGGAAAGAGTGTCCGGACTGGTTCTTAATGCATTATCTGATTGATCCCAGGATATCGTGTTTGGCTCCTCCGAATACCTGAGACAGTAGCTCAGATGCAAACTTCAGCTACTGGACATTATTTAAGCAAGCTGTTACACAGAGACATTGATTATGATTTATATGTTGGCTATTGGATTGCTATGCTGGCATCGTTCGGATTTTACAATTAGCATCCGATTGGAGAGGATTTATAAGTGCCTGGGAACGGGAAGCCAAAATTTTTCTATGGCTATGTCGTGGTTGCTGTCTGCTTCAGTATCCAAGTGATAGCCTGGGGCTTGATAAACACTTTTGGGGTCTTTTTTAAACCACTAATAACAGAGTTTGACTGGTCGAGAGCCACGATTTCTGGTGCTATCTCATTGGCTTTCTTCCTAATTGGTTTGGTGGGTGTTATTGCGGGAGTCCTAAACGATAGATTTGGTCCCAGGTCAGTTATGGCGGCTTGTGGCTTCTTTTTTGGTTTAGGCTATGTATTGCTCTCCCAGGTTAATGCTATTTGGCAGTTATATTTGTTCTACGGTGTGTTAGTAGGCATTGGTGGCTGTGCTACTGATGTTGTGCTGTTATCCACGATAGCCAGGTGGTTTGCTAAGAGAAGGGGGGTGATGAGTGGAGTTACCAAAGTTGGCACAGGTGTAGGTATATTTATTATGCCCCTGGTGGAAACCAAGCTTATTCTTGCCTATGGCTGGCGTGCCGCCTTTTTTATCCTGGGTGCTTTAGCTTTAGCACTTATCGTTTCAGTTGCCCAATTACTACGACGAGACCCCAGTCAAAAGGGGCTACTGCCAAATGGTGGGGAGTCAGCAACTAATGGCAGTTCAGATTTGGCAGAGGAAGGATTATCTCTTCGAGAAGTAATTTACATGAGACAATTTTGGACCATTTGTGCCATATACTTTACGATTGTCTCCTTTGCCATGACTATCCTGATTCACATTGTTCCTCATACGATAGACCTTGGCATTTCAGTGACAAATGCTGCCGGTGTCTTATCTACGATTGGAGCGGTAAGTATTGTCGCTAGGGTGGTAATGGGTACTGCTGGCGATAGAATTGGGAATAAGCATGCAATGATTATTTGCTTTCTTATCTTAGTAGGAGCTTTACTCTGGCTGCAGATGGCCAAAGAGCTGTGGATGTTATACCTGTTTGGTGCTGTATATGGCTTTAGCCATGGGGGATTTTTTGCGCTTATCTCACCTACAGTGGCTGGGCTTTTCGGAATCCGTTCACACGGTACAATCTTTGGCATTGTTTCCTTTAGTGGTACCGTTGGGGGGGCTATTAGTCCTCTTTTAGTAGCATACATATTTGATATCAACCATAGTTACAGGCTCGGTTTCTTGCTCTTGATTATGCTGAGCATTATAGGCTTGATGTTGACTGCATCACTAAGACCAATTACTGGAGGAGGGGGAGACGGCTCAAGAAAAAGCCGTGGAGTCTAACAAGGCTAAATCTAAGAACCATAGGGTAAAGCATATGCTACTAAAGCTATTATGGGGCTCTATAGGCACCTTGATGAAAATCAAGGAGAGTGAGCGAACGACCTTCGGATCGAGGCCGAGCCTCATTAACATTAAGCCTTCGTCCTTTTAACTCTTTGCCGTTCAAGCCTTCAATCGCAGACTCGGCTTCAGTTTTATCGGGCATCTCCACAAATCCAAATACTTTTGATTCTCCACTGTACTTGTCCTTAATGATTTTGACGGATTCGACCTGCCCGAAGCCCTCAAAAGCTTGCTATAAATCCTCTTCGGTGGCCTTGTACGACAAACTGCCTCCATAGATATTCATTATAAGCTCCTTTTTTTATCTTGAATATTTATACCGGAATCTCGCCTCACAGACCCAGCAGAAAGGAAGGTTTTTCAGTAACCCAGGTTTTCACCGACCAGTTTTACGTGGATGCGGTCTTTGATCATGTGTCCTTCGATGATGCTCCACATGTTGCAGATACGCTGGGGCGATTTGCAGTCGGCACACAGCCCGGTCTCCACACATGGGTTATTGAGCCCTAAGCGAATGGCGTTGACTGGCCCGGCGTAGTGCTTGACACGGGCCATGGCTGAATCCAGATTGGGAGCCACTTTATTCATCCCCACCACCAAGATGACCTTTTTAGGCCCGAATGTCATGGCCGCTACACGGTTGCCCATGCCATCGAGGTTGACCAACCTGCCGTCCAGGGTGACGGCGTTAGAACTTGCGATCATCACGTCCGCCATCATGCCTTTGTGCCTGATTCCTAAACTCTCCTCTGGTGATAGTCCGGGTTGGTAAGGATCGATAACCTCAACTCCGGTCAGTTTAGCTATCTCCTCCCAAAGGCCCATGCCTTTCGCCGTCATCGAGCCACAGCGGAAGACCGTCGCCCCCTGCGGGATCATGGCCAATATCTCTCCCTTGGCCTGGGCGGCGGTGGAGGCGTAGCTCCCCTCCATACGGCGCTTCTCAAGGTGATTGATAATATCCTTGGCCACCTTTTCGTTCCAAACCATTTGATGTGCGTCCATATCTTGCCTCCTTGAAAGTTAGGGTAAGCCTTTCTCTGACAGGAACTCGTCTTCACCTAAGGAATAATATAGATGAGACGGTTGTGTGTCAATCAGAAGGGCTAATTGGACTGGGCAGACTCAATAGGTCAATATGTTGTGGTACTTATCAACACAGTCAGATTAAAGATATCTTGCCTTATCATAAATATTCAAATAGTTGTAGTATTACCATTATATCCAAAGAAGGTTGGATTGGCAAAACCCAGAGGTGACGCAGCTTGCTGGACCGTGGGCATGGATTGGTTAGGGATTGAGGAATGCCACATTCCTCGAAATTCAAAATTGCCGTTATTTCATTCGGTAAGGAGCTGCAGTCTATCTTAAAAAGCCAAACTCCGTGTATCCAATCTTTCAAAATCAGGGTGGATCGTTCCCGAGTATTGGATTCCCCTGTTTCATCTAATCTTATGAAAACCTACTCGCCTTCGGTTCCGAAGAAAGTGAATATATCCATTCGCTCAAAAGGATATCGTTCTCCATGTTAATTACGGTGTATAAGTAATTATGACAAAAACTTGTATTTCCCTGCTTTTTTTGTTAAATTTAATTTAAATATTCAGGTTAAAAAAAGGATTATATATTATTTCAAAGATGATTTCTTTTGTATCTACATATCCGCCTATGATATGCGGTATTGCTACCTATACAAAATACTTGATGTCCCATCTACCGAAGTCCCACTACAGGGTAGTTTCTTTTAGACTCGATGATTGTTTTTTAAAATTGGAGGATCAATACCCACCACCTGATGAGCAGGTGGATTACTGCCTTTCCTATCCTCCTTCCTCCCTTGGCGCCAATCTTAAAGGAAATCTCATATGGTTTCAGCATTCTTTTGGGATATGGGGGGAGATAAGTGATCAATTTCTGGCTTTAATTGAAGAAGCAAAAAGAAAGAAAAAGAGAGTTGGGGTCAGCTTTCATACGATCCACTTTCAAGCAGAAGAAACATCTTCTGGAATGTCTAAGAAGGAATTTGTGATTCTCAGTAAGACCCTTCCCCTTGTCGATTTTTTAACGGTGTTCACAGATGGAGCATATAGGGCTGTCATTAATGCATTTCCTGAGTATAAGGAAAGGGTAATTGTCCTTAGACATGGAGTTCATCTTTATCCCAAAGTAGACCGATATGATGCCAGAAAAAGATTTTTTTCCTTTTTGATAAATCAAGAGCAAATCTCTCCATCTCAGAAGAAGGAGCTTAGTAAATTAGAGGATTATTTGTATTCAGAGCATACCATCTTGTTGGGAACTTACGGGTTTATTACCCCAGGGAAAGAACCTCTTCAACTATATGAATTAGGGGATCTTGTCCAGGAGAAGCTTCCTCAATACAAGGTGATAAAGATCTTTGCAGGGATTATTCAGAGTGAAAGAGAAAAGGATATAAATGATCATTATACATTGTTGGAAAAACTAAAATCTATTCACCATGGAAAGGGAAACTTTTTTTTCGAAGTTTATATTCCTGAAGCATTTTACCATCTGGCATTTAATGCTCTAGATTTTTCTCCTTTTTGGTCTAGAGATCTAACCCAATCAGGGAGAATGGCTCATGCGCAGGGTACTGGAACCTGTGTGGTTGGGAGCCATTGGGAAGGGATAGGAGAAACATTGAAACAATCTGGTTTGCCGGTGGCTAAAACCCTGGAAGAGCTGGCTGAAAGGATAGTGGAGTTGGTATTGGAGCCAGGACACAGAAAAGAAATATTGGCTCGCAGTTGGCAGTATGCTCTTCGGTACTCTTTTGCCAATCAGGCAAAGAAGCATTTGTTAATTGAAAACTCTTTAAGGGAAGGGTCGGAGATGCCTCTTGTGGACAGAATGAGTTTATGACTTTATCGTACATAGATTTAAGAGATCATCCACATGGGCTGTAGCCAGACAGACTACTGAATCAGATGCACCATAATAGATTTTTACCTCACCTGATTCTTCCAGTATCATGCCAGTGGGAAAGATCACATTGTTTCTATAACCACCTTCAACTTCATACGGAGCTTCAGGAGCCATAAGGGGTTCTTTATAGAGTCCGATGACTTTTCTGGGGTCTTCCAGATCCAAGAGCATAACTCCTGCTGAATATCGCTTCTTCCAAGTTTCTTCCCAACCGTTTTTGCCGCGATTTGGATCTACGTCCACAGAATGAAAGATGGTAAGCCAACCTTTGTGGGTTTTAACAGGTGGAGTGCCAGGACCAATTTTATTATTAGAAAAGGGAACATCCTCCACACCGATGAGAAGGTGGGAATTTCCCCAATATTTTAGGTCTGGAGAATCTGATATCCAGATATCAAATATATCCTTCCCTCGACTGTAAGCTGGAAAGGGACGTTCGAGCCGAACAAACATATCATGAATTCTTTCAGGGAATAATGCCAGGTTGCGGTTATCGGGCACTGTTATACTAAGTATCTTGAAGTCTTCAAAATCCTCAGTAATAGCAATACATCCTCTGACTCCATGAAACGTATCCATTGCAAAAGACATATAACATCTGTCTTCGATGACTGTGAGATGAGGATCGTAAATATGGATAATCCCTTTACCTTTGCCACTAAAACATGGTTTAGGTTGTACTTCCCAACTGATACCGTCATCGCTCAAGGCCAAACCTATGTTAGTCCCATCAATGCGCTGTGCTTTTAAGGAGCCGTAATCATTCCGAAAAAGCATGACATATTTTCCATCATATTTAGCCACCCCCGGATTAAAGACAAGAACAGACTTGTAAGGGATCTCCTTTGATGATAATACTGGATTTTCTGGACAACGCTTTATAACAGGACTTGATCTAAGTGAACCAATAATCGCTTCTGATATATATCCCACTTCTTTTTTCAGTTTTTACATTGAAATGTTTATTTTCATAAAAGTAATATACGGTAAGGTTTCACAGAACCTTAACAATTTTTAGGAAATCTTGCTTATCACAATCTATTTAGATTGAATTATTGATAACCTCGTAAAAAGTCTTTTCACCGGTCATTGCGAGGAGCGAAGCGACGAAGCAATCTCCTGATTTCAAGCAGTTACAGCCAATGAGATTGCTTCGCTACGCTCGCAATGACACCACCGGCGACTTTTTACGAGATTATCAATTATTAATAATCAGTAACTACCCAGGTTGTCAGGTTCAAGCCCGCCCTGGCGCGATGGCCGTTATCAAGTAAAGCAACTCCTGACTATTTAAAAGTATCTCTCTTAAATCCAACTTCTTGAAATCAGGTCTGGGCCAGGGGTTCACAGTTCAGGGGTTCAGCTTGGAGCCATGAACCATTGTCCATGCCAAGACTCCTCAACCAGCTCATGAAAAACCCGCGTTTAACGGTTAATGGTTCAGCAAATAACCATTGAACCTTGAACCCGGAACTTTGAACCTGTGTAGTTACAATAATCATACATATATAATTCATATATAATAAACCAAAACTAATAGATTTACTATAGATTGTATTTTTTATGGGATTTTGTGATTGGAGGTCTTTCTCCCTGTAGGAAAAGCACATTTATCGGCAGGTCACAAAAATTCCTTTTAAGAGATTGATCTCAAAGATTAGATTCCTTCAAAACTTTTTCTGGCAAACGAATCATATAGACCTATGCCAATAATGATCTTGAGTACCTTATTTGATAAAAACCAAAAAATATCTTGCCTGGTCCCTTATACTCCACAAGCAGTATTCCATCTTGACAGTATTGCTAATTTCATCTCATTTCTCTTTATACAGTTTCAAATGTTGCCTTGCTACAGTTTGCCAAGAGGTAAGAACTCTATACTCTTCAGTGCGATTGATTACATATTTCCGGAATTCCTGGTCTTCAAAAAGACGAATAGCTATTCCTGCAATCCCAGAAGAGTTATAGGGAAGAACAAGTAAATCATCGCTGATATTTTTCAGTTCTTCAAACTTGGGTATTCTTGAAGCAATGGTAGGCCTTTTCGCACCTATGGCCAGATGCAATGATCCGGAGGCAGATCTGTCTTCCTCGTAGTATGGGAAAAGGACAATGTCAGAGGCTCTAAGCAAATAGGGGACATCTTCGTTTGGAAAGAATTTGTTTGGATAGATGACATTCTTTTGAAGCCTTAGTTCCTCTATTCTTTTGGCAATAAATTCTGTGTAGTCTTTATCTTTCTTTGAAGCGTTCGGAGCAAGGCCTCCAGCTATGAAGAAATAAACATCCCTGAATTTTTCCAGTATCTCCATAAGGGCATCAAGAACGATATGTAAGTTCTTGTGCTTCTTAATAAATCCAAACATGAGAAGAATTTTTGCATCCACAGGCAGCCCAAGTCTTTTGCGGGAAACTTCTTTGTCCTCATCGCTGAGTTCTGTCCCATGGGGAATAATATGAATCTTTTTTGATGGTATTGCCAGCCTAGTGAGGATCGCTTCTTGGGTGGGGAGATGAACAATTACCTCATCTGCAAGTCTGGCAATTCTTGCAGCGAATTTCTCTTCTTCTGCTCCTCTTTCCGAGAATTGAGCGGGTTTTACACAATGGATAGTTATTATCTTCTTGGTGTTTTCACCAAGCTTCTGGAGTACTGAAGGCAATCTATCATCAAATTTGTATATACTGTATTCATGTTGAATATGGACTACATCCCCGGCCCCTATGTTTGAAATGATAGGTTCTACATAATTCTCATTTCTGTCCCAACAGGGGATTACCTCAAATTTATCCAGTTTAATGGGGGATGCGCCCTGCTCAGCGATAATCTTGATTTCTAAGGTGGGATCAACTTTTCTGATGCCATTAATAAGATAATCTGTATATGTAGCTATCCCACACTGTTTGGGAAGATATGTTGATATATAGACAATTTTCATTGCTTAAGTTTTCCCGTTGTATGTTTTTTATTAGCCTGATTCAGATGTTTAAGAAGGGCCTGGCGGGCCTTATCGACTTTGGGCCAGGGTAGGTTACTCCTTGTTTAACTAATCTATACTAACACCTTTATCAAGACCATATTGTACATAGATTTAAAAGATCATCCACATGGGCTGTAGCCAGACAGACTACCGTATCAGCTGCACCATAATAGATTTTTACCTCTCCTGATTCTTCCAGTATCATGCCAGTGGGAAAGACCACATTGTTTCTATAACCACCTTCAACTTCATATGGAGCTTCAGGGGCCATGAGGGGTTCTTTATGGAGTCCAATGACTTTTCTGGGCTCTTCCAGATCCAAGAGCATAACTCCTGCTGAATATCGCTTCTTCCAAGTCTCCTCCCAACCGTTTTTACCGCGATTTGGATCTAGGTCGACAGAGTGAAAGATGGTAAGCCAACCTTTGTGGGTTTTAATAGGTGGAGTACCAGGACCAATCTTGTTATTAGCAAAGGGAACATCCTCCACCCCAATGAGAAGCTGCGAATTTCCCCAATGCCTCAAATCTGGGGACTCCGATATCCAGATATCAAATCGATCCTTCCCTCGACTGTAAGCTGGGAAAGGACGTTCGAGCCGAACAAACATATCATTAAGTCTTTCATGGAATAATACCAAGTTACGGTTATCGGGCACCGTCATAGTCAGTATCTCAAAGTCTTCAAAATCCTCAGTAACAGCAATACATCCTCTGGCTCCATGAAACGTATCCATTGCAAAGGACATATAACATCTGTCCTCGATGATTGTGAGATGAGGATCGTAGATATGGATGATCCCTTCGCCTTGGAGAGTAAAACATGGTTTAGGTTGCACTTCCCAACTGATACCGTCATCGCTCAAGGCCAAACCTATGTTAGTCCCATCAATGCGCTGTGCTCTTAAAGAGCCATAATCATTCCGAAAAAGCATGACATATTTTCCATCATGCTTGGCTACTCCAGCGTTGAAAACGAGGGCAGATCTATATGGAACATCTTTTGATGATAATACTGGATTTTGTGGATGACGCGTTATTACAGGACTTGATTCAAGTGAACCAATAATAGGTTCTGACATATATCCCCCCTTCTTTTTCAGTTTTCCATTGAGATGTTTATTCTCTTAAATGTAATATTCGGTTGGATTTCACAAAACCTTGACTATTTTTGTATCGCCAAATACCTCTGATCAGCTTTTTAATTGCATTTCTAAGATTATCGTAGATCCTTGTCGCTTGTTCGATTTTTGTTAGCATGGGATACTTTATCTTGTGTGTCAAGCAAAAAATAACACAATATATAGATGCTGAATACTATATGGCCAGTTGAAGACTTATAAAGGGGCGTTGGGTGCAGATTTCATACGATCCGCTTTCAAGCAGAAGAAACATCTTCGGGAATGGCTAAGAGGGAATTTGAGACTCTAAGCAAGACCCTTCCCCTTGTCGATTTTTAACGGTGTTCACAGATGGCGCATAAAGAGCTGTGGTTAAGGCATTTCCTAAGTATGAGGAGAGAGTAGACATTATAGAGCCTAAACCCAGAAAGACTAAACGCCCCAAGCATGATTTTCATCAATCTACTTCCAATACCTGAATCCCATGCGGTGTTATATATGGGGTCTCGTAAAGAAAAGGCAGAGATTTGGGATCCCCTCTCCGGAAAAAGATTTTGGACAAAAGAAAAGCTAAAGGAAGTATGACACGGGCGAGCCATTGAATTCCGATTTGATAAAAACTCTGAAGAGCTTAAAAGCACTTTAGGTAAGAGCTACACCACATTCCGTGCAGCATGCCTAACTTTTAATTTGAAATGGCACATGAGAGGTTTCCAGGAGCGACTATCTGAGATTAGCCTTTGCAGGATACCAAAAGGACAAGGCAGACACAGTGAGCGACGCCATAGAAGGCCGTGAGATTGAGAGATCTTTTTCCGTGGAGTAGCCTCTAAACGGAGGTTAAATCATCGAAGGAAAAATGCTAAACTAAGTAAATAGCTAATAATCACATTCCAGAATCGTCTCGGAACCATTTATTTTGACCTGATGAAGGGTAAGGCAAAGCCACAGATTGGGGTTAGGATTTATATGCCAGCAGTATAGACTTCTTTCCATATCATATATTCTATACCATGTATAGATTGCATCTGTTAATCAAAGCTTCAAGCATTTTATTTCTACAGTCCGGCAAGTGCCTTGACAGGGCACCCAGTTGCATCCTTCCCATACCAGCGATTTGTTTTAAATTAACCCATATCTTGTAATTACTCAATATCTTGCGGATAAAACCCTTACGGCCCGCCCTGGTGCGACTTGCCCGGAATACGGGAGTTTAGTTGTAAAATTTCGAAAGTTGAAATCATAGCGCTTGCACACGGTAAATCAGGTCTGGGCCAGGGGTAAACTCCGAATTAGGAATTTAGGCGTAAGCCTTTTATCAATCCACTGAATATTGAGCTGTTACCATATCTTGCAATAGCAAAATCTGCCTATCGGCAAAATTTGTGTTGCACTTTTTGGATCTAATTGGCTAAACAAAAACAATATGATACTTTAAATCAAAAAAATGAAATCATAATGACCAATATCAAGGCAAAGTTTTTAGGTGGTATGGTTGGTAGCGCTCTCGGGGATGCGATTGGTGAGCTGGCATTCCGCTATCCTAAAAAAGAGAGTCTTTATATCCAATTGGACCGGTTAGAAGAATTACGCTACACAGACGACAGCGCCATGTCCATTGGCCTTGCTGAATCTATTATAAAAAAGGGTTGCCTTGATCAACAAGACCTGGGAGAAACATTCAGATACAACTATGAGCGTGAGCCGTGGCGGGGTTATGCCTCAGGCCCGCCAACTATATTTAGCATGGTGGAACAGCTAAGTATTACCTACGCTGATGCTGCGAGAAATCTGTTTGGGGGTACAGGTTCCTTTGGCAATGGCGCTGCCATGAGGATTGTTCCGGTAGGCCTCTTTTTTCACAACGCCCCTGATCTCTATGAAAAGGCATGCATGTCTGCCTCTGTCACCCATGCACATCCTGTTGGCATGGATGGTGCGGCAGTCCAGGCAAGGGCAGTCTCTCTTGCAGTAAAACTCGACCCAAGGGAGGAATTCCCACGTAAGGTATTTATAGATACGTTAATTGACTTCGCCATAACCCCTAAGATGGAAGAGAAAATGCAACTTGTTCAAAAATTATTAAGCTCCGATACTACTCCATCTTTTGCAGCGGAGCAACTTGGTCGCACGGTAGACGTGCATGAATCTCTGCCTTTTGCACTCTACTCCTTTCTTTGCCATCCCAAATCATATGAGGATTGTCTTTTTTGCGCCACCTTAAATGGAGGAGACCGGGATACACTCGGTGCCATGGCCTGTGCTATATCAGGCGCTTATTTAGGCATTGAATCTATCCCTCAATCATGGAGGCAGAAACTGGAGAACCGATCTCACATAGAGGATCTGGCCTTAAAGCTATCAGAGATCAGGCCATTTTAATGAACCAACCTGCAGCAGGCTGCAGGGTATCAAATATCAAATGACCCCTCCCTTGATGGGAGGGGATAAAGGGGAGGGTGAACAAACATTTTACCACCCCCACCTTTACCCGCCTTAGGCGGGTAAACCTCCCCCATCAAGGGGGAGGGACTATACGGTAACCCTGTAGCAAGCTGCAGAGAATTATCAAATTAAAGGCTTTCCCCGATAAGCTGTTGTACCATCTCGTTTGGGCCAAGATATATCTGCACTATTTTTGCATCCCTCATATACTTTTCCACCGGATATTCCTTAGAATACCCATAGGAGCCCATTACCTGAACACAATTTGATGTAACCTCCATGGCCATATTAGTCGGAAATACCTTGGCCATGTCAGAATGCCTCGCCCTGTTTGGATCTCTCACTCTCAAAGACCATGATGCCCTGTAGACAAGAAGCCGTGCCGCATCAATTTTTGTGGCCATGTCTGCAAACATCGCTGAAATCAGGCTGTGCTTGATAAGAGGCTTTCCACCAACAACCCTGTCTTTACAATATTTAAGTGCATATTCAAATGCACCTCTGGCCATCCCAACAGAGATCATTCCCGCACCCAATCTATTATAGGCTACGGTTGTCTGGAGGATTTTATGTCCATCACCTATTTTGCCAAGAAGATTGTTCTTGGGGACACGAACATCTTCAAATATAACTTCCCTGTTCTGGTCTTCTGGCATCCCCATCTTTCTTTCAATCTTACCAAAGGAAAGACCAGGTGTATCCTTCTCCACGACAATTATGCAGGATCCTTTGTCTTCTAACTTTGGGTCAGTTGTGGCAATTACAACATAATGGGAAGCGATACCGGCATTACTGGGCCATATCTTTACGCCATTTATGATATAATCATCTCCGTCTTCTTTGATGATAGTTTTTACGGTCCTTAATCGCATCCTACTGTCTTCAATATCTGCACCTGAAGCAGGCTCTGTCATACAGATACATCCCAGATTAGCCTCATCTCTCGAGGCCAGTGGCCTAAGGAAACGTTCCCTTTGCTCTTCATTAGCTGCTATTATGATAGGTGTTTGGGCAAACCACGTATCACCGATAACGCAGGCAACACCGCCATTTACAGCAGCAAGCTCTTCTAAGACCGCCATAATTGTCATCCCGTCTGCCCCTGTTCCTCCATATTTAGGATCAATAGTTAATCCCATAAAACCCAGCTCTGCCGCCTTCTTTAATACCTGTGGCATAATTCTGTGGGTTTCCCAGTCGTCATCAAACTTGTCATTAAGTGGTTTTATCTCTTTTTCAGCAAATTTTCTTGCCATTTCTTGAAATTGCCGTCTTTCTTCTGAAAGTTGAAAATTATACATGATAACCCTCCTTTCTTATTTTTATTCTTTCCTAGATTGAGAGATTCTTGCATGCCAAGATGGCCAAACAACGGTAGGACAGCCGTCCCTGGCCCAGACCTGATTTATAACGGATGCTTGTATAGACATTGCTTGTGAAATAATACAACGATTACATTATTTTCTGGCAATGTCGCACCAGGGCGGGCTCGGCTGTCCTTGGATTTCATCTCTTAGGACAGGCGAGACGCCTGTCCTACTGGTTTAAACATTAGAATCGCTGAACATATCGCACCTACGGTGCGGACCTGTAGGGGTTCGATTAATCGAACCCGCAATGACGGGCGTCATAAATGCCGCCCCTACAAGTACTTAAAAAGGAAATTCCTAAGCAATCAAGTTAGGTCTTTGATGCTTTTCAACTCTTTAATAAGTGCTGGAACAATCTTGCTCACATCCCCGATAATACCATAATCTGCAAAGTTAAAGATATCGGCCTTTGGGTTGGTATTTATGGCTACAATAAGCTCGCTATTTATCATTCCGGCAGAGTGCTGTATCGCTCCTGAAACCCCACAACCTATATAAAGCCTAGGTCTGATCGTCTTTCCTGTCTGGCCAATCTTTTTATCTTCAGAGATCCAGCCCGCATCTACCGGAAGGCTTGTTGTCCCTATTTGGGCACCCAATAGATCAGCAAGCTCCTTTAACATTTCAAATCCTTCTTGATTGTCGACACCCATACCTGCAGCTACGACCTTATCTGCCTCCTCTAAAGAAACAGCATCGGAAGTTGACCTGACAGTTTCAAGAACCTTAACCTTGGTATCCGCCTCCTTTAGATTTATATCTATGTATATTAGCTCCCCTTTTCTTCCCCTATCTTGTGCCTTTAATTCCATAACACCTGGCCTGACTGTTACCATCTGGGGCCTATGAAAAGGACAGACAATATCTGCCATGAGATTCCTGCCAAAGAAGGGCTTTATGGCAATTATCAGTCTCATCTCGGTATCAATATCGAGTTCAGTGCAGTCAGCGGTGCAGCCTGTGTTCAGTCTTGCAGATAACCTTGGAGCTAAATCTCTTCCTATGCATGTTGCTCCAATCAACAGTATCTCGGGTTTTTCCTTTAAAACCTGTTCAACAATAATATCCGTGTAAACCTCGGTCCGGTAATCTTTGGCAATAGGATCATCTGCTATGATAACCCTGTCAGCTCCATAGTAGATCAGCTCTTGTGCAATCCCTGAAACGTTTTCACCAATAAGGATAGCAGTAACATCTGCACCGAGCTTATCCGCAAGGGTGCGTCCTTCGTCCAATAATTCAAGGGAAACCCGGGCTGGGTTTCCATCTCTTTGCTCGATAAAGACACATAATCCATTATATTCTTCAAGATTGTCAGTTGACATATAAACCTCAAAGCAGATCTTTGTTTTTCAATATTTGAATCAACTCTCTGGCTACTTTATCTGGCTCCCCTTCCAATAGAGTAATCTCTCCTTTTTTTACTATTTTAGTGTAAACTTTTCTGGATTGTGTCGGGGAACCTTTTAGTCCGATCCGTTCTTTATCACCTCCAAGATTTCCTACACCCCACACTAATACATCTTTCTCCCTGTAGGCCTCCATGATGCTGTCCATGGGAGGGATTCTTGGTTGATTCATTTCCCTTTCAACTGTTATTAAAGCAGGGAAGGACGTTTTCAGGATTCTAAAGCCATCTTCCAGCTTTTGTTTTATCCTAACTGAATTACTATTTATGATAATCTCCATTGCATTGGTTAATTGCGGCAAATTCAATAATTCCGCAAGCTGGGGGCCTACCTGGGCTGTCATACCATCTGATGACTCTTTGCCGCAAAGGATGAGATCAAACCTAACAATCTTTTTCAAGGCAAGGCTTAAGGCATAAGAGGTGGACAGGGTATCGGCTCCTGCAAATTGTCTATCACTCAGTAATATAGCCTTATCAGCCCCCATGCCCAAGGCCTCTCTGAGGGCATCCCCTGCCTGGGGAGGACCCATCGAGATGGCGGTTATCAACCCTCCATGTTTTTCTCTTAACTGGAGGGCTGCCTCTATGGCATTTTTATCATTAGGGTTTAAAATTCCCCCAGTACTTTCCCTGATAAGGGTACCTGTCTTGGGATCCCAACCTATCTCGTTTGTCTCCGGTACTTGCTTAATACAGACAACTATATCCATTTTTGCAGGCTTTAGGTAAGTGATCAGGACCTAATTAGGTTTGTTGGCTTTGTTATTAAGTATGGTTTTATTAATTTATTTTCACCGCAGAGACGCAGAGAGCGCAAAGGTTTAGTTATTTTTTGCTTTCCCCTGAGAGGGGGGAAAGCAAAAAGACCCAGCCCTGCGGGACTAACTCTCTAACTCATTTACAATTCAAACTATACTATCTCGCATAATGATCATATTAAAATTCAAAGGCAAGCTTTTCCCTTGGCGACCTCTCAACGACAGGGGAAAAATCTTTCTTCTCTACGCCCTCAGCGTCTTTGCGTTGAACTGCTATTTCTTTTCTTTAGATTCCTTACGAACGGGCCAATGCAGAACCAACAAGTGTCTTTTGAATCTCAGTGCTGGAAGCAGTGATCCCTGCATGGGCAATCGCTCTATAGAGTCTTTCTATCTTGTAGTCCTTGCAGTAACCATAAGAGCCATGTATTTGTAATGCCTTTCTGGCAACTTCCTGGATAGCAGGGACAACAAAGAGTTTTAGTGCTGCTGAATCTACCTGGATATCACCACCTTCATCCTGCTTGGAGGCTATCCTGTAAGTCCACCATCTGCAAGCCTCAATTGAGGCGTGCATATCTGCCAACATCCACTGAAATCCCTGCATTGCGGTCATTGGTCTTCCCCTGACCATTCTCTCTTTAGCATATTTTAATGATTCATTTAAGCACTCCTGCCCCATGCCGACCATAAAAGCCATCTGCTGAACCCTTTCACCAGCAATCCACCTGAGTAAGATATGAAAGCCTTTACCTTTTTCACCCAGGATATCTTCCTTTGGCACCTTAACGTCTTTTAGAAAAACATCTACCAGGTCTTGCCCAGCAAGGCCCATCAGGGCCCATGGTTTTGACCAGGTGTAACCCTCAGACCTTTTATCTACAATAAATGCTGTAACCTTTTCTGTTTCGTCCTTTGCATAAAAAACCCCGTATCCTTTCTTACTCCCATGGGAGATGAATCTCTTTGTTCCATTCAATACATAATAATCTCCATCTGGTTTAGCAGTCGTGGTAATTGCGGTGGGATCTGATCCAGTGCCTGGTTCAGTAAATGCCATAGCTGGACATAGTGATCCATCGCACAGAGGAGGGACAAATCGTTTCCGTATATCCTCTGAACCCCAATTATAGATAGTTTCTGCAATACTATTGCAAAAAGCCACAAGAAAGGCAGCTGCCGATCCTGTTTTTGCAAGCTCTTCGAGAATTAAGATAATATTGAGGGCACTTGACCCAATGCCTCCATATTCCTTCGGGATCATCATGCCCAGCATTCTTGCCTTGGCAAACTTTTGCAAGATATCATCCGGAAGAGCATCTTCTTCCTCAACCTTGGCCATAATTGGGTCAATTTCCTGCTCGGCAAAATCCCGAGCTGCCTTGACCATCATTTTACTTTCACCTGACAGGGTAAAATCCATTTTTCTCTCCTTTCCTTGATTAAATAGCCAAAAAATGGCCTAATTATTTTCTATTTATAATTTAACACTTTTAGATAACTGGAGTTTACACAGTTTTTAGAGGAATCCATTGTTCCTGAGCGAAAATTTGCTGGGAGCAGTGGGGCACCCATCGAGGTGAGCAGGAAGGGGAAAGCCCAGCCTTTAGAGCGGGGAAGGGGCAAGTATTCCCCACCTGCGAGCCCGATAGGGTCACTGCGGAAGCTATGAAGCGTAGGAACATTGGATTCTACTTACAAAATCTGAATTTATTGATTAAATCAATAGATTCATTAAGACTGATCAAAATTTTTAAAGAAAGTCCAGTGAGACAAATATTGACAAAAATAAAAATCTCCTTATCAATTAATTAAACGTCTCGAAAATTCTACAACTTAGTGAAAATAAATGGCTTTTTTAAGGCCTGAGTTTCTGCCTCACACATGCAATAATGGAATGGTGGAATATTGGAATGTTGATTTAAAAAGGAAGTTACTCATTTATTAATTTCCTTGTCAAGAGGGGTTTTGCCAATAAACCATTATCCCATTTTCCCAGAACCCATTATTCCATGATTCCAGTATTCCAACATTCCAATTGTGAGCGAAGCGAACTAAGTTCAATCTACTCAAATAACAAGAAGTATTTTATATGAAAAAGGAATATACTCATATATTAAATGATTCAATAGAATCCATCTCCGGGCACTATACCTTTTTTGAGGAAAGGCACCTAAACTATAATAGCAAAGATGTCCTTTATCTACTTGGTACGGCCTCACTTGATTCATCTTGCTGCGGGATCGGTGGATGCCTATTTGCCCATGTTATAGGTTTTGTCTCAGGCTGGCATTACAAAAGAGATAAAAGAGGCCTGCCTGTATCCTCTATTGAGACTATTTCTGACAATATCATTCAAACAGAAATCAGCCAGCTCATTAAAGCGGATGGAATGGTCTCTCAAGTAAATTACCGGTAACTACAACCCCACGATTACTAAGCTAATGACATTCAACTGCGGGAACCCACCTAAGTTATGGGTAAGACCAATCTTAGGATCCTTGATTTGCCTTTCTCCGGCCTTTCCTTGAAGTTGCTTGTACATCTCATACATCATCCTTAATCCGGAGGCCGCAATGGGATGGCCAAAGCATTTCAGACCTCCGTCAGGCTGGGAAGGTATCTTGCCTTCTATAGCAAAAAAGCCATCTTCAATATCATTTCTTGCCTTTCCTCGAGGTGATATCTGTAAATCTTCATAGGTAACAAGCTCGGTGATGGAGAAGCAGTCATGCAATTCCATCATACTGATTTCCTCCCGGGGATTTTTTATACCTGCCTCTTCATATGCCCTAATCGCCGTCCTGACTGTGCTCTCAACATAGGTGCCATCCCATTCCGTGTACCCTAATTCCTCGCCGGAACTGATCCCGATCTGGAGCGCCTTTATTGATACAGGATCGGCTCTGAAACCTTTGGCTATATCAGCCCTGCACACAATAGCTGCCGCTGCCCCATCACTCACACCACAGCAGTCAAAAAGACCAAGTGGGGATGCAATTATTGGGGCATTTAATACATCTTCTTCTGTGATAACCCTTTTGAGGTGGGCCTTTGGATTTTTGGCACCATTTTTATGACTGTTGACCGAGATCTTGGCCAGGACCCTTTTGCCTTCCTCTACAGACATACCGTATTTGGAGAAATACCTGTTAGCCATCATTGCAAATGCACCGGGGGCGCTTATACCAGGAAAGATAACCCTGTATTTTGTGCCCAGGGTCGTGCTCATCTCCGGAAGACCACCATAGCCCGTATCCTTTAGCTTTTCTGCTCCAAGGGCCAAAGCAATATCACAGGCACCAGAGGCAACTCCATAAACTGCACCCCTTAATGCCTCAGAACCACTGGCACAAAGGTTCTCAATCCTGGTTACCGGTATAAACGGTAATTTTAAAGTCCTGCTCAGAACTAGGGCAGATTTCCCAACATTGAATTCATCATAACAAGAGCCATACCAGGCTGCCTGAATATCCTTTTTCTCTATCCCTGCATCCTCAATTGCTTCAGTAAATGCCTCAACGATTAAATCCTCGGAGCCTTTGTCCCAGTGCTCCCCAAATTTGGTACAACCCATTCCAATAATAGCAACCTTATCCTTTATCCCTTCTGCCATTTTTATCTCCTTAGCTATTTTCCATGAATTATAATCTTATAGGTACTGCCTTCCAAAAATAACCAACAATACCACCTCTTTCATCAACATATTTTCTCCTGAAGCTTATCTCAACTGGCATTCCGATCTCCATTGATTCAAGATCACAATCAGTAACATCAAACCAGTACCTGCCACCTCCATCAAAATCAGTAACTGCATATATTCCCGGTGGATTGGGCGTAAAGGCCAACATATCCCCTGTAAAACTAAAAACCTTTCCTTTTTTATCAGAGAACCTGTAAGGCTCCATCTCATCAATGGCACCACAGTCAGGATTCACGCATACCCTTTGTACGGGATATTGTGGAGTACCGCATTTTTTACACCGGGTTCCACATAGGCCTAATATCTCTCTTCTGTCTCTCCATGTTAAAGACAAGGCTGTGTAAGGTATGGCTTCGGCCCTGATTCCCCCTTCTGTAGAGATAAAATTCCTAAATGCCAGATACTTCTCGTAACTATCGAGTTCCCTTTTTGATTCTAAATACCTTTTAACCCCTCTCTTTTGACCTTTTACCTTTTCTATCTCCTCTGTCACATGGAATAATAGGGCATCACTCCCATTACCAAAACCGGCTACGATCAACTTATCTCCGGGACTTGAATCTTCAAGGGCCGAGATTAATATCATCAAAGGATAAGCGGCGCCGGTATTCCCCATAACAGTCATCAGATGATCTTGAACTTGACCTGGCTCAAATCCCAATTTTTTACATATTAAGGCATGATCCCGGGGATAAATGCCGGGAAAGATCACCTTGGCTATATCCTTTTGCTGGAGATCATATTTAGAGAGGAGACCTGATATGGCCTCAGGTATAAATTTTCTATAGCCTTGCTCCCTTCCAAATCTATCCTCCCAGGACCTATCAGCCTTATCATTCTCTGTTCTCCAATGATCTGGAAAATCATAGGAAACACAGTAGTAGCCTTCCCAGCTTGCAATTACCCCATCATCTCCTAATAACAGAGATGCTGCACCGTCACTGAAGCTAAGCTCTTGAGAACTACCGGGTTTACCAACCCTGACGTCTGATGCACATAAAAGGATGCTATTTGCTGAGCCAGCGCCAATACTATCGATTGCTGCAATCAATGCAGACGTACCGGCACTGGTGGAGTCGGTAAAATCAGCAGTCCTGATTTGACTTTTTAGGTCTAAGGCTGTCCCTATTATACTGGCACACCTTCTTTCCTTGAATGGTGATGTGGTTGTAGCAAAGTAGAGACCATCAACATAATCCCTCTCAAATCCCTCCAAACAGTTCATGGCAGAGGCAACGGCCATGGTTACACTGTCTTCATCAAAATTGGCCACACACTTTTCTCCCTTCATATAAGTAGCCTGATGAAGCCAGCCCATGACCTTAAAAACAATGTCCCTATTGATTCTGTTTAAGGGGAGATAACCACCATAAGATACAATACCTTTCATCTTCATTGACCTCCTTTTTCTAAGTTAGTAGATTTCTGGCCATTATGATCTTTTCGATCTCTGTTGTCCCCTCATAAAGCTCTGTAATTTTGGCATCCCTATAGAGCCTTTGGACCTTATATTCAGCCAGATAACCGTAACCTCCGTGCATCTGAAGGGCCATATCAGCACATTTAACTGCCATCTGGCCACAAAATGATTTTGCAGCAGCAATAAGCTTGTGGTCTATAGTGCCCTGATCCACTCTCCAGGCTGCTTCATAGACCAGGTTTCTACCTGCCTGTATCCAGGTAAACATATCTGCAATCTTGAACTGGATAGCCTGGAAAGATGATAAAGGGGCACCAAAGGCAAATCTCTTTTTCACATGCTTTATGCTTTCCTCCAAGGCAGAGCGGGCTATTCCAACTGCTTGGGCAGCCACACCAATCCTGTTAAGATTAAAGAGATGCATAGACTCAATAAAACCATTTCCTGATTCTCCAATGAGATTGGTGCACGGCACTCTCACGTTATTGAAAGAAAGTTCCGCTGTATCAGAGGCCCGAATACCAAGCTTGCCGGTTAAATGACTTGCCTCAAATCCTTTTCGATCGGTTTCCACCATGATCATGCTGTGCCGCTCGTGTCTGTTTGGGTGATCCGGGTCGGTTTGAACAAAGCAAAGGAGATAATTTGCCCTGTCTCCATTTGTAATAAACATCTTTGAGCCATTGATTATATATTCATCGCCTTCCCTGATGGCAGTTGTAGATGTAGCGCCCGCCAGATCGGATCCGGCATCCGGCTCTGTCAATGCACTGCCCATAACTGCCTCACCTTTTACCAGGGGAGGAAGATACCTCTTTTTTTGCTCCTCTGAGCCAAAGGCCTGTATAACTTCAGCTCCAAAACATGATGCCAGAACTGCTATAGCTATGCCCGGGTCAACAACAGTAAATTCTTCAAATATCAGGCAGTTCTCCAAAATACCCATACCTGCCCCCCCATATTCCTCTTTTATCCATATCCCCACAAAACCTAATTCAGCTGCATTCTTAAAGATCGCCTCATCAAAGGACTCATCCCTGTCAAACTCTTCCGCCCTATCAGGAAACTCCCCTTCAGCAAACTCTTTGGCTGCCTTCACTATATCCTTCTGTTCCTTGCTCAGTTCAAAATCCATTTTTCTCTCCTTTTATATTTTTATTTAAGGTTTTGTAATTGCTCAATATCCTTTGGACTTATTGTTTGTTATAAAACCCAACCCCACATTTTCCACGCTTTATTGAGCAGATGCAAGGTTTTGCTCATATTTTTTTATTTGAGAAAAATACGCTATTTTATATATGGATATAACATGTAACACCATAGGTATTTTGAAAGAAGGCTTCCCTCTCCTATAATTCTTTTAATGTTCTCTAAATTATCTCTTCTCAGGATCACACTAATTAAAGGACCGATATCAGCTGTCTTACCTATAATTTGAGCACCTACTATGATCCCATTTGTAATCAACAATCGGTGATAGCCATTCCTTTTGTCCTCAATTATTCTTAAGTCCCCTCCCTCAAAACTCTCCATAGTATGGCCAATCGATACAGCATAAGTCCCAAGAATATCTACCACACTAATATTCATTGCCCCGGAATAATTCTTTCTAATCCCAATTGAATTATAACCAGCAATATCACCCTGTTGTTTAGCATTATGCCAAAGAAGGTATAAAATATCTTTACCTGTTATGGCATCTCTTGATTCCACACAATCACCACAGGCATAAATATCCTCAGCATTTGTCATCATCTGCCCATTGACCTTTATACCACCAAGTGAGCCTATTTCCATCCCTGCCTTTTGAGCAAGTTCCATAGAAGGCCTTATTCCCAAGGCCAAAACAACCATGTCGCACCCTATTTCTCTGCCCTCAGTAACAACACTCCTAATGTGGCTGTCTCCATTAAATCTAATGGCCTTCTGTCCAGTTATAACATCGATCCCATAATCCTCAATAATCTTTCTGATAATCAAGGATGCTTCTTGATCAAAGATAGTTGGTAAAACCTGTTCCAATTGTTCAACCAGGGATACCTTTAAGCCCCTTTTCTTTAGACTTATACTTGCCTCTACTCCTATGGGCCCAGCTCCAATGACTACTGCTTTTTTGCCATTAAAATTATAGATTTTTTCAGCATCCCCCAGAGATTTCAAAGCAAAAATACCTTCTTTACCCACACCTGGGATTGGTGGCACTAAGGGCTTACCACCCGTAGCAATTATCATCTTATCATAACCTACACTTCGTGTTTCTAAAATCACTAACTTTTTTTGAGTCTCAAGCCCTGTTACCTTTTGTCCAAATAAAATTTTTATATTATCCCTTGAATAGTCCTTGAAGTTCTTTAAAAAAACATCCTCTTTTTTCATTTCCCCAGAAATATATCTTTTTGACAAAATACAAGGACTATATTCGGGAAAGGGCTCTTGGGAGATCATAGTAATGGTTGCCTCTTTGCTATTTTTTCTGATAGCTGAGGCGGCACTGTTTCCTGCAACACCGTTACCTATAATAACTATTTGTAAATCCTTTGTTTTCACTACTTTTTTTGTAGGCTCGGAACCATCTCTTCAAGTCCCAGCTCAAGGAGTTTCTCCTTTGTGGGAATACCTGTTTCAATATTCCATCCCCTCTCATCATAATAATCCCTGAGCCACTGTTCCACATCTTCTCTGGTAAGTCTTCTCGTCTTGTAATAATCCATCATATAGAGCTCTTTCCCTTCATGAGTTACCATGGGCTGAAACCACACCCCGGGCGGCTCATCATCTTTCTTTGAAAACCCTTCCCTGACGTTGATCATTTTAAATAAATTCCAGACCCTTTCAGAATATTTAATAAGCTCTTGAGGGCTCAGATCGATGCCAGTTGCCGCTGAATAGAGTTCCGCTATTATATCTATATGATAAAATCTGTTGTTTACATGCCTGTTGCAGATGCCTAAAGAATTAAATAAAGCGAGCCAATGTTCAGAGGATGTGACGAACCTTCCTATATTAATCTTCAGGGGGGAGTCAAAAGATCTATCAATTGCCTCTTTAGACATGCCCATTCTTTGTGCATGCCTTCTGACAGTTTCAATAGGTTGATTCAGGGCATATAGACCTGATCCACCAGATTCAGCATTGGGCCCCCTGGGATAGGTTAACTGTGCAAATTCATTTGTCCCCAGTCCCGAAATCCTCGGTTCCCATATACCCTCTCTTCCTTTGATAACTGCGGTGCTATTTTTTATTAGATCCTCACCAAAGGCCTTCATCAATCCCTGCCAGCTATCTGCAATCACATTGCCAAAGCCCTCTCTGTTAGCTGTCTTCTCAAGCCATGTAAGCACAACATCAATATCTCCCCTCTTTAAAGGTAGACCGCCCACATCAGAGCTACCTATAGTTCCTTGTTCATGAAGGGTAAAAATAAAGTCAAGCAAATCGCTAAATCCCAGTTGATCTATCCCTAATCTATCTGTTACTTCTCCAAATTTTACTGCCTCCCCGGAGTCTTTGAGGTCTAACCTGGTTGAAAGTATTGCAGCGTTTAGATATGCAGCCGTTGACCATTTAAGACCTTTAAATCTACCTGAGCGCATTTCGACAATCTCTTTATCTGCAATAAAACAGGAGGGACATCCAAAGGCCGTTTTCCCCAATTTTTTATAGGCCTCAAAACCAATCCCTTTATCGATTATCTTTAGATCAGGCACAAGCGTACGGTTTTTAGTGTATCCAAATTGAACTCTATAATTAGCCCAGCTTTGCATGATACCGTACCTTACTATATCACCGTGATAGGCATATCTCTTGGCCCCCTCAAATAAGGTTTCCCGTGCCTTCTTGAACCTTTCTGCATCTGCAATCTTTATCGAGCCTGTACCACTGGCCACCAAGGCTTTCAGATTCTTGCTCCCCATGATGCCGGCTAAACCACCTCTACCCAGGGAGGAACCAAGATCACATGCAGCCTGGGCGAGTTTGCCTAAGTGTTCTCCAGCCTGACCCATGGCAATCACGCCACAATCTCCATACACATCCCATAAATTTTCGGTGGTTTCGACAATATCTTTCCCCCAGAGGTGAGTTGCATCACAAATTTCGACATCATCATTAACAATCTTTATGTATACTGGTTTGCTGGCCTTCCCTGTTATTATGATATGATCATAACCAGCAAATTTAAGCATGAATCCAAATCTCATAGCCCCGCCTGCTGAACCAATAGCTCCGGTTTCTGGATATTTTGTAGTGCCCATGACTCTTGGACTCCCAGGGGCACCAGTGCCAGTCAATGGTCCCGATCCAATGATAATCGGGTTCTCTGGTGAATAGGGATCGGTTCCTGGCTTTAAAAGATCATATAGCAACCTTTGTTGGATACCCATACCACCAAGAAATTTAACTGCCATGTCAAGGTTTAGAGGTTTTTCTTCAATTACACCATCTGTTAGATCTATATAAAGCTCTTTACCTGCATAGCCAAAGTAATCCATCCGATATTCTCCTGATAATTAATACCATGTTGCGTTCAATCAGTTACTTTCCAAAATTGTCATTGCGAATACTTCGTTGCTCAGCATAAACTCAGTGAAGCAATCTAAAGACCGGATTGCCACGTCGCTTCCCGCCACGTTTCACTCGCGGCTTCGGCTCACCCTCGCAATGACATGATTGCAACTTGGCATAAGATTGTTAATTTTCCTTATTCCTTTAGTTTGATCAAGGCCTCAGCAAGATAGCCTGCTCCTAATTGCCTTCTGGATATAGCTGCTTCATCTGCTGGTAACCATGTCAGTGCACCATAAAGGCAGTGCTTAACACACTCCGGATCAGAATCACATAGATCGCACTTTATCATACATTTAGTATCTTCATCCCAGGTAACGGCACCAAAGGGGCATACTACCATACACATCCTACAACCAATGCACCTATCAGGGTCTATAACTATGGCCCCACTCTCATCACTGCGAGATATCGCCCCCATAGGACATACATCCATACAAAGGGGTTTTTCACAGTGCTGACACATCATGGGAACATTCATATCTATTTTATATGCCCAGAGTGTTGTTATCCTTGCCTTTGCCAAACTAAAGAGATGCTCTTTATTAAAAGAGCAACTTAGGGCACACTGTCTGCATCCAACACACTTATCGGGATCAATCATCAGAATTTTCTTCATTAATTTTCCTCTGTCTTTAAAATTTGCCTATATAGATGTCATAGCCCTGCAATAGAACAGACAGGCATCATATTTCCCGGTGCCTTAAGTAATATGACTCAAAGGAGGTTGGATAAGGGAAAAGGATAAAATAAAGGAGAAAAGAGCGCACTACGATTATGAGATATAAGAGTAACAGTTTAGCCACTAAGCCACTAAGAAAAGATATAAATTTCAAAATCTTATAAGAAAAAGGAAGATTAATTCCCAAAAAAATTTACAGATATTACCTTTTACTGTGCATAAGAAATAATGAATTATTTTAGAATCTTAGTGTCTTAGTGTCTTTGTGGCTGAAATAATACGCTAAATATTAAAGGATTTCCTTAAGGACTTTTGAAGACATAACTAAGCTGACCATTTGGCAGTGTATTGAACTCGGTTTTTAGCTCCATTCCCACATCTAAATCTTCATAGGATATATCCTTTGATATTCTACCAAAGACCTTGTAGTCATCATAATCAAGGAGGGCAATGGTATAAGGGAGATCATCCTCAAATCCCACTGGCCCATACTTTAACTCACTAAAGCTTAACAGTCTTCCAGTTCCAGTTACCTCAAACCATTCCATATTGCTATTAAAGCACTTAGAGCAATCCGATCTCGGAGGAAAGTAAATAGCCCCACACTCTTTGCATTTGGTGCCCATTACTTTTCCTTTCTCAAGATAGCTTATAAAATCATTCGTCTTGGTAATAGCTGTAAAGCTTACAGTACCAAATTTTTTAAATCTATCATCTACTTCTTTTTTGGCCATTTTCTTATCTCCCAAGTATAGTTACATTTCCATAAAGACCAACACCACCAATATTATGGGTAAGACCAATCTCTGGATCTTTAACCTGCATTTCTCCGGCCTCTCCCCTGAGTTGAAGCACTATTGTCCTAATCTGCGAACCTCCTGTAGCTCCGATAGGATGTCCTTTAGACAGAAGGCCGCCATCTATATTAACAGGGATGCTTCCCTCTTTATATGTCTCCTTAGATGCAATCAGATCCTTCCCCTCTCCTGGATTAGCGAATCCTAAGTTCTCATATGCCATCATCTCCGCAATGGTGAAACAGTCATGTACCTCAGCCACATCTATATCTTTTGGGGTAATCCCAGCCATTTTATATGCCTGTTTCCCCGCCTCAATACCTACATTTAAGCCAGTGAAAAGATCTCTGCCTGCCATATTAACCGCCTCAGATGCTGCACCGAGGCCCAGTATCCAAACAGGCTTATCACACATGGCCTTGGCCTTTTCCTCATTTGCTACGATGATACAGGAACTACCGTCTGCATTGGCGCAGCAATCTCCTACCCTTAATGGTTTAGCCACCGTGGAAGAAATATTGCTTTCAGGATCAGTGAACATCTCCATAGTTACAGACTTTCTGTAGACAGCCTTGTCATTTATCTGACCATAGGTGGCTGCCTTAACCCTTATTTTAGCCAGATCTTCCCCTGTTGTTCCATATTTAGCCATATGGGCACGGGCATACATGGCATAATAGGCTGGCATCATTGTGCCAAAGGGAGATTCCCACTGAATATCGGCCCCTCTCCCCATCCTCTCCTGTGCCTCGCTGGATGAGATTTCTGACATCTTCTGAAAGCCTATAATGGCAACAATATCATGTAAGCCTGCCTTAATCATTGAATAGGCTACCCTTAAACCCATACTACTTGAAGAACAGACTGATTCAATATAAAAGGTAGGCTGAGGAATAAGGCCAAGATACTCAGCAATTACCCCGGCAGGAGATCTCTGCTTATCGTATTCAGGAGCTGAGGCAATTATAGATGCATCAATATCTTTTATTTGTGTCTTAGCATCCTCCATGGCCTCCTTAAACCCTTCAAAGGCAAGTTCTCTGATTGAACCTGGATATCCTCTGACAAAACTGCTTTGTCCAACACCAATAATTCCAACCTTTCCCATAATCATTCCTCCATTTTAAGCTTATCTATTTCTAACCTTTTCTCGGATTTTTATAGCTACATTATAACTACAAAATAGTTACTAAAATTGTCAATATTAAACAGAGAGATATTAACCTTCCTCTATAAATCTTCGGACATTTTATTTATTAAGCAAAAAATATAAGCTTAGGGCCATGACAGTCTGGCCATGATTAATCTCCCCATCCCTGATCATCTCCGGAATCCTTTGGAGCTCAACTAAACATACCTCAATGTCCTCTGCCGGATCAAGGTTAGGTTCAGTCACCTTTTTTACTCCCCTTGTTAGATAAGTCAGCCCTATATGGTTCAGGACTGCGGGTTGTGGGTAAGTGCTTGTTAAAAGAGAGAGATCTTCCGCAAGATACCCTGTCTCTTCCAAGAGTTCTCTTTTGGCAGTTTTATCAGGGCTGAGATCATCTTTATCTATCAATCCCCCGGGTAACTCCAAAAAAATCTGGCCACAACCATGCCTGTATTGCCTGATCATGACAAGGCGATCATCAGGTGTAATGGGTATAATCTGCACCCAGCTTGGAAAATCAATAATATAAAAATTGTGCTCCCGGCCTGTCCTTGGAGAACGGCAGCGGTTTATTCTAATAGAAAAAAGGCTCATGTCAGGCCCTTTGGTTGATTCAATTATCGGCCATGGCTTTATCATAGGGCAAGTGCCTAAAGCCCGCCCTGGCGCGACGTGATTGTAAAAAGCTAATGCCGCTTTAATAATTCTAAGCGGGAGCTATTAAACTCAGTCCTCGCGTCCGGGTCTGGGCCAGGGTTATAAGTGTCTAAAGTGCCTAAAATGAACTCAACAAACACAACAAACAACAACTACTGAAAACTGACGGCTAAATGCTGAACGCTAACTGTTAATCAACTCCCAAATCAGAGAGAAGCTCTGATGAGGTACTTACCTTAAGAAGAGGGTAAAGAGCTGTCCGCCTGTATAAATTCAGGGTGTCCTTATGTATCTTCTCAGATGCAGCCGCTGAACAATCAGAGACGATAACACTCCTAAAGTTATAGCATATGCCATCGAGGGCAGTTGTCAGCAGGCAAACAGGTGTGGCTATGCCAGTCACAGCACATATGGTAATCTGCCTTTCTTTTAAGTATTCTGCCAATCCAGTTTGAAAAAAGGCAGAAAAACGGGGCTTTGGAAGCCAGAGGTCACCAGGTTTTCTCTCAAGCTCATCAATGAGCTGAGCACCTTCTGTTCCTGATAGCGATTCCGGTTCCATTCCGGCACTAAAGATAAAATCATCCACCTTAAAAGAGTCTGTAGCAAAGATAACAGGCCATCCATTCTTTCTAAATGTACTTGTAAGATTCTTTATAGGATTTACGATTACCCTGGCATAGGGAGTTATCTTTAAATTACGTCGAGGATCAAAATAATCCTTGACCATATCTATAACCAAAATTGCCGGGTTATCCTTGGTTGCCACTTGATACCTGTTATTACTCGTGTCATAAAATAGTTTACATTCTTGATTTTATTTATTGAAGCCAAAATATTAAAAAATGTAGGGGTTCGATTTATCGAACCCGCTTTTGGGCTTGACCTGCCCGCCATGCGAGACGCAAGGCGAGGCGGGCGGGTGAATCAAGCCCCTACGGTTGATTAATTAATTCTTATCTGGGTTATAAAGCACAATGAAAAATGTAAACAATATTATTCTCTCATTAATAAATGTCTTTATGGAATTCAATGTGCCCTTTTTAAACCATTTTTTCTAAATTGACAACATCTTCTTTTAGGTGATATACAAAAACCTAAACCATCAATAAGGAGACTATTATGGCACTAAAAAGAGAAAAGGAACTTATCCTTTGGTTTGATGAGATCGGCATAGGTGATGTGCCCCTTGTGGGAGGAAAAAATGCCTCTCTTGGAGAGATGTATCAGAGACTAACATCTAAAGGAGTGAATATCCCAGGGGGGTTTGCTATTACTGCCTATGCATATAGGTATCTTATTGCCGAGGCTAAAATAGAGCAGGCCATAAAGGATGCTCTCGAGGGCCTCAACACCCATGATATGGAGAACTTACAGAAAAGGGGAGAGAAAGTACGCTCTATAATAAGAAACACTGATTTCCCCCCAGATCTAACTCAGGCCATATTAGATGGTTACAGAAAAATGGAGGAAATATACACCAAAGGAGTTGATGTAGCGGTTCGCTCTTCTGCAACAGCAGAGGATCTACCTGATGCATCCTTTGCAGGCCAGCAGGAGACCTTTCTAAATATCAGAGGAGAAGATCCCCTTATTGATGCATGCAAGAGGTGTTTTGCGTCCCTTTTTACAAACCGCGCCATCTCTTATAGACACGATAAGGGCTTTGGCCAGTTTGATGTCTATCTCTCTATTGCTATTCAAAAGATGATCAGAAGCGATCAGGCATCTGCAGGAGTTATATTCTCTATTGACACAGAAACTGGCTTTAAAGATGCGGTTTTTATAACAGGCTCCTGGGGGCTTGGAGAAAACGTGGTACAGGGTGCTGTGAACCCTGATGAATACTATGTATTTAAGCCAACCCTAAGGCAAGGCAAAAGGCCCATTGTGGGAAAAAGAATAGGAAGCAAAGAGATAAAGATGATCTACACCGATGACCCCAATGAGCCAGTGGAAAACATTTCCACCACACCACAGGAGAGAGACAGCTTTATTCTCACAGACGATGAGATCCTCACCCTTGCACAATGGACCTGTATCATAGAAGACCATTACTCTCAAGAGGCAGGGTTTTTTAAGCCAATGGACCTTGAATGGGCAAAGGATGGAGATAAAGGCGAGCTCTTTATAGTGCAGGCAAGACCAGAGACAGTACACTCCCAGCAAAAAGAGAAAACCATTGAAACCTATGTTCTAAAAGAAACCGCCCCTGTTATCCTTACAGGCCAGGCAGTGGGAAGCAAAATCGGCCAGGGCACCGCACATATAATAGAAGATAGCGCCCATATAGGGGAATTTAAGGCCGGTGAGGTGCTTGTGACCACAATGACAGATCCTGACTGGGAGCCAATAATGAAGATAGCCTCTGGTATTGTAACAAACAAAGGGGGACGTACCTGCCATGCTGCTATAATCTCAAGAGAGCTCGGGATTCCCTGTATCGTTGGAACAGAGCATGCAACAGAGAAGCTTTCCACCGGAAAGCCCATTACCATATCATGTGCCCAGGGTGAAACCGGCTATATCTATGAGGGACTGCTTGCCTTTGATATTGACAGGCTTGATCTTGAAAACATCCCCAAGACCAAGACAAAGATCATGATGAATGTGGGCATCCCAGAGAGGGCATTCATGGACTGCCAGATCCCTAATGAAGGTGTCGGGCTTGCAAGAGAAGAGTTCATCATAAACTCCCACATTGGAATCCATCCCCTTGCCCTAATACATTATGACGAGCTAAAGGAAAGGGATGACCCTGAAATTAAACAGATCGTTAAAAGAATAGATGAGATGACTGCTGGTTATCCCGGAGATAAAAAGGAATTCTTTATCAGTAAACTATCTCAGGGCATCGGAAGGATTGCAGCAGGTTTCTTTCCCAATGATGTTATCGTAAGGCTTTCTGATTTCAAGACCAATGAATACGCAAACCTCATTGGAGGGCATCTCTATGAACCAGTAGAGAGCAACCCAATGATAGGTTGGAGAGGGGCATCCAGATACTATGATGAAAAATTCAAGGAGGCATTTGGCTTAGAGTGCAAGGCACTTCTTAAGGCAAGAGATGAGATGGGACTGACCAATATAAAGGTAATGGTCCCCTTTTGCAGGACACCTGAGGAGGGAGAAAAGGTAGTTGACACCATGGCAGAGTTTGGCCTTGTTCAGGGAGAAAATGACCTTGAGCTCTATGTGATGTGTGAGATCCCCAGCAATGTAATTTCAGCAGATAGATTCGCTGATATCTTTGATGGATTCTCTATTGGCTCAAATGACCTCACCCAGTTAACCTTAGGTCTTGACAGAGACAGTGACCTTGTCTCTCACATATTTGATGAAAGAAATGATGCAGTAAAGGCATTGGTAAAACAGGTTATTGATGTTGCAAAAAGAAGGGGAAGGAAGATAGGGATCTGTGGCCAGGCGCCAAGTGATTTTCCGGAATTTGCCACCTTCCTTGTAGAGTGCGGTATTGACTCAATAAGCCTTATACCTGACACAGTGGTAAAGACAAGGCTTGCTATTGCCAAAAAAGAGGAGGAGATGGGAATAAAGGTGGACGAAGGGTAGGGGATAGAGTGAAAAGGAGAGTTGTAATTACAGGTATGGGTGCTGTAACTCCATTGGCGGTGGGTGTGGAGGAAAGCTGGAAGAAACTGTGCGCCGGAGAATCTGGAATCAAAAATATTACCCAATTTGATGCATCTTCCCTGAAATGCCAGGTAGCAGGTGAGGTGAGGGACTTTTCAGCGGAAGATTTTTTGAAGCGAAAAAAGATCAGGAGGACCGATCGCTTTGTACACTTTCTTTTAGCAGCCACCAAGATGGCTATGGAAGACAGCCAATTAACAATCTCATCCAGTGAGGAATATAGAGCAGGGGTAATAGCTGCTACTGCGATTGGATCCTGCAAAACCTTTGAGGCAAACCATGAGCTCATTGTAAAGGGGCTCATGAAGCACGTCACCCCATACCTGGTAATAAATCTTTCTGCCAATACTGCTGCGGGTGAGATGGCAATTATGTATGGGGCTCGAGGGCCCCACCATTTCCTACAAGAGGCCTGTTCAGCAGGAACAAATGCAATAGGGCTGGGATTTAGAGCAATTAAACATGGAGAGGCTGAGGTTATGATCGTAGGTGGCTCTGATGCCGGCATTAGTCCTACCCTTATGGCAAGCCTGGTTAACCTCGGCGCATTAGCAACCTCCTGGAATGACCAACCTCATAAGTCAAGCAGACCCTTTGATGAAAAGAGGAATGGCTTTGTTACCAGCGAAGGGTCAGGTGTACTAATTCTGGAAGAGCTTGAGCATGCAAGGGCCAGGGGAGCCAAAATTTATGCAGAAATATTAGGATATGGTTCTACCTGTGATGCTTATCATGCAGTTGCTCCCCTGCCAAGCGGGGAAAGTGCACTCAAATGTATGGAACTCAGTATTGAAGATGCAGGGATTAAACCAGAGGAAATAGAGTATATTAATGCACATGGAACCTCTACTGTTGCAAATGATGAAACGGAAACCCTTGCAATAAAGAAGCTATTCGGGCCAAGGGCAAAAGATATCATGATCAGTGCCAATAAATCGATGATAGGTCATATGTGGGGAGCTGCTGGTGCTGTAGAAGGGATCTTTACAGCAAAATCCTTACAAGAAGGTATAATACCTCCTACCATAAATTTAGATGAGCCTGATCCCAAGTGTGATTTAGACTATGTGCCCCATCAAGCCCGGCGCTCGGATATAAGATTCGCCCTTTCAAATTCATTTGGCTTCGGAGGCATAAACGCAAGCCTTGTTTTTAAGAAATATGAAGAGTGAGAAGTGAAGGCTAAAAATGCCGATAAAATCTTTAGGTAATTTAAAGGTTGGTTATAGAGCGGGAAATAGCCCGTTTAGAAAAGAAAAACCTGCCCTTTTTATGATCCATGGCGCAGGTGGTAATAGTGAATTATGGTCTTTGCAACTGGAATTTTTGGACAAAGAAATCAATATTATTGCCCTTGATCTCCCAGGGCATGGCCAGACAGGTAAAGAATCTATTAACAGCATATCAGGATATTCAAACTGGTTATATGAGGTTCTGAAAGAATGGTTCCAGCAACCCATTTATTTAATGGGCCATTCTATGGGAGGTGCCATTGTTCAGGAAACAGCAAGTAGCAATAATAATCACCTTTTGAAAGGGGTAATTTTGGTAGGAACTGGGGCCATGTTAAAGGTAGCACCTCAATTCCTGGATGGTTTGTTAAAGGATTTTGAAAACACAGTTGATAAAATAGTCAGCTATGCCTATTCAAAGGATACGAAAAAAGAGCTGATTATGGAGGGTGCAAGGATGATGAAAGGGCCAGGTCCAATAGTTGTTCATAGTGACTTCTTGGCCTGCGACCTGTTTGACATAAGAAAAGGCTTAAAAAGGGTCTCTATGCCATGTCTGATTATCTGCGGTGAAGATGACAAACTTACACCACCTAATCTTTCCAGATTTTTAAATGAGCATATCCCAGTCAGCACCCTTAAGATAATCCCCAATGCTGGTCATATGGTTATGATTGAGAGGTATAAAGAGGTAAACACAGCTATCTTAGAATTCATCCATGAAATAGGTTGAATTATCCCTTTGCATCCCCCCTTTAGAGAAATCAGTAACTAAATTCCTTGACATAGATTTTTGTATCTCTTAATTTTCGGTAATATCTGTTGTCCGTTGTCCATTGTTAAAAAAAAATTATACGGACATTTGGAAAGAAGACGGCAAATTACCGATACAAACCAACAGATCCGCCTATATTTGTGTCATATGACATGTTGTGTTAAAAGTTATATGGGCTTCATTCCCATAAGAGTAAATAACACCAGGAGGTCATATGATAAACAACAGTTCTACAGATAGGTGGATCAGGCTCGAATCAAAAAGCCTTGACCAACAGTTTTTAAATGAAATTATACATGGCTTAAATTGTTCACCCTTTGAGGCGTCAGCTGTCCTTGATACCGTTTACAATGTTTTTGGCAGTTATTTTGACTCAGGTGCATCCTTAAAACATGGCCAGATCAGATTACAAGTACTATCAATTGAGGCCAAAATAAGCCAGTCAATATCTGAGTCAAAACAAATATCAGTTATCCTGACATTAAATGATGATAAAGAAGATCTCAAAATTCGCAAAAAAGACGGTGTCATTGGCCTTAGAAGACACAAGATCCAAAGAGTCTGCCAGGAAGCCTTTGACCAAGGCGGCCTGCTGACTGTAGAGGACCTGGCTTACCGTATCTTTAATTGCGGAGCAAAAACAATTTGTCGAGATCTGGCCTATTTTCGAAAAAATGACATCTTTGTTCCGCTTCGCTCTACAGTAAAAGATGTGGGCCGGACCCTGTCGCATAGGCTGTTAATTATAAAACTCTGGGCACAAGGAAAAGAGTATTCCGAAATCTCACTTAATGCCTGTCACAGCCTCAGCGCTGTGCAAAACTATGTTGATAAATTTAAAAGAACCGTAGCCCTTGTAAAAGAAGGCTATGATATCAACAGGATATCTTTCCTGTTGAGGATTTCAACCTCCTTGGTTGAGCAATATGTAAATCTTTATCATAGACTCGATTTTGCTGCCCATCAAGAAGAAGAGCTAAATGGTTTCTTAAAAAAAAGATTAACATCAAACAATCAGGAGGCCAGCTCATGATAAAGTCTCCTGATTATGTAAAACGGTTTAATTCAGCAAAGGTGCGTTTTTTAAAGGGAACGCTAAACAGCTTCTTTAAACAGGAATTTCCCAAGCTGATTGGCCCAATTTTAAGAAATAAACTCATCGATGAGCTTATAAAATTAATTGAAAAGATACTGCCTTTAAAAGATCACCTAAAGCCTGGTCAAATACTTTGGAGCGTTGTGTCTACTTCAACCAGGGCTGATTCTTTGAATCCAAGGTTTGTCCCTGTGGTGCTAACGATTATCAATGAAGAAGATATTGAAAAATTAACCAAAGGAGTTCCCATGTCTCAAATCATGGAGCAGGCAATCGCCCGAATTATTCAAGAAGCTTATGCCCAGGGTGGCTTGCTTTCCATGCGCGACATCGGATTGCTCAGTTGGCGCTACAGTGGCGCTATTTCTCCATATCGGAAAAAATATGAAAAAGAACATGATGTTACATTACCCCATACAGGTTCCTTGCAAGATATGGGAAGCTGTATTTCTCATAAGTCAATGATTATAAGAAAAATTGAAGTAGATAAAAAAGATCCCTATACGGTTGCCAAAGAAACCAATCATTCTATGTTAGCAGTAGATCGATATATTAAAGATTTTAACCGGGTCCGGCTATGCCACCAGGATGGCAAGGATGCTACCTTTATCTCACTGGCAACCGGGCTTAACAAATATGTTGTAGATGAATACATAAAAATTCTTAATCTATGTCAAAATAATGCTTGACATGTCAAATGACATTATCTGTGGCGGAACAGCTATCAACGTACATTATTTATTATTGATAGAATAATGTTTTTTACATTTTTCATTGTGCTTTATAACCTAAACAAGAATTGATTCATTAAACGTAGGGGCTTGATTCACCCGCCCGCCTCGCCTTGCGTCTCGCATGGCGGGCAGGTCAAGCCCGAAAACGGGCCTGCCCTGGCGCGACGTGGTTAAATAAGACTGCTAAGTCTATAAAGTGCTGCGTGCTTCAAACAGCCTATTAAGATTATAAGCCATCGGTCTGGGCCAGGGTTCGATAAACCGCCTGCCGGATGTCGGGCAGGTCGAACCCCTACATTTTTCATATTTTGGCTCCAATAATTATAATCAAAAATTTAAACTATTTTATGACCTCCTGAGAAACTAAATGTAGAATAGAGCATGGAGGTGTCTTTTTTTTACCATGCCCTCACAATGACAAGTCGGTAGGCCGCTTCAAACCAGCGCACACGGACAAAGGCCCTAGAAGACAATGACGAGTTGCTTGTGCGCAGGGTTTGAAGCGGCACGCTGAGGCCCCCTTTTATAAGGCATGATGTAAAAAAAGACACCTCCATGCTCAACGCAACGTTTCTTTCATGAATAACCCTGAAGCGAAGCGCTGGGGTCATTTGCTGAGTAATAATTCTAAAAAAGGGGAATGATATGGAAATTAAAGTAAATTTAGCCATTGAGAAGAAGGAAAAACCAACAGATGAATCCAAACTTGGTTTTGGTCAAATATTTACCGATCATATTCTCCTTATGGACTACGATACTATTCATGGTTGGCATAACGGCAGGATAGAGCCCTATGGCTATCTAAAACTTGACCCGGCTGCTGCTTGTCTTCATTATGGTCAAGAGATCTTTGAGGGTCTAAAGGCATACTACGGCAAAGATGGCGGAATATACCTGTTCAGGGCGGTAGAGAATTTTAAAAGATTCAACCATTCGGCAAAAAGGGTATGTATGCCAGAGCTTGATGTAGACCTCGCTATGGAGGCCCTAAAAAAACTGATCCTCATTGACAGGGACTGGATTCCTAAAACTCGGGATACCTCCCTCTATATTAGGCCTACTATGATTGCAACCGACCCGTTTTTAGGTGTCCGGCCAGCAAATAAATATCTATTCTACATTATTATAGGGCCTGTCGGCTCCTACTATCCTGAGGGACTAAATCCTGTGAAAATTTATGTAGAGGATAGATATGTCAGGGCCGTTCCTGGAGGTACTGGAGAGGCCAAAACCGCAGGTAACTATGCAGCAAGCCTGCTTGCAGCAGAAGAGGCCAAAGAAAAGGGCTTCACCCAGGTTCTCTGGCTGGATGGATGTGAGAAGATGTGGGTAGAAGAAGTGGGAACCATGAATATGTTCTTTGTGATAGATGATGAAGTCATTACCGCACCTCTGACAGGAAGTATTTTAGGGGGTATCACCAGGGATTCTGTAATCAAGATAGTCAGGGACTGGGATTTGAAGATGAAAGAGAGGTTAGTATCTATCGATGAAGTTGTTGCTGCTGCTACCAGTGGCCAGCTAAAGGAGGCCTTTGGGACTGGAACCGCAGCTGTTATATCACCAGTTGGTCAGATAACATATAAGGGTAAGGACTATGTAATAACTGGCGGTAAGATGGGGGAATTATCGCAAAAACTTTACAATGAGATTGTGGCCATCCAGTATGCTGAAAAGCCTGATCCTTATGGCTGGGTTGAAAAGATAGGATAAAATCTTAGGCTATGAAAGAGAAACTTCAGATGTGATGCCAATCTATCATTAAGGCAAAAAGGCATGAAGGCCTTGCAAAAATGGTTAGCAATTGGATTATGAGTGAGGTTTTAAGGGCGATAAAGGGTGATAGAGAGATAGAGGATTGTCCAGTAAGTCCATCAGCTCTCACTGAGATGATAAAAATGATAAAAGATAGTATTATCAGTGGTAAGATAGGTAAAAGATGTATTTAAAGAGATGTACAGGGAAGGAAAATCAGCATAAATTCCCAGATACTTATCAAGTAAATGAAGAAAGATAGTTCATATAAAGAGAGATCCCCATTTAAAAAAAGAGTCTTTGATATATTTTGTTTTTTACTTGTTGCCCTTATTATCTCAGTTACATCTCTTTACTTTACAAACAAGGATTTTGCCACTGAGTTAAGGCAGATTAGGCAGCCTAAACCAAATCTATTTTATATTGGGATTGATGTATCTCAAACTATTAAGCCAGATATTCTTGCCGATTTTAAGGATGCCCTTATCTTACGGCTAAAGAATTTTATTGGGGAAAAGAAGGTTTCATACCATATTTCCATCTTTGGAACCCCAGGTTGCGGAAAGGATGCTATCACCGATATAATTTCAACTCGATCGCCAGAAGATCCTCTTTCCTTCAGTTGGAGGGTTAAGAGAAGGATTAAGGGTATATCAATTGCTGGAAAGGCAAAGGGAGATGGAGACGAGACTCCTTTAACTACTCCATTGTTCTGTTTTCTTGAGAAGATATTGACAGAAAGGATAGGGGGGAGGGTGATAATCTTGTCAGATCTTGTGAATGATGATAGAGGCTGTCAAAAGCAATATGCCTTTCCTTTAGAAGCAATAATAAAATTTGGCATGAATAAAGAGGGCCAGATTATTTTTTTATATCCTACTCCTTATTTAGCAGGTAGATATAATACTCTGGAAATACGTGAAAGATTGCTTAAAAAGCAGCAGGATTTTATATTTAACATGAGGAGACTAAGGGATAAAGGTAAAATGAGGGTATTCTTTTACCATATTCCTGATGATCCTCAGAAAAGTTCAAATTTTTTGAGATCGAAATTGGAAGATTCTATACCGGCAACTCTGTTTGAGATTATCTGGGAAAGAGTTTCTAAAATGATTGATACTATTATCGGTGCTGTCAGGGGGTAGAAAGAGATGCAACTTGAAGTTATCGAGGCAAGGGACCTGCCGGATGCCTGGTTCCAGTGTGTTTACCAGATACTTGAAAAGGGCAGAACATACATAATAGATAGGGGAAGCTATAAGGGACAAAAAAGGCTTGAGTTTGATTATATAACTGTACACATAAAGTTTCCAGGTGTAAGACCACTTTTACCTGACATCCCTCCTGCTCTCGGGATACCAAATCCGGTAGCTGATGATTATCTGGATCAATATCTCCCATACCTTATGACCTCTGCAAAAAAGGAAGGCGAAGCTTACACATACGGGGAGTATCTTGAACCACAGATAAAAGAAGTTATCAGGATATACAGGGAAGATGGTGCTGGCACAAACCAGGCCTATATGACAGTGGGTGATCAAGAAACAATATACCTTGAAGACCCTCCCTGTCTCAGGGGGATTGATACCAGGATCAAGGATAAAAAGCTTCACTTTGTTGTCTATTTTCGATCATGGGATCTGTGGAATGGATTTCCGGCTAATTTAGGCGCCATTCAACTACTAAAGGAATATATGGCTGAGAGTATAGGTGTTGAAGATGGAGAGATCATAGCTGCAAGCAAAGGCCTTCATCTTTATGACTACATCTGGGAATTAGCAAAACTACGGACTATGAAATCATAGTATTTTGGATTGCGGATTTAGTTCCACCCGCCTGCGGGTAAATTAATCGTACGAATGACGTTTAATTATCTTGTAAATCTTGTCTATATTAATCATGGCCAAGCTGGATTTCAAGGATATGGACCTGGAAGAGACCACGGCATGGATAGAAAAACGTGGGCTTGAAACCTATAGGGCCGAACAGATTAGGCGGTGGATATTCGGCTGCCAAACCGATTCATTCGATGAAATGACCAATATCTCTAAGGAGTTGAGGAATTATCTCAGCTCAAGTGTCATTATAAGCCAGCTAAGAATAGCTAAAACCGAGGTCTCTCTTGATGGCACGAAAAAATTCTTGTTTGAACTTGAGGATGGCAACAGCATTGAGTCTGTCCTTATCCCTGAGAGGAACCATTATACGGTATGCATATCATCCCAGGTTGGTTGCGCCATGGGATGTAAGTTTTGCCTAACTGCCAGACAGGGCTTTACCCGGAACCTGAAGAGCTCAGAGATAATAGACCAGGTTATCAAGATCAGACAGTCAATGGATCAACCAGATAAACTTAAAAATATCGTCTTGATGGGTATGGGTGAGCCATTGGAAAATTATGCGGCTGTAAAAAAGGCAGTAAAAAATATAATTTCTACAGATGCCCTAAATTTTTCCCGCCGCCGGGTGACTCTATCCACATGTGGTCTTGTGCCCGAGATAGAAAAACTCGGGAGAGAACTTTCTATCAATCTGGCTGTTTCCCTGAATGCCGCAGATGATAAAACCAGGGATCTCCTTATGCCCATTAACAGGAAATATCCTTTAAAGCAATTAATTGACACTCTGACCTTCTTCCCTCTACAAAGGGGGAGGAGGATTACATTTGAATACATTCTTATTAAGGATATTAACGATAGGCTTAGTGATGCTACAAACTTGGCAAAACTTCTAAAAAATATCAGGGCAAAGATAAATCTGATTCCATTCAATCTATATAATGGGAGTCCCTTTGAGGCACCTGATGAAGGCAAGATTGTCGCCTTTAAGGACGAACTAATTAGAAAAAACTATACTGTTACGGTCAGAAAAAGCAAGGGCAGTGACATCTCCGCTGCCTGCGGGCAATTGATAACAGGCCACTAAGGTCTTGGTGAAAATCTAGGGTTCCCGCTTTCCAAGGTATTCACCTTTATTTTGACATTAGAAAACTACACTGGAGTACCTGAAGCACGTAATTTGTAAAAAAGAAAGATCCAACTTGATTGTATAGGAAATTCCTTTTTTGAGATTGCTTCGCCCCGCCTTCGCGGAACTCGCAATGACAAGATCGGCGACTCAATGTCATTGCGAGGAGCGATAGCGACGAAGCAATCTAAATTTATAGTATAGGAATTTCCTTTTTAAGTCCTTGTAGGGGCGGCATTTATGACGTCCCGCAAAGCGGGATTCGATAAATCGAACCCCTACAGGTCCGCACCAAAGGTGCGATATGTTCATATTTTAACCCTGCAACATCATTTATGGATTTCATCGCTAAATGTAGTGGATCTATCTTTGGCAAAACCTGAATTAATTGTATAGAATTCAATAAGTTACGTAGTAGGGTTAATCAAATACAAAATAACAATCTAAAACCCTGTCTTTGATCTGACCCGTTTCTTAATTGTCAACACCAAAATGCCAATAGGTCGAAGCACTATTTTCATGCAGCCTTAGCCCATTCGGTTTGGTCTACCCGCCTGTAGGAATCTTCATACAGACAGATTTGGTTACGGTTAAATTCAATTCT
>JAUWNK010000190.1 GCA_030612685.1 Desulfobacteraceae bacterium
TTCTTTAGAAATATCTATTTTTTCACCTAAGCCGAGATTTTCCTTCACCCTGTCAGAGATCTCTTTCATTATATCCGAATGCTCGGCCAGAAATCTTCGAACATTCTCCCTTCCCTGGCCGATCCTTTCTTCATTAAATGAGTACCAAGCGCCACTCTTCTCTACTATATCTAATCCGACACCCAGGTCTAATATGTCTCCCTCCTTTGATATTCCGGTACCATATATTAGATCAAACTCTGCCATCTTGAAGGGAGGGGCAACCTTATTTTTTACTACCTTTACCCTGGTTCTATTGCCTATTGCTTTGTCCCCTTCTTGTATCGAGGCAATCCTTCGGATATCAAGGCGTTGGGAGGCATAAAACTTAAGCGCATTTCCACCAGAAGTAGTCTCCGGGTTTCCAAACATTACCCCGATCCTCATCCTGATCTGATTTATAAAGATAACACAGGTCATTGACCTGTTAATGCTTGCTGCCAATTTCCTGAGGGCCTTGGACATCAATCGTGCCTGCAATCCAACCTGCTGGTCTCCCATTTCCCCTTCTATCTCTGCCCTTGGGACAAGGGCTGCAACAGAGTCGATAACCAGGGCATCAATGGCCCCGCTTCTCACCAGGATTTCAGCTATATCCAATGCCTGCTCACCGTTGTCCGGTTGGGAGACAAGAAGGTCGTCAACATTTACTCCGAGCCTCCTTGCATAGGCCAGATCAAGGGCATGTTCTGCATCTATAAAGGCCACAATTCCATCCTTGGCCTGGGCCTCCGCAATAATGTGGAGGGCGAGGGTGGTTTTTCCTGAGGCCTCTGGACCAAAGATCTCTATCACTCTACCCCTTGGCACACCACCAACACCAAGGGCTGAATCCAGGGCAAGTGAGCCTGTTGAGATGACAGGAATATCCATTATGGCCCCATCTTTCCCCAGCTTCATTATAGAGCCCCTGCCAAACTGCTTTTCAATCTGGGAGATAGCCAGATCAACAGACTTTCCCTTTTCTGATTCTACTGCCATAATAATCCCCCTTTTTTTTATCGAAAGTATTCCCGATTTTTATACTGCTTTGATAACTATTTTGCCACAGACCCGCCTGCCGGATGGCGGGCAGGTTTACGCTGATTATCGCTGATATTATCTAAGAATAATATCTGTGATTTCTTTGTATTTAAACCTATCAGCGTTCATCTGTGTGAATCTGCGGCCCTCAATGGCCAAACAGCCATTTTTGTATAAACCGGACCATCTGGTTTAAGTTCACTTTTAAAAAGAATAAGTTCATTCAGGTGTTGTAGATCACTGCTAATATCGTGATATTTATCAAGAATCCATTTCAGTTCCTCATCCCGATTTAGGCGACCTTTAAATCGGCCAATTGTCAGATGTGGCTGAAAGCGCCTTTTTTCTTCCTTAAAACCTAACACCTTTAGTTCTGCCTGCAATTCATCCCTGAGATTTGACAATCTTTCTATTTCTCCATTAAGGCCAACCCAAATGACCCTCGGCCTCCTCCAATCAGGGAATACACCAACACCACTGAGCCTGGTCTTGAATATTGAGAACTTATTAACAACTATGTGTGCCTTCTCTTTTATATCATCTATTGTATCTTCATTCACAGAGCCAAGAAAGATTATAGTGAGATGAATGTTGTCTACCTTAACCCACCTAACAGGCAGGGCTGATTTTTTCAATTCTTTGGAAACCGTCCCAATTTGCTCTTTAATCTCAGGGGGAAGTTCAAATGCCAGGAATGAACGGATACCCATTTAGATATCTCCTTACCCAGTCAAGGGCCATCTCAGATGTGTTAAGTTTAATATTATCTCTCTGTCCTGAAAACCGGTATTGGCTAGAGGATATTTTGCCGTCTACTGATAGGCCAATAAAGACAGTACCAACTGGTTTATCTTCTGTGCCTCCCAAGGGTCCGGCAGTCCCTGTTACAGCAAGTCCCATATCCGTTTTCGCAATTCTCTTGATCCCTTCGGCCATTTCCCTAACTGTTTGATCACTGACAGACCCATATGAATCTATGGTTTGCTGCCTTACTCCAAGCATCTCGACCTTGGATCTGTTACTATAAACAATTACCCCCCTTTCAAAATAAAGAGAGCTCCCTGATATAGATGTAAGCCTATGGCCAATGAGACCACCCGTACATGATTCAGCCACAGATATCATCATCTTCCGCCCCTTTAGCAACTCTCCAACTATAGCCTCCATGGTTTTACCATCAGATGCAAAGATATAAGGCCCTAAAAGGTTCCTGGTTTTCTCCTCTGCCCTATTTAATGCCCTTTTAATCTCTGCATCCTTTTTGCCCCGGACTGTGATAGTAATATGGTTTTCAGGGAATGAGGGATAAAAGCCAAACACTACCTTTTTAAGTTCATCACTGAGGCCTTTGAAGATATCTGCAATAGAGGATTCACTCATTCCATAGACTTTTAGTATCCTGTGATAAGGGACAGTAGTTGGCCTGTATCTTCGAAGAATATCCGGAATAACAGCACTATTCATTAATTCCCTCATCTGCTCAGGCACACCTGGCAAAAAATAGAGGAGACTGTCCCCTTCAGATAATGAAAAACCGCACATCTCTCTTTTAGGATCCAAAATCTTGGCCCCCCTGGGAAGCCAGGCTAATTTTTCTAAAGAAGGAGACCAGGGTAGGCTAAATTTTTTCGTATAATCCCTTATATGTCCGAGAACGGTCTGATCAAGTAAAAGGGGCCTGTCTAAGGCCTTTGATACTATCTCGGTGGTTAGATCATCTTCAGTGGGGCCCAATCCACCAGTAACAATTATAAAGTTAGACCTTTTTATAGCCGCCCTCAACACAGAAGAGAGTGTATCGTAGTTGTCACCGACGGTTCTAATTTCACTTACCTCAAGGCCATAGGATAAAAGACAACCTGATGCAAACCAGCCATTAAGGTCTCTCGTCTTTCCCGAGATCAGCTCATTACCTATTATTATGATCTCTGTTAGCATGATTTCCTCAATGCTAAGTGCCCAAAGCCCGCCCTCCCCGTCCCGAGACCGGAAGGAGCGACATGCTCAGATCAACCTGCTAAGCCTGTAGCGCTATGTACCCGGATCAGCCTATTACGCCTATAAGCCAGCCTGCCCTGGTGCGACTTCCCTGGCAAATGTTACAATCGCTGTAGTATTTCTGGAGCTTAAGCAGCATAAGCTAAGCATTGCAAAACAGGTCTGGGCCAGGGTGAGCTAAAGTGCCCAAAAATCCCTAAATTCCTCAATTCCTTAATTCCTGCATAGGGCCTACGCCCCGGTGGGGTAAACTCCGAATTAGGAATTTAGGCGTAAGCCTTTTATCAATCCACTGAATATTGAGCTGTTACTAATTTATTAATGTTAAGTGCCTAATCCCTCAATTCCTGAATTCCCACATCCTATCAATTGAGCACATACAGAAGAAGTCTTAAAGATAAATGAGCATACACACCGGCCAACAGATCGTCGAGGACAACTCCAAGACCTCCCTTTACTGTTCTCTCTATTTTTTTTATTGGAGGCGGTTTCAGGATATCAAAAAACCTGAAGAGAAAAAAACCTGCTATTAGGGTTAACCAGGTAAAGGGGAGAAAAATAATTGTTAATAAAAATCCTGATACCTCATCAATAACTATCTCCTTTGGATCAATCCTGCCCAGGATAAGTTGACTTCTGTTAGATGCCCATATTGCCCCGATTATTATTATTAGTAAAAATATTGTCTGATATACAGCGCCTAAACAAGATATTAATAAATATAAGGGTATTGCCCCGGCTGTACCAAGAGTACCCGGAATTCCGGGTAAAAGCCCTATGCCGAACCAGATGGATAAAATTAGGGCAATTTTGTCTAAAAAATTAACCTTCTTGATTAATTTAATTATATTTAAATTATCAGATTGATTAATAGACATCAAGTAGGAATAA
>JAUWNK010000203.1 GCA_030612685.1 Desulfobacteraceae bacterium
TGTGAATACCCCTGCTGATACTGCTCTTTTTTGGGAAAAAATCAGGGAGAGATCCAACTCACTGCTTTTCTTGAGTCCAGCAGAAATAGCAGAGGCGAGAAATCCTGGAACTGAATAGTTATGCGCCATTGCTCAATGCAAAATTAAAAGTGAAAACCTGTTCATGACAGGCCTGCCCCTTGGCTGGCCCAAGGGTTCAGGAATTGAAAAATGTTAATAAATGACTTTTCAGAAATATTCTTAGATTTTGCTGCTTAAATAATTTTGCAATTTGCATTTTAATATTTTCATTTTTCATTCTTTTATCTACCACAGCAGTGTTTGTATTTTTTCCCGCTCCCGCATGGACAGGGATCATTTCTGCCTATCTTAGGTGCCTTACGCTTGACAGGGGTACTGCCTCCGTTGCCACCATGACTTAGAACTATTTCCTTTTTTGGAAGTACAATAGAGGGTTGTTTCTGGGGGGCGAGTCGAATCCTAAAAAGCGTTCTGAGGGTATTTTCTTTAATTCCTTCTACCATTGAGATGAACATGCTGTAACCCTCTTTTTGATACTCCTTAAGAGGATCCATATGGCCGTACCCCCTCAGGCCTATGCCTTCTTTGAGCTGATCCATACCCAGAAGATGATCCATCCAGAGTTCATCAATTGCCCTTAACATGGCAATTTTTTGTAGAAAAAGAAAGGATTCAAGATCGGCCTCTTTCTCTTTTTTCTCATACAGGTCTAAGACCTTTTGTTTTAATCTATCTATCAAAATATCCTGAGTTATATCCTTTATCTCTTCCTTGGAAAATTGGGTCAAGAGGCCGAATACATTATATATATAATCTGAAAGAGGTCTCAAGTCCCATTCTTCAGGAAAGATTTTGGGATCAGTGTTATCTAAGGCCGCAGTTTCTACCAGCTCGTCAATCATATCCGTAATTGTCTCTTTAAGGTACTCTCCCTTTAATATTTCCCTCCTTTGGCTGTATATTACCTTTCGCTGTTGATTCATTACATCATCATATTCAAGAAGATTTTTTCGGATGTTGAAGTTGATACCTTCCACCCTTTTCTGGGCTCCTTCAATTGCTTTAGAGATGATTTGATGTTCTATTGGCTGATCCTCTTCCATGCCAAGTCTGTCCATGACCGAGGCAATCCTTTCAGAGCCAAATACCCTCATGAGGTCATCTTCTAAGGAGAGATAAAAGCGTGAAGAACCTTGATCTCCCTGACGCCCTGAACGTCCCCTCAGTTGATTGTCAATCCTTCTGCTTTCATGTCTCTCTGTGCCAAGTATATGCAACCCACCTATTTCTGGCACCTCATCGCCTAATACTATATCGGTTCCTCTGCCAGCCATGTTTGTAGATATGGTAACGGTTCCATTTTGTCCGGCCTGGGCAACAATCTCGGCCTCTCCTTCATGATTTTTGGCATTCAAGACCTGATGTTTGATACCATCTTTTTTTAGCATCTTACTCAACATCTCTGATTTTTCGATTGATATTGTACCAACCAGTACAGGTTGACCCTTTTTATGCAATCCCTTGATTTCTTCCACAACTGCCTTGAATTTCTCTCTTTCGGTTTTGTAAATAACGTCTGGATTATCGTGCCTGATCATTTTTTTATGGGTTGGTATTACAAATACATCAAGGTTATAAATCTTTTTGAATTCCGGGGCCTCTGTGTCTGCTGTTCCTGTCATTCCAGCAAGCTTTTCATACATCCTGAAGTAATTTTGAAAGGTTATGGTAGCCAGGGTTTGATTCTCTTCTGCGACATTAACACCTTCCTTAGCCTCAATGGCTTGATGTAATCCATCGCTCCATCTTCTGCCTGGCATAAGTCTGCCGGTAAATTCATCCACAATTATCACCTGTCCATCCTTGACAACATAATCAACATCTTTGCTAAAAAGCCAGTAGGCCTTAATGAGTTGTTGAGCAGCATGCATTCTTTCAGATGTCTCCGAGTATTTCGCCTCTAATTCTCGTTTCCTCTTTTTCTTTTCCTTAAAGTTCAGTCTCGGATCATTATCGATTTCTTGTAGCCCTTGGCTCAGGTCAGGGATAATAAAGGCATCTTGTTCGTTTCCGGACAATAGGTTTAGACCTTTATCTGTCCAGTTTGCACTGTGATCTTGTTCCTCGATGATACAATAGAGTTCTTCATCCAGAGCATGGAGGGCCTTCTGAGATGAAAGGAAGGATTCCATCCTGTCGATCCTTTTTTTTAATCCTGGTTCCTTTGCAATGATGTCGAGAAACCGTGTATTCTTTGGGCTACCCCTCTTAACCTGAAGGAGCAATTCGATTACCTTATCATCATCTTCACCCTTGCTCATCAATGTCTCTGCCCTATTAAGGATAGTTCTAACTACCCTATCTTGTTGTTCCTTAAGTTTAAGGATCGAAGGCTTTACAGTAGCATAAAAGATGTCTTCACTATGCTCGATTGGACCTGAGATTATCAGGGGAGTCCTGGCTTCATCAACGAGAATGCTATCAACCTCGTCAACAATGGAAAAATGGAGGTCCCTCTGTACACATTCTTCTAATGAGTACTTCATATTATCCCTGAGGTAATCAAAACCGAATTCATTGTTAGTGCCATATGTTATATCAGAGTTATAGGCAGTCTTTCTTTTCTGATCATCCATATCATGCAGAATGACTCCAACAGTCAGCCCCAAGAACCTATATATTCCACCCATCCACTCGGCGTCTCTTTTGGCAAGGTAATCGTTAACAGTAACCAGGTGGCTGCCGCGTTCTAAAAGGGCGTTTAAATATAGGGGGAGGGTAGCGGCAAGGGTTTTACCTTCCCCTGTTTTCATTTCTGCTATTTTACCCTGATGAAGTACAATGCCTCCTAAGAGTTGTACATCAAAATGTCTCATGCCTAAGACCCTCACTGAGGCTTCTCTCACAGCGGCATAGGCCTCGGGCAATATATCATTCAGGGACTCACCCCTTGCTATCCTCTCCTTAAATTCCCCTGTCTTGTCTGTCAGTTGAGTATCGTTTAGGGCTTTGAATTTGGGTTCAAGTTCATTAATTTCTGTAACTATTGGAGCAAGTTTTTTAAGCTCTCTTTCGTTTTTGCTTCCAATGATATTTTTTAAAAGTTTAACTAACATAAAAAATTCCTTTTAGTCATCTTCTCTTCTGATTAAACTTGATGCATTCGTAAAAAGTCATTCGCCGTCGTCATTGCTAGTCCGCCTGAGGCGTGCGAAGCAATCTGATAAATACAATAAGTTATGGTAAAGGAGATTGCTTCGCTCCGCCCTCCAGGGCGTAGGCACCTAAAGGCCGGAAGCTCACAATGACTTATTTTTGACTTTCAAGTAACTTAAATCTGCAAATTCGCTATAAGTGGTTAATATTGCGAAATATTTGCCAGAAATAACGGATTTGTTAAAAACATAAGTTGCTTCCAATTA
>JAUWNK010000193.1 GCA_030612685.1 Desulfobacteraceae bacterium
CTCTTTAAAGCCATTCCCCTGTTCACCTACTATATTGCCAGTGGGAACTTTGACATTTGAGAGGGAAACTTCGGCGGTATCACAGGCCCGAATACCGAGTTTTCCATGTATCTTGTTAGCCTCGTATCCGGCTCTATCTGTCTCAACAATAAAAAATGAATGTCTTTGGTGTCTGTCAGGGTTATCAGGATCTGTCTGACAGAAGACCAATAGATAGTTTGCAATATCTCCATTTGTAATAAACATCTTGGTGCCATTTATTACATATTCATCACCATCCCTGACAGCAGTGGTAGTTGCACAGGTTACATCAGAGCCTGCATCAGGCTCGGTTATGGCTGTGCCCATAATGGCCTCTCCTTTAACCAGTGGAGGTAGGTATTTATTTTTCTGCTCTTCAGTTCCAAACATATCTAAGAGCTCTGAACCAAATGTAGTAGCCAGAATGGCTGCTGCCATACCTGCATCAACTGCCCAGAATTCCTCCATTATCAGGCATTGTTCAAAAAGACCGAGTCCTGCACCTTCATAGGCCTCGTCTATGAATACACCTACAAAGCCAAGCTCGCATGCCTTTCGCCAGATATCCAAATCAAAGGTCTCATCCCTATCAAATTCTTGTGCCCTTTCAGGAAACTCACCAAGGGCAAATTCCCTGGCTGCCCTCATTATGTCTTGTTGCTCTTTTGTGAGAATGAAATCCATTAATACCCTTCAAGTTTTTTAAAAATTTTTAAAAAGTTAGAATCTGATTTAAAACCTTCAAATCTTCAAGGCCATACTGTAGCCTTCCTCTATAGCCTCAAGGGCCTTGCGGGGGTGAAGTGCGTCACCAATGATATGAAGTGGGATACCTGAATTTTCTATCCCTTCAGAAAGAGTATTATTTGATACCTGTTGGGTAGAAATAACCGAAAAGCCCCCTTTCAGGTTAAGTTCTTTGTCCTTAACGATAAGATCTATCTGGGAGTTATCCGCCCTGATCAATCTGGCTTGTTTAAGGAGTCTCACCTTCCTTTTTATCAGGGTGCCCAGGAGATCAAATCTCCCGATAGGCCCCATATCAGGTCCAAAATGATTTCCTTCCTCCACAACCGTTACATTTTTTCCTTTGTTTGAGAGATAGCAAGCAGTTTCCAGGCCTATCTGGCTTGCCCCAAGCACGAGTATATGATTTGAAAGGTCACTCTTTTCAGTTAAGACATCAGCAGCAGTAAAGAGTTGGACAGGATATATTCCAGCAATTTCTATCTTCTGAAAATCTGCCCCCGTTGCTATGATCACTGCTTCTGGCTTAAATTCTTTTACTGATTTAAGGTCTACTTCTCGATTAAGGAATACTTTGACCCCGGATTTTCCGATCTCTTTAAAGAGATATTCTAAGAACTCTGAAAATTCTTCTTTACCCGGAATCTTGGCTACTAAATGCAAGTTACCACCCAGTTCGTTTTTTTTCTCACAGAGGATGACCTCATGCCCCCTTTGAGCAGTCGTGAGGGCTGCCTGTATTCCACCAGGACCTCCACCAATAATCAAGACACGTCTCCTTTGAGAAGAAGGATAAATTGCCCATGCCTTTTCGCGGCCCATCACCGGATTGACGAGGCAGCTTATAGGGTCATTTTTAACCGTCTTGATTCCACCCAAGAGCCTTTCAATACAGGCCTGGCCGCAACCAACGCATGGCCGGACCTCTTCTGTGTTTCCTTCTTTAATCTTTTGGGGCATGTCAGGATCAGCCATCAGTACCCGACCCATGCTTATTAAATCTGCCTTTTTTTCTTCAAGTATCTTTTCTGCCAGGAAAGGGGTTTTGATTCGGCCTGAGGCAATAACCGGAACAGCTGCTACTTTCTTGATCGCCTCGGCTAAAGGTACAAAGCATGCGAGATCCGAACCTATTAGTGGTATGGTAGGTGGATAGGACCCATACACTCCGGCTGAGACATGTAGCACATCGGCCCCTGCCTGAACCAACCATGGGGCTATCTCTACTGCCTCTTTTAATGTAAATCCCCCTTCAAGATAATCCTCGCCATTAAGACGAAAAAAGACCGGGATATTTGGGCGAACGGTATTCTTTATCTCAGAAACAATCTCCAGGGCCAAACGGGCCCTGTTTTTTAGACTACCTCCGTATCTGTCTTTTCTTTGATTAGCGTTGGGAGATAAAAATTGATTGACAAGATAGCCATGTGCTCCATGAATTTCAACGGCATCAAATCCTGCCTCCTTTACCTTTCGGGCCGCATCCCCGAAGCTTTTTATGATGGCATGAATCTCATCGATTGTTAAGGCCTTTGGAATCTCTGTGCACAGGGCCGGGCCCGGAATGGCCGATGGTCCTAATGGTTGACTGCCAATGAGTGCTGATTTTGTTTGTCTGCCTCCATGGGCAAGCTGCATAGCAATCTTACCCCCGCAATCATGTGTAGCTTGGGTCAGGTTTTTAAAACCGGGAATAAAGGTATCATCAAACATGCAGCACTCTCCCTTAAATATCAGGCCTAAGGGATGAACCGCCGTAGCCTCCACGATTAAAAGACCAGCGCCACCTCTGGCCCGGGCTGTAAAATAATCTATCAATCGGTCGGTAACTCCCCCATCCTCAGCGGCATACCCTGTACCCATAGCAGGCATGACGATCCTGTTTTTTAATGTAAGCCTTCCTATATTAATTGGACTAAGGAGTTTTTCAAAATCCATCTTACTCTCTCTTCAAGCACTTAAATAAATTAAGCCTTTTCTACAATTACAGATGTTCCCAAACCACCACCGACGCAAAGCGTAGAAAGCCCATAGCGTGAATTCCTTCGTCTCATTTCATAGATTAGGGTTGTCATAAGCCTGGCACCAGTACATCCAATAGGATGTCCCAGGGCTATGCCACCCCCATTGACATTTATGATTTCTTCAGATGTAAGACCCATGCCCTTAAATTCTATGATATCGGCTATAGCCTGGGCAGCAAATGCCTCATTTAATTCTATCAACTCGATATCCTTAAAAGGTATTCCCGATTTCTTGAGAACCTTTCTCGTTGCTTCTACAGGTCCGAGCCCCATAAATCTTGGGTCTACTCCAGCAGAGGCGAAGTCTCTGATAACTACAAGGGGAGTAAATCCATTTTTGGCTGCAACCTTTTCATCCATAAGGAGCAGGGCAGCAGCCGCATCATTAAGGCCACAAGAATTCCCTGCCGTGACTGTACCCCCGGTCTTGAAGGCTGGTTTCAATCGAGAAAGTTTTTCCACGGAGATATCCTTCCGGGGATGTTCATCATCTTTGAATATAAAGGCCTTTCCTTTGGGTGGCCGAACCTCAATGGGAACGATTTCTTCCCAGAATTTCCCATTCTCAATGGCTCTATTGGCCTTTTGATGGCTGGTATAGGCATAGCTATCCTGCTGCTTTCGGCCTATTTGATACTTATCAGCCAAGTTTTCGGCAGTGAGACCCATATTACAGTAACCGAAGATTTCTTCAGGTCCTCCAACGGTCTCGGAGGCATCGGTGAACCAATCATAGAGTTTTCCATGACCAAGGCGATAGCCCCACCTTGCCCTGTCAATGAGATAGGGAAGGCTGCTCATATTCTCGGCTCCCCCAGTTATTATAATCTCAGCCTGGCCTGTTTGAATCAGCATAACCCCTTCACATATTGCCTGGAGGCCGGATGCACATTGCCTATCAACCGTATAGGCAGGGGTGCTAACTGGCAAACCAGCCCGGAAGAGGGCCTGCCGTGCACAGTTCAGATAATGGCTGGTCTGGTAGGCACAACCAAG
>JAUWNK010000009.1 GCA_030612685.1 Desulfobacteraceae bacterium
GTTAAAAAGCGGTATATTGCCGAAGGTTTTAATTCCGGGACGAATGCGGAGTTCATTCGATTTTTGCGATAGGCCGGTCTTGCACGAAATTCCAGACCTGCACGCCGCCACTCTCGGTAAGGCGGGGCGAACTCTATGTCGACATGGATCAAGAATGCATATTGGCCAGCACAAAGGAACTAACCCTGAACCTTGTACAGTGAACCTGACAACCTGTGTAATTACAAAAAACTTATATATAAAATTTATAATTTTTTTTTAAGGAGGTTGTTATGAAAAAGTTTCTTGTAGCTTTAGTATTAAGTCTGAGTTTTATTATTGTCGCTCAGGGTTTTGCCAAGGAAAAACCCCGGATTGGTGTTTTAAGGTTTACTAACCAGACGAGTGCAGGATGGTGGAGGGGGGGTGTGGGACGTGAGCTTCAGGATATGCTCATAGCAGAGCTGGCAAGTTTGAAGTGTTTCCGGGTGCTCGAAAGAAAAGAACTCGGTGCTGTGCTTAAAGAGCAGGATCTGGGAGCTTCAGGCAGGGTAAGCAAAAGTACGAGGGCAAAAATAGGAAAGCTGACTGGCGCAAAATATCTGGTCGCTGCAACCGTCTCAGCTTTTGAAGAAAGTACAAGCGGCGCAGGCGGAGGTTTTTCCTTCAAAGGAATATCTATTGGTGGAAAAAAGGGGCGGGCTTACATGGCGGTTGATCTAAAATTGATAGAGGTTGAAACAGGGGAAATCTATGATGCAAGAACGGTGGAGGCCACATCCAAATCAGGCGGTTTGAGCTTAGGACTAAGCAGATGGGGCTTTTCCGGGAACCTCGCGGGTCATAAAAAACGCCGACAGGCAAGGCCATAAGAGCCTGTATAATGGAAATAGCAGAATATCTGGAATGTTCCATTACAAAAGGCAAGGATGATCCTTGCATGGAAGAATATAAGGCGAAAGAAGGCAAAAGAAGGGAAAAAACAAAGAAATCCATTGACTTAGATTAAATATAAAGTACAAGACAGGGGCGTTCTCGTGTGAGGTTCGCCCCTATTTTTACCGCCGCCCTTTAATGCTCCACCCGGGAGGGTGGGGATGGAGCCGGCTAATGAACCATTTCCTTTTTTCAAGCCTCGCCCGGAAGGGCGGGGTCGTTGACTTTTAATGGGTGACCCCTTTAGCCCTTTCTTACATGAGAAAGGAGAAAAAATTAAATCGACTAATTAATCGGATTTAGCGTAATATTCATCAATAATGAAGGTTGACTTAATTTCTTCTTACAAGATTTTTTAGATTTAAAATGAAGGAGGCAGCTATGCAGCTTAAGGTTGATGTGAAGGAAAGGGGGAAAGGTGTTTATATGGTTATGCCGGAGGGGCATCTTGACTCAAACACATATCTTATGCTCGAAGAGAAACTAAACCCACTCTTTGCTGCTTCGACAAAGGTTTTGATATTTGATTTGAGCAGGTTGGATTATATAAGCAGTGCTGGTTTGAGAGTGGTATTTAAAGCAAAAAAAGCACTTAAAGAAATCAATGGATCATTCATGATGGCAAACCTTAAACCACAGATAAAAAAAGTTTTTGACATCATCAATGCACTGCCTGACATACGTGTCTTTAAGAGTTTAGAGGAAATGGACACGTACCTGGATGTCATGCAGAGGCAGGAGATTGAAAAACAACAATAGCCTCCCCGGGTATGATGAAGAAAAGGGGGCATAAGATATATTACCATGTACTGGATCAAATCTTTTTTCCGTATCTTTTTTGCTTTTTCATTGCTCTTTTCGTTTTTCATTGCCGGTTGTAGTAGCAGCAACCATTCTGTTAATTTTACAATAATGGCTACCGCTGATATTCAAAGCAATATTGTGCCTTACGAAGCCAAAATTGATGATGAAGATATTTCAGTCGGTGGATTTGAACGTATTGCTGCTGCCGCCCGGACAATGCGTAATGAAGCGGACGCATCTCTTTTAGTCAGTACCGGTGATGATTTATTCGGCCCTCTTTTTTCTTTACTGAAAGGAGAGCCTGAAATAAAGGGCATGAATTTAGCTGGTTATGACATAGTATGTCCAGGCAATCATGAATTTGATTTCGGAGCTGATTTGTATAAAACTGCCATAGCCAGTGCTGGCTTTCCTATAGTTTGTGCTAATTTGAATTTTGATGACCAGGAACTTAGCTCAATAATTACATCTACTCATATCAAAGAAATCAAAGGGGTTAAGGTTGGTATCTTTGGATTAATGACACCGGATTTTCTGCGAGTTTGCAATCCAGGTCCGGGAATAGAAGTCAATGAAGATTATATTTCTGTGGCTCAGAATATGGTTAATGAATTAGAGTCTGTCAATTGTGATCTTATTATTGCCTTAACTCATATCGGTGAAGATGATGACAGAATACTTGCCCAGAATGTTAAAGGTATTGACATAATTGTCGGCGGCCATAGTCACACCTATGTTTATGAAACTGTGAACAATACGATTATTATTAATGACGGAGCCGGTGCTCAATATTTAGGCATTCTCAGATTCACCTATGAAGACGGCCAGATTAAATCCCCTGATTGGGAATTAGTCTTGTTAGACTCCAGCGTGGGAACAAATTACGAAATTCAAACCCTGATGGCTCGATATATGAGTACCTATGAAGAAGGTTTGGGAGAAGTTATCGGCAGAAGCACGGTTGATCTTGATGCTACAAAATCGGTAGTACGCGGCGAGGAATCAGTACTTGGCAATATGATTGCCGATGCAATGCTTTATTGGTTTGACGATGCCGATATAGCGTTAATTAACGGAGGTGCAATACGAGGCGATAAAATATATCCTGCTGGAGATTTAACTTACCTGACAGTAAATGAGATTTTGCCCTTTCGTAATGAAATAGTAAAAGTTCAGCTCCCAGGAACTGAGCTCAGGCAAGTTCTGGAAATATCTGCTTCCTCAATCACAGTAGAAGGAGATGACTGCTCGGATCCTAATGCAACTCGCACCCCTTCCGGTGGATTTCTACAAGTTAGCGGATTAAAAATTACTTATGACACTTCCGGAGAACCTTTCTGTGCGGTGTATGACGGAAAAGATGTTACCGAAATAGTAAATCCAGGTAATCGCGTAACCAATGTGGAAGTTCTGGAAAACGGAGATTGGAATACCTTAGAAGACGATGCAACTTATACAATCCTTATAAGCAGTTGGTTAGCCGGCGGTGGGGACGGGTATTATTTTTTCCGCAATGAATCTGTTACTAAAGATTATACAACTGTAATTGATGCCGATGTATTAATACGCTATATTCAGGAAAATACGCCTCTTACTCCTGTTCTTGAAGGAAGGATAACAATTGTAAGCCAATAAAAATTCAGGAGAAAATAATCGCCTCAAGCAAAAAAGGAGGCCTTTTTTCCTTGCTTGCCCCGCATGCCCCGTAGGTCAGGATGATCGTACTGGGTGTAACTATTCCTCTGGGGACCTGCCCTTTAATGGATGACCTTTGAAAAATGGCCGCTCTGTCATTGCGAACGAATGTGAAGCAATCTCTAACTCATTAAAAATATGAAAGATTGCCACGTCGCTTCGCTCCTCGCAATGACTTGTAAGATAATTTTTCAAAGGTCTCAATGGATGACCCCTTTTCTTTTTTCCTTTCCTTTTCCTTTTACAAAAATGATTTTAAAAATTTAATCTACTTGACGAAATACCCCTAATTTACATAAAAATTAATAATAAGTAGTTTATTTATTATCTGAGCATAATAATATGAAAGACAAACTTAAATTGGAAATAGAAGAGGGAGTTGACGAGAAAAATTCGAAGGTTGGGGTGTCGGTAAATATTGATATAGCTAATGGTGAAGGGTCAAATTCGAGTGGATCGGTTTTGCTTATACCTAAATGCAGCTCCTATAAAATTTTACAAGAAGAGGTTTCGCGGATTAAGGAAGAACTTGATACCTTATTAGATAGATCAAAGGGGCTATTTGAAGGGGAGGCCGAAGAAGAAGGCATGGATATGAATGAAGATATGAGCGCAAAGGAGATATGGGATACCTTATCAATGATAAAGGATCCTGAGATATTACTGGTGAAATTTAATAGCCTAAGTCATCAAAGAAGACTTGAGGTGGCGGATTATGTATTTACCAACTGTAATATCTTTTCCGGCGTTGCCGCTGTTTTCTCAACTCGATATAACAGCGAAGAAGGGCTTCTTGAGTAAACAATTGTGACTCCTGATAAGAGTTTAAGCCAATGTGTAGTAAGTATGGCTGCGATATGCTAGCGAATGCGAGGGGCAGGATGAGCATAAGCTTATTTGGTTTGAAGATTCTCTTCCCACTCTCCACCTGCTCGCTTTTTTTGAAGAGATTCAATCAGTGAACTTAGTTCGCTTCGCTCACAATTGGAGTATTGGAATACTGGAGTGATGGAATAATGGGTAAACAACCTTGCAGAAAATTGATCGATTGAAAAAATTTTCCTTGACAAGGAGGTTAATAAATGAGCAACTTCTTTAGTCAAATCAACATTCCAATATTCCACCATTCCATTATTCCATCTGGCCTACATGAAACATGTTCCATTAAAAATACTGTCATTTCAATAAGTTGTAGAAATTCCGAGACGTTTAATTAATTCATTTTCAACTTTATAGTGGAGCTCGTCTAATTGTTCATATTCCTCCTCTGTGATTTGGTAGGATTGTTTGAAACTATAATAGCAAGAATGAAATTCCCCACAGGAACCAAGGGCAATATTTAGATGATTCAAATAATCTTTTAGGCTACGCCGACAATAACCTTCTGAGATGTTCCTTGATATGCTATGGGCGGCATCAATGCTATTTGCAGCGACTTTCTTGAACTCAAAAGGAAAGTTCGTAAAAATTTTGGAGGCCATGATGTATAGGGAAACGGTGTCTTGCCCTCCGGGGCGTAGGCCCTACACGAAGTTTTTTAAAACCTCTATTAATGTTTTTTCGATCCATGACTCATTTATCTCATAAATGATGATATTATTCAACCAGATGCAATATAATCCCAATAATCCATTATTCCAGTATTCCAACATTCCAATTGCGGAGCAAAGCGAGGCTAATTTCGATGTCCAACTCACCTGTGCAAATCCCAATTAACGGTGTGATAGACCTCCATACCTTTGCACCAAAGGAAGCATCTGAAGTTGTGGATGAATACCTCAATGTCTGCTCCCAGAAAGGTATAGTGGAAGTCAAGATAATTCACGGGAAGGGCAGGGGTGTTTTGCGTCGTACAGTGGAGGTTGCCCTAAAGAGGCATCCTCTGGTCCTATCCTTCAAACAGGATCCAGGCCCCTCAAGCTGGGGTTCAACCATTGTTTTTTTAAAGGGCACGGGAAGGAGTAAAAATGAGAGCAAGATCTAAGTCCTCCATAAAAGTATTATTTTTAATTCTGATTTTTTTTATCGCACTCCCCTTATCCCTTGATTTCTTAATGGGGACCCGTTTTAGTAAGTATGTTTCCTGGCTTGATAGCGGTATCAGTATCGGCGGGACAAAAGTCACCATAATAAATATAGCCTATCTCGTTATTTTTCTTGTTTTTTTCATTTTTGTATCCAGGATCATAAGGGACGCATTACAGAACAGAATTCTTCCTCGAACCAGGCTGGATATTGGGGCAAGGGCATCATTTGTAAATATTGTGATTTATACCTTCTGGATTTTGGCTATCTATACAGGGATAAATATATTAGGAATTAATCTTTCATCCTTGGCCTTTATGGCAGGTGCCCTTGGAATTGGGATTGGCTTTGGTTTACAGAATGTTGTCAATAATTTTGTAAGCGGGATAATCCTTCTCTTTGATACCTCTATCCAGGTAGGTGATATGGTCCAGATTGGGGATGATTGGGGGACAGTAAACAGGATTAATATCAGGACTACCATTATCCAGACCTTTGATAATGCCTCCCTGATTATCCCCAACTCTGAGATGATTTCAAGCAAGGTTACAAACTGGTCTTTTAAGGACCCGAAAGTCAGACGCCAGGTGGATGTAGGCGTGGCTTATGGCTCGGATGTTCAGAAGGTGCATGCAATTCTGTTACAGATTGTTAATGATATGCCTGAGATAATGAATGATCCCGCCCCCAGGGTAGATTTCACTGATTTTGCTGACAGTGCACTTATTTTCAGGATTAGGTTCTGGATTACATCGCCCGAGTTCTGGTTAGCCGCACCAACAGAACTCAGGTTCAGAATTGATGAGGAATTCAAGAAAAATGGCATAGAAATTGCCTTTCCACAACAGGATATCCATATCAGAAGTGCCTCCGGGCTGGATAAGATCTTTCAAAAGGGGGATTATTCAAAAAATCTTCCCACAGATCAAAAGTAAAATTTTATGATACCCTTATCATATAAAAAGGACAGGTGAAGGACTCCTCACCCTCCTGAGGCATCGTGAAAGATACCATTTTGAATGCTCCCAGTTTCAACTGTCAGGAGGCGTATTTTTTTCATCCATTGAGCCGGGTCTTGCTGAAACGGTAGATGTGTCATTCCACTTACACCTTGACTGTAAGGTAGCGGGACAGGTCATTAATAATTAATAATTGTAGAAAACCTATGTTCTTAAAACTTTTTCTTGCCTTCACTCTTGTTCCGTTTCTGGAAATTTACATACTTATAAAGATAGGGTCTTATATTGGGGCGTTTAACACTCTAATGATTGTTATTCTGACAGGTTTTCTTGGGGCCCTTCTCGCCAGGTATCAAGGCCTACAAACTATATTTAGGGTAAGGGAGAGATTAAACAGGGGAGAGATGCCTGCCAGTGAGATGCTCGATGCCTTATTGATATTTTTAGCCGGCATAGTACTTCTCACTCCCGGATTTCTAACCGATATAGCCGGGCTTATAATATTAGTTCCCAGGACCAGGTTTCTATTCAAGGTATGGGTTAGGAGAAAACTCTCTCAGTGGATTAACCAAAACAGGGTTAATATCTCCTTTTATCATTGAAAAGGGTTCCTGATCCAGGGATTTACTAAAGGGACCTTTTTGAGGCCTTCAGGGGGTTTACTTTGATGTTTCCCTTTTTATTGTTGATCGTTACATGGGTGGCCATGTTGCAGATCCCGGTTTTCCATTTGATATCAGGTTCAGGGAAACTCATGCAGTATTTTCCGGTAGGGATTTCAATTATCCTCTGGCAGCCATCACACTGATCAACAACAGGGTGACAACTACCTCCATTAAACTGGCATCCTCTTTTGCTCATAAAGATGCAATCAAACCCATTCCTTACAGTTGTACAAACCATGATAACCACATCCTTTCTTTAAAATTTTAAAATAAGAGCTATTCACTTTTATTTTATACGGACATATATATTAGTTCTTTTAGGAATCAATGAAATGGAGAATTTTGCTTTATGCCTTAAGATATTCTCATTGTCAATAAAAAAAAAATAAAAACATATCTTTTCAATCAAATCCTGTAAGTGGCTTTTTAAATCCAGATGGTAGGAGGAAAGGCATTTGAAGCTGATGCCTGAAGAATGTTTTCAACTGCTATTGGGCAATGGTGTGAGTGCAGAGCCAAAAGGAAACCAGGATAGGTCTGCGTTGACAACAATTGCAGGAGGTGCTAACCAGAAAATATATAAAAACTGTTTGCTTATTCCAGTATTTAGTTAAATTATGGTTTGTCACCCCATTTGATAAGCAGAACCCTATTATTTATCATTTTTGTCATGGCAAAGCGTGTGATTATTGATACTGACCCCGGGGTGGATGATGCCTTGGCGCTTATTCTTGCCCTCCGTTCGCCCGAGCTTCAGGTTGAGGCCATTACCACAGTGAGCGGAAATGTCCCACTGGAGCAGGCGACAAAGAATGCCTACTTGCTCCTCGACCTTTTTGGTCCCAAGCCACCGCCGATCTTAGCCAGAGGGAGGGCGCGATCTTCAGGGAAGAGGCGTATCATGGCTCAGTCAGTCCATGGCTCGGATGGTCTGGGGGAATTGAATCGCTTTAAAAACCCGGATGGAAGCACCAGATACCTCTATCCAAAGCTGCCTCGGGATCTACCAGATGCCACAGAAGTCCTGCTGGATCTTCTAAAGCGTTACCCTGATGAACTGACTCTCATCTCCCTGGGGCCGTTAACGAACCTGGCAGAGGCCCTTCTGACAGACGCAAAGCGTGTGAAGCGTCTGCGAGAAGTCGTTATCATGGGCGGGGCGATCGGGGTCCCTGGAAATATCACCCCAGCGGCGGAGTTCAATATATTCATGGATCCATACGCCGCACAGCGTGTATTTAAATCGGGACTTCCCATCAAACTGGTTCCCCTGGATGTGACAGAGAAAGTCTGCTTGAGACCGATGGAAATCGAAAATCTCGCTCAGGCCATGGAAGAACCATTAGGCAGTTTTCTCTGTGACGCCACATCAAAAGTCGTGGAGTACATGAGGCAGGTGCAAGGGGTGGAAGCAATCCTCCTCCATGACCCTTTAGCAGTTGGTGTAGCCATCGACCCTTACATGGTCAAGACTACTCTCCTTCATGTAGAAGTCGAGACACAGGCATGTATCACCCAGGGGATGACCATTGCCGATCTTCGACCAATCCGGAATGATCTGGAGCAGCCACCCAACATCCAAGTGGCTCTGGAGGTGGACACTAAATTGTTTTTATCATTCTTTAAGGAGCGCTTATGCCGAAGGTAGTCGTGATCGGTTCGGCAAATGTTGATCTTACAGTTAGGGTAGAGCGTTTGCCTCAATTGGGGGAGACGGTATCCGGAGATGAATTCTATACATCCTTTGGCGGAAAGGGAGCCAATCAGGCCGTGGCTGCCTATAAAGCCGGTGCTGAAGTGAGATTCCTGGCAAAGGTGGGCCGTGATAAAAACGGAGATGCTATCATAAAAAACCTCGAGGCCCTCGGGCTCACTTCTGAGGGGATTCTGAGAGACGAATCCCATAATTCAGGTGTTGCCCTGATCATGGTGGATCGAACGGGCAAGAATACTATTGCTGTCGCTCCGGGTAGCAACCGACATTTAACGAAAGAGGACATCCACCATGCTGAGGCGGACATTTCATGGGGCGAAGTGCTTTTAATCCAACTTGAAGTACCCCCTCTCACAGTCCGGGAGGCATTGCGGTTGGCCAGGGCCCATGGTCTTGTTACCATTTTGAACCCTGCACCGGCCTGTCCCCTACCAGAAGAGATTCTCTCTCTCGTTGATACTCTCACCCCCAATGAGGTGGAGGCCGGTACCCTCACCGGAATCGGTGTTGAGGATCTGAACGAGGCCACTTGGGCTGCCAATAAGCTTCTCGAATCCGGTGTCGGACAGGTGATTGTGACGCTTGGGGAAAGGGGGGCCTGCTGGGTTCAAAGAGATCACGTGCAAGTCTTTCATTCTTACCCTGTGGAGGCTGTGGATTCTACGGCAGCGGGAGATGCCTTCAACGGTGCTTTGGCTTTGGCCTTGGCCGAGAGACGGCCCATGCATAAGGCCATCTGTTTTGCAAACGCCGCCGGTGCTAAGACTGTAACGCGGAAAGGGGCTCAAGACTCACTTCCCACAAGAGAAGAGATCACCTATATTCTCATGCAGTCTCAAGGATAAAATCAGGCTTGGTGGCATTTCGATCTAAGCGCTGGCCATAGTTGAGGAAGAGGGCAAGAAGGATTTAGCAGCTGTCATACTTAATAAAAAAGATGTCCATATAACCCTGCCCCTTTACGATTCTGTATTTTCCTTGTAGTATTGACGATACTTAAAAACCTTTTTTATATAGTACTGCGTGGCCTTGAAAGGTGGGACACCCTGATATTTTCGGACTTCCCTGCTCCCTGCATTATAGGCTGCAAGAGCCAGCTCGACATCTCCGTTAAATTGATTCAGAAGCTTTTTAAAGTACCTGACACCGGCATTAATATTGTGCTCGGGGTTGAAGCTATCTGCTACACCCAGGGCTTCGGCAGTCTTAGGCATCAACTGCATAAGTCCCTTTGCACCTTTTTTGGAAATCGCTTTGGGATTGTAATTGGACTCTGCTAAAATAATAGCCTTTATGAGGGCTGAATCAACCTGATAGCGATTTGAAGCTTGAAGAATAATCGGGTGTAGCAGATGTTCCCCTTTCTTGACATGGACTGATGACGAGCCACTTCCCTGGGCACTAACTGGACGCTCCTCAGGCAAAGATGAGGGAATCTTAACCCCGGTAGATTCATTTAGGATACTGCCTAAGCCGGATTCCGGTTTGGGTTGCATCTGTACAGTCTGTTCGGCCAGATCGGTATCGGAAACGGTCACCTGTTTGGAGGATATCAATTTTTCGACCCCAGGCTCGGTTTGCCTTTGGCCCTCATAATGGCGGAGAACAGGCAGAATCATAAACATTGCAACGATGAATAGCCAGCAGACCGGATCCACCGAAATTGATTTTATAAATGAAGCTTCGTCCATTGTTGATCTAATCTTTCCCTCCCCTCCCGTGTGCTATGGGTACGGAAGCGACCCGCCCTTTGGAGGAGTGTTTAGGAAAAAGAATATGGATAAAGAGGGGAAATTTAGTAAGTCTTAAAAAATGATTAAATGCTTTATTTCCATCTTAATACTACGTTAAAAATGAATTGTCAAGCAAAAATCACAAGATATGGTAATTTGCCTTTCTTTTCTTCAATATGTAGTATCCTCAAAATGCTTAAAAAAGAGGTGGGTGACAGTGATGGGGAGATGATAAGTATTAAGGGAGGGGGGGTTTGTCTTATATTGTTTTCGCGGGTTTACGCGGGATTAAGTGGTAAATAGCGGTATTTATTAATAAAATAAGTTATGTTTTTGTATTTTGAGGTTTGTCCTAAATAGTAGTATTTAGACAAATTTGCTACCAGAATGATACTTTTATGATGCTTTTTTAAAAAGTGTTCAGGAAGTGTTTAAAGGGTTGATAATAGGGGATAAATTTTAATCATGACATTTGAAAAAAGGTGAGTTTTGGACAAACCTTCTTGCAATTTACCCAGAACTGAGGGAAAGTTTTAAGGGGAAACGAAAAAAACTGAGGGAAACCATTTAACAATCTGGAATGATTAAGAAAAGCAGTAAAGTAAAAAAAATAACTGAGGGAAGCTGAGGGAAGTAATTACATTAGTTATAAACTATCCTTTAAAAAAGAGTCCTTCCCTTCTTAAGCTCATAAATACTGTATTTAAAAGTGCCAGTTATTTATTCAATCTGCTTATTTTCATCTAACTTCTTTTTTAATGAGCTTTTCTGTTTTATTAGTAATTCTCTAATTTCCTCAGGCGATTTAAATTTTATGTGCTCTTGGTTCTCTAATATATTAAAAAACCATTCAAGCCTGCGTCTTAGTGAAGCTAATGAACCATCTAGTTCCGCTTTGATCTCCAATAGCCTTGCGTCTGGCTTACCGATTTCTCTAAAGGCAAAGCTATACTCCCACAACGATTCTGTCATTCTAAGGATTATTTCGCAATACACGTCTAAGATATTGTAAAGACCTGTGTTACTTATATTTCGGGTATCTAATTCAAAATCCTCAGCCTCATCATTCGAAACCCCATCAGTTTCGCCAAGCTGTCTTTTACCTTCCAGAAGCCATTCTTCCCTAACCCCAAACTCTCGGCATATACTCTTAATGAGTTGTTTTGATGGTCTTGCAGCTCCAGTTTCAATAGTAGAAATATGACTCCTACTAACACCGAGAGCCTTAGCGAAAATTTGCTGTGAAAGCCTCCTTTTTCGCCTAAGCTTCCTAATTCTATTGGATAATTCACTCATAAAACGACTATATATTTAAAAAAATGCCTATTATAGACATTTCTATGTTGACAATACACATATTTTGTTTTAAAAAAAACAATATTTTAATAAGGAGAAAGTTTATGATCTTCAAGGAAGTCAAAAAAGCCATGATAGATCAGGATTTTACAGTCACAAAACTTGCCGAAATCACAGGCTATAAACGCTGTCACATTTCAAATGTAATCAATGGCCACATCCCATCCCAGAGAGCCAAAAAGGTGATCGCACTAGCCCTAAGGAACGATTATGATAAACTCTGGGGCAGCCAATCCGGCTCAGAATAGTGATTTAGAGATCATGATATACAATCTTTTTTCGAATAGCTATTAAAAAGTAATACAGTTTATTATGCGCGCTACTAACAGATATCTTGGGATCAATAAATTCGCAGAATATGAAGGTGTTACTCCGAGAACGATAAAGAACTGGATTCAGAAAGGGAAAGTTTCTGCGGTCAAAGGCACGGGGAAAAGTAAGTATAGAAAGAATCATCCTGAAGTCAACATTTATTATAGTCAACTCAGCACTGCCGAGGAACAGGAAAAGTTCTTAAGGGATCGTGGCTTATTGCCTTCTGAGGAAAAGAAGCCCGAAAATAGTGAATTCTCAGAGCTTAAACCGTGGCGGAAGAGGGTGGTGGACAAGAGGCAAGTTATAGTTAGGGAATACCTTAACGCAACGAAAAATGCACCCAAAGGTAAATTATTAGTGGTGAAGAGGCATTTTGGAAAATCACATAACATCAATTACCGGACCCTTGATCGCTGGACAGAGGCGTATAAAAGCGGCGGTTACTATGCTCTTGTTCCAGCCTGGAGTCCTGGCAATCAAGAAAAGCTTATTGATCAGGAAATGGCTAAGTTTATTGAAAGTAAATATCTAATTCCGTTTGGCCCCCCTGCAAAAGTAGTTTTCGAGGATTTAGTAAAGGAGTTCAGAGATAAACGTGAGAAACTCCCTGCCTATCGCACAATAGCAGATTTCATCAATTCAAAATGGACAAAATCCCAACAGCTTCTAATCCGAAATAAGGAGGAATGGAATCGCCTCTACAGCCCCCATGTACGGCGTGATTGGTCAAAAGTAAAATTAAATGAATGTTGGATCGCTGATAGCAAACAGATTGATCTGGCTGTTCTTTTTAGAGATAAGCCTATTTTCCCCTGGTTCACCGCTTTTTTGGATGCCCGCTCACGCAAATTCGTAGGATGGATTTTAACACCGATTCATGATTCATGGACTATTGCGCAATCTTTTGTTTATGCTGTCAGTATCCACGGAACTCCGCAGACAATCTACGTAGACCGTGGAAAGCCGTACAAAAGTTATATGATTGCGGGAGGAAAACTCAGAACAGGTAAAGTTGTTAGCCTCTTTAAGGATATAGAAGAGACGACTATTCCAGGCATTTTCCGAGATCTCGGCTGTGAAATCTTTTTTGCGAGCGCATATAACGCAAGAGAAAAAATCATTGAGCCAAATTTTAAAATCTTTACACAGCGGCTCAGGCATTTATCCGGCTATCGTGGCCACTCTGTAAAAACACGCCCCAAAAAACTTGAGCAAGAGATCAAATCCGGGAAACTCCTTTCCCTTGAGGAACTTGAAAATGAGATTAACAGAGTCATTAAGGAAAGAAACGCCCGGCCACATTCAACTACCGGCAAATCGCCTGATTCCTTTTATGAAAACTACATCCCCATAATTCCCTCCCAGGACATCTTGGCATATCTCCTTATGGACCAGAATTATGCTCTAGTAAAAGACTCAACGGTCAGCATAAAAGGCTTGATATATCGTGGTGAGGAGCTTTGGAAGCTTGCAGGTGAAAGGGTAGAAGTAAGGCGAGCCCCAAAAGATATACGAAGAGCGGCCATCATTTATAATGGTAAGCTTTTTGAATTTGCTTCTTTAGAAACTCCCTCTCATTATAGGGACGGCATTACCCTGGAATCAGTCAAGACCGCAACGCGCATACGAAAAAGAATCACCAAATGGCGTAAGGCTGTTATTGAACATGAAGGCGTAATTGATGATCCTCTGAAATTTGCTGTGGAATTGGATGAAAAAGAAAAATTAAGAGCTCGCGATATAAGGCCAGTTGATAGCAAAGTACGAAGCCTCCATAAACGGGAAAGGCTTGCTAAAGATGTATTAGAAGGGCTGCAAAATCAGGAGATTAAGGAAGACCAGGAGCAGGTGGCAGCCGTCGCTAACAAGCCGTCGATGTGGGATAGATACATGTCGGCCCTGGCCAAAAAACGTACCAAGGAAGAGACCCCAAAACCACGACTACGGCTCATTCCAAGGGAGCGATTAACAATGTATGACGACGAAGATTAGAGGAGGACCAATGAGCGAACCCTCACGATTGTTTACGACAAGCTTGGAAATGAAAAAACCTTCAGAAGTTGACGAGCTGATTTATGATGAAGAGCTTCATAAACGCTTTGTCATGTGGAAGGAGAAAAGCGGAATCTCGCTTCGCAAGCTCGCGCCCATGCTAAATAGGAGCTACACTATAATAGGCCAATATCTCAATTTCAGGTATGAAGGCGATCTCAGGTTAATTGAGAAGGATATTAGCAAACTCCTGGATCGTAAGGAAGGGCATGGTTTAAAATCGAAAGATCAAGAATTTTGTTGGATCTCGGCTTCGGAGGTGATCTGGGAAGTTTTTCAGAGTTGTGACGAAGATGGAGAGATGGGAGCCCAAATTAGCCCCTCCGGGACTTCAAAAACCGAAACCGCTATCGAATACCAACGGAGGAATCCATCTACCATTCTACTGACCGCAAGCCCGACGCGTCGGTCGTTTTCTGCAATCCTTCGCGCGCTGGCAAATGATTTAGGGGCTTCGAGCTCAAATATAGCGCTCGACGATATCATGTGGCATGTAACCTATAAACTGAGAGGTTCAAAGCGGCTTGTTATCGTCGACGAGGCTCAGTTTATGAAATGGGAGACCTTTGAGGTGCTCCGAACCATCTACGATGCGACCGGCGTGGGTTTTACCTATTTAGGAACGCCTCGGCTCTATTCGCAAATGCGCGGCGATACTCGGTACGATTGGGATCAAATTTTGAGCCGCATTACAATCAGAAGGAGCGTGAGCGAGATAAACTATCAGGATGTTAAGATCGTTACCAACTCGATCTGTCCTGGCCTACCAAAAGGCTGCATTGATTTTCTTTATCAGGTCGCCCAGGAGCCGGGAAAGCTAAGGGTCATGATTGGTTTATTAAAAAAGGCTGTCGAGTTTCATGAAATTGATGGGAGTGAGATCACGTTTAAGTTACTTGAAGGACTCAAACGGATGAGGGATTTTTAACAGTTAGAAAGGGGTAATTAGAAGATGAACATTGAAAACACAAGGCTATCTCCTGAAGCGCAGGCTGTCTGGGAGCGGCTTGATGAAGAGACGAAAAGGAATATTCAGAAGACTAATCCTTTTAAAATAAACAGAAATCAGGCCATTCGGGAGTTAATAAAAGGCAAAGGCTTGAGGGTGGAAATTGTAGAAGAGCTCAGTGGCCTGTATAGGAGTTCGATATATCGAATCTTAGCGCATGGAGACTATCTGCCAGATTACGCCAGAGGAGATGTGAAGGATTTAGTGAGATCCTTTCAGGCATTCATTAACTCACTCGCGGTGATCTTAGCCGATAGATATCGAAAAGGGAGCTAGAAAAGTCAACCCCAAAGAGGGATTGCCATGATTACCGAAAAACAGCTTAAAGCGATATGGACCGTAGGCCGACAACTGGGCATGGACAGTGACCGGCTCCATGAGTTTGTCTTTGGAATCACCGGCAAGAAATCAATAAAAGCCCTATCTGTTTCGGAGGCAGCGGAGGTAATTGATAGCCTGATCGAGGCCGGGGCAAGGATAAAGAAAAAGAGAAAGCCCCGGAGGGACTTGCCGCCCAATGTGGTTGAATTGGTTACCTGTGATCAGGTGCAGTTTATCAAATACCTGGAAAAACAATTAGGCTGGCAGGACAACCCGGAGCGTCTCAAGGGTTTTCTCAGGAGAATCATAAAAAGGGAGGGGATAAGAACCAAACAAGAAGGAATCAAGGTTATTCAGGGATTAAAGAGTATGGCAGATCGAAAACCTAAACAAAGGAAGGAGGTGAATAGTATTGAAGGTCTATAGATCATAACCTTATGGACTTAATAATTTAGCCGGTGCGAAGGCCAAATTTACAAAGGAGGGAATAATGAAGAGACCCGCGGAATTTACAGAAAAAGAGCTGAAAAAGGTTGGAGTTACCATAACAGATATCAGGAGAACTATGCTCAGATGCGATAAGTGCGGCCAATACTGGTCACCAAATATACAACCAGGCGGAAGATTACCAAGGGGATACTGGAAATGTCCCAACGGTTGCAATGTATCAAATGACGAATAGTTCATAAAATAGAAACTAATAGCTCTTAACAGGGCGGATTAAAGAGTATGGCAGATCGAAAACCTAAACAAAGGAAGGAGGTGAGCGGGTTTGAGTAAAAAAATGGCCCCGGTTTCAGGCAAGAGATGCCTCTCCGATGTGCTACCACCGGAGTCCGGGACCACAAGTATTATAACCCAAAATTCAAAAAACAAAAGGAGAAAAATGAAACCAAAAACTTTTGTATTTTACGTGAAAGAAGCCCCTATAGATAAAAGGCAGATAAATTGTCCTCAAGTTATCTATGAAAGAATGAAAGAGCTTGCAAAGGCAGATCAAGAGAGCTTTTGGTCTATAGGTTTTAATGGTAGGAATAAAGAGATTTATCATGAGTGCCTATTTATTGGTGGGATAGATCAATGCCTTGTAGATTATAGAATTTTATTTAAAAGACTTCTTGTAGTAGGCGCCTCAACTTTTATTATAGTTCATAATCATCCAGGTGGGGACTGTGCACCGCCTTCTAAAGAAGATATAAATCTCACATATCAAATTGAAAGGGGTTCAAAAATTTTAGGATTGGGATTCTTAGATCATATCATAATCAGCGATGATGGATATTATTCGTTTAAAGAGCATTCTTTATTAAGCTAAAATCTGCCCTGGCTAGGGTAATTCCTGAAAAAGCGGGTCCCTCCCCGCCCTGCCAGGGCATTTAAAAAAATGAGGGGCAACTAGAGGGGGTTGCGTGGATAACCATGTAACCCCTTTTGTTTTACGAGTAATTAAAGAGCTTGGGGGGGCATGTCTCCGACAGGCTGTCTTTAGCCCCCAAGGGGGTTTTTAGGCCCCTCTAACACTAAAGGCAGCCACCCTTTAATTTGAGAGGAGGTGAGAACAATGGAAGAGTTACAAATGATTGTTGGGACGCGCACCGATCTGGTATGTCAAGTCGTTATAGATGAGGCTACCTTACAGGTGGCAAAGCTTATGAACGTGGATGTGGCGGACATCAGAGAGTGTGTTTGCAAAGAGGCTTTTGCCGAATCCGAAGCGCAATCTGAGACGGAAGACGAAGGCGCTGTTTTGCGTGTAGCAAAACAACTGGGCAATAGTGAAGAGGACATTAGGAGGTATGGCCTCGGAGATTTTTCCTCGGAATCAAGAATAGAGTCTGTTGATCGGTCTGAGGGCGCTACCGAGGCGGCCCTTACGATTGCCTCGCAATTTGATAACAGCGAGGAAGATTTAAAACAATATGGAACTGAATAGCCTTTTTCGAACTGGAGGGAACTCTTCAAAGGCTATTCACATAAACAAAAGGAGGTGTATCATGGAATTGGATTTTGACAGGGCCATAGCAGAAGTCTTGAAATCAGGTGGTCAGGTAAGTTTCAAGAGGCGGTATCGCTTAGATGTCGAGGGCTACTCCTGGGTTAAGGACTTTGTACGCGATCAAAAAACAAGGCGAGAGATTGAAGAGTTGCAAGGGAAAATCACGGCAACCCAAAAATCCCTGATCGACAGAGACGAGCTTCGGGCGATGTTCGAGGCGGGCGTAGAGCAGGTGAGGCGGGATTTCTTAGAGCTTTTAAAAAACCATCTTCTTGAGGCTCAAAGGAGGGACTGCCCCGTTATTGGAGGTCTACATTCCTTTGGTGTTATTTCTAGTAAACTTCATCTTATGACGGTATCGCTGGCCTCATCTGAGGATATAGAAGATATTATTAAGGAGTTGCCGGTTGGGGTAAAAAAGGAGAAAATTGAGAAGACCGTTGAGGGGATCAGGAAGCAAATAGAAAAGCTCAAAGAGACGATAGATAAGGAGTTGAGTCCGCAGGAGAGGTGGTTTTATTTTGATACAGGTAAGCCGATGCCCTATCCTGGGGGATGCCGTTGGTCGAAATTTGTTGATGGCTGGAAGACGGTAGTAGCCCGATTTACCGGCAAGGTTGACATCGAGGGATGCGCTTTACTGACAGAGGATGAGTTTGCTGCTTGGCACATGCTGGAACTTGAGAAAGTTTACAAATTGCCTCCATTGCGTAATCCTTGGTAAAAATAGATTCTTGGCGGGGATGCCTCAAGGCTTTGAGGATACCCGGCGTATATTACCCACCAACGGCCCTTTGAGCCGCTCTAACTAATATACGCCAAAATCCTCATTTTACCTATGAGAAAGCAGGTATGAAAACAAGGCCGAAAAAAGGTTAAAGGGATCGATTTATTGAGTGCCGCTATCAAGGGCTTAACACTAAATGAGTCAAGTAGATGAAATCCTTAACGGACCTGAATATTTTTACTGTGAGAGAGAGCATTGCAGGCTGCGGATTGAGGTATGTTTAAAGAGACAAAAAGCAAACCAAGAAAGACGGCGTTTTATGTCTATACCCTTCTTGAGTTGCGTTGAATGTGACCAGGGGGCCAGGAATCAGCCTTTGGAGAAAACAGAAATGGCCATGAATCCTGTGAGAGGGAAAGGTGAAAGGAAGTTAAATTGTGAGCATTATGACGAATGTTTAGACCTTGCTGCAAAAAAAGACTGGAAAACCTTTAAATGCGAGAACTGCCCCTCTTTCATGCCTGATGAGGTAAAAAAGGAGCCGAAAATCGCCGAGAAAAAGAAAAATACACGGATCTGTGAGAAGTGCGGCGAAAAGCCCACTATACAACCCAGCAGCCCTTTATGTGCAAGTTGCATTGGAAAGCAAGCGTGGAAGGATAGGGGAGACAAAAAGAAGGCCCCTGGCCCATCTAAAAAGAAAAATGAAACTAATGATAAGGTTAAGATCGAAAAAACACAACATGGCCCTAAAACGGCCCTCACAATCGAATTTGGCAGGCATACTTCAATCTTAAAAGAGGTTGAAAAACTGGCAGAGGAAGAAGTGCGCACTATAGATTTACAGGTGATCTATATCCTTAAAAGCTATTTGAATAATTGCCAGGCAAACAAAAACACTTAAATAAGCGCTTAAGATCAATTTAATAGGCTTTTAAACGGCATTAAATAATCGCTTATCTTAAACCCTTTCCCTCTTATTTTTTATTAAACCACCTGCCGATTTCAACACATTTTGCGACAAATTCCCTTCGATAGTTTAGGACAAACCTCCCTGCATTTATGTCAAACCTTCTTGCAGCTAATAATAAGAACATACAGTGATTAGGGGGTATCCTTTCTACTCGCCTGTAGGGGATTCGGGAAAGGTCGGAGGAACAGCGACAGCACTTGCATCGATAACCCGCATTGATTTCCACTTCCCGCCGAGGAATCTGAAGAAGAAAACAAATCCAAGCACGATGATGTATGCTGTGACAAAGGTCCAACCATAATATATCCCCATTGAAAGATATACTATTGCTGCATAGCTTGGCAGGATTAGCAATGATATCGATAATGCCACAATCATGAACATTACAAAGCGGGTATCGCCTGCACCCTTAATTGCCGATGCAAAGATGATGTTCATTGTATCAAATACAGAGTAGAGCGCCACGAAGCGCAATAATACGACTGTCAGCTCTCGAATGGGAACAAAGCGTGTCGGATCTGACCGTGCTGCAAATGGTTTCATGAAGAGATCAGGCCATATCACGTAAAGAAGTGCTATAGAGGACATATAGATAAATGTAAGGTGGAATGCTGAATAGGTGGCGCGTTCTGCAAGCTCGGGCCTGTTTTCACCCAGGTGCTGGCCTACAAGAACGGATATGGCTATACCTAAACCAATCATCGGCATAAAGGCGAGTGTATTGATATTGAGGGCTATATTGGTAGCAGCGAGTGAAACAGTGCCAAGTCTCCCAATCAGCAGGATAAAGACGGTAAAGCCTGCAATACCTATAAAGAAGTGCACCCCACTGGGGAAACCGAATCTCATAAGCCGTGCAAAGAGCTGCCGGTCATAACGCCAGCCCTTGATGGTTGCATATTTTTTGGAATATAAGGAACGCGAGATGAGTATAAAGTAGACGAATGTACTAAAGTAGAAGGCGCTCACTGTTGCAATACCTGCGCCTGCAATGCCCATTTCAGGGAATCCCCAATGCCCGAATATGAGCAGCCAATCGAGCATCAAATTCACTGCTGTAACAAAGATACTTACCCACATTACCGGCCGGGTTTTGCCAAGACCTGAAAAGAATGCCGCTACTGCTGATGAGGCAATAGCAGGTGCCGCACCCCAGCACAATATCTTAAAATACACTCGTTCACATTCCTGTATCTCAGGCGCATGGCCGATAAAGCTAAATATTAAACCGGACAGAGGGATAAGCATGGCCAGAATCACCCCTCCAATTATTGCAATATAGATACCTTGCCAGAGTGAGGGGCCACATCGCTCATACTGCCTTGCACCGTAATACTGTGCCACAAAGATGCCGACATAGCTGGCAGTGCCGATAAAGATGCAGGTTATTGTGAAGTTGAGGATGCCTGCAGGCATGGCTGCAGCAATCGCTTCCGGAGAGTACCAGGTGAGAAACATTCGATCCACAAAGTGTTGAACCGACCATGTACCAGTGCTTATAATCAGAGGAAGTGCAATCCGGAGCACCTCGCCATAACCGCCGTTACCATACCACCGACTCTTTATCCGAAGAAGAATACTCATATAGCCTTGCCAGGTTTTTTAGGGGCGATGTTATGGATTGTTACGGATGGATGCTTTTATTTTTTTTCTAATAAGCACGTAGCCCCAGATAACAAACACCAACCCGATAATAAAGATTATCCTGTTATCCTTAAGCATACCATATGAAACTGCCGATATGCCGATTATACAGATAAGAATGATCAGGGTTTTGTTCTTAAGAATATATGATGTAACTTTTAATGCCATCATTTTCCATCCGCTCCCCCTGGCCTGTTAAATGTGAAAATTTTCTCTACAATAAGATTATAGCGGCTATGGTATTATAATTCGTTAATTTATCTGAGCTATTAATAGCATCTGACTCCAAAGCTTCACTTCAGAGTTATTCATGAAAGAAACTATACGTTGAGCATGGAGATGTCTTTTTTTACCATGCCCTCACAATGACAAGTCGGTAGGCCGCTTCAAACCAGCGCACACGGACAAAGGCCCTAGAAGACAATGACAAGTTGCTTGTGCGCAGGGTTTGAAGCGGCACGCTGAGGCCCTCTGTTAGAGGGCATGATGTAAAAAAAGACATCTCCATGCTCTTTTCAAAATTTAGTTTCTTAGGAGGTTATTTAACAGGCTGAATCACTTGAGTCCACAGAGCTCTTTGAGAGTTAAAAAGGCTGGCCTTATTTAAACTGTACGGCATATATTTACAAGCCGCCCAACCTTTTCTATCTCGACAACAACCTCGTCCCCTTCTTTCATATATATAGGAGGGTCACGAAAGGTGCCAACTCCATGGGGGGTACCGGTTAGGATGATATCACCAGGGATCAGGGTAAAATTTTTTGATATAAGACTGATAAGCTCAGGCAGCTTAAATATCATCATGCTTGTATTACTATCCTGCATGATCTGGCCATTAAGCCAGCACCTTATACTCAGGGAATGGGGATCAGGTATATCATCGGATGTTACAATCCATGGACCGAGAGGACAGAAGGTATCCAGAGATTTTCCCCTAACCCATTGTCCATCACCAAATTGCAGATCCCTGGCGCTCACATCATTGGCACATGTGTATCCAAAAATTGTTTTCATAACCTCATTTTTCGGGCAATTATGTATGGTCTTTCCAATAATTACAGCAAGTTCTGCTTCAAAATCTACCTTTTTGGTAAGATTTTCATCCCAGGTGATCCAGTCATTATGCCCGATCAAACTGCTTGGAAATTTTGCAAAGATCAGAGGAGATTCTGGAACTTCTCCTTTGCTCTCCCGGATATGATCCATATAGTTCAGGCCTATAGCCACTATCTTGGATGGATTGGTTACAGGCGGAGCAAGTTTAATACTGCTTAGAGGTAAAGAGCTACCAGAGAGCTTATAATCTGAGCCATTTTTGATGAAATCTATCATTTCACCCTGGAAGTCAATGGGTATAAGCCTGTCAGCATCTATTATGCCCAAACGAATACGGTCTTTATCGTAGAATTGTGCTATTTTCATAAGAGAATCACATACTCCTTGGCTACAGATTACTCATGTCAAGCCTTTATAAACAAGCAGTTGGTGAAAGAAATATAGTGGAAGGTGGGTTTCCGAGTCAATCGGGAAAATAAATTTTCCTTGCATGAATGGTAGATTCTTTGGTTAGTATTAGTAAAGGGTTTTTTGAATGGAGTTTTTTTCAGAAAAAAGGAGAACAGCATGGCAGAAAAAGATATCGATTTATCAGGAAAGGTTGCATTGGTGACTGGAGGTAGCAGGGGCCTTGGTAAGGATATTGCTTTAGCAATGGCAGAAAAGGGTGCAAAGGTTGTCATTTGTGGCAGAAAAAAGGAAAACCTGGATGAGGCTATAGAGGAATTCCGCAAGCTTGGTCTGGATCTGATGGCTCAGAGTGCCAACGTCGGTAAATCAGATCATGTAAAGGCCCTGTTTCAGGCTGTAAATGACCGGTTTGGGAGGTTAGACATTCTCATAAATAATGTGGGTACGAACATCCTGACACCTTCTGTTGTAGAGGCTGATGAGGGTTTATGGGATAAAATTCTTGAGACAAATCTCAAGAGCGCTTTCCTTGTCAGCAGTTATGCAGCCAAGCTTATGAAAGAGGCTGGAGGGGGAAAGATTGTTAATATATCCTCTATTGCAGCTCGGAAGGCCAGCAAGGGAATGGGTATATACTGTGTGGCCAAGGCCGGGGTTGAGATGTTGACAAGGGTTCTGGCTGTTGAGCTGGCCCCGGAGCATATAAATGTAAATGCAGTTGCACCGGGCATGATAAGAACAAGGTTCAGCCAGCCTTTATGGAGCAATGAGGGTCTTTTAAAAGAAATTTTGAGAACAATTCCTATGGGCAGGATTGCTGAGACAGGTGATGTGGTTGGTGCTGTGCTGTTTCTGGCCTCAGGCCTTTCTGATTTTATAACTGGGCAGGTTATCACAGTGGATGGGGGATCTATGGCCTGATTTTCTTCTGTCAGGGAAGTAAGCCCAAATCAAATTAATTTGAAAGTCAATGACCCCGCTCTTCCGGGCGGGGCTTGAAAAAAAGAAATAATTAAATTGCTGCATCCATTCCCAGCCTCCCGGGTGGGGCATTAAAGGGCGGCGGTAAAGCATATGAGTGCGCCAGGAGGGCTGAAGGTGAGAGTGGATCCAAGTTTCTCCCTAATTCAATGAATGCCTGATTAGAGAAATTATAGCCTTCCTTATTCTCCTCATAGCAACAGCAGCCGGGCAGCTCCACCAATCAAAATAATATTGCCTCCTGCATTAACTGTTCCGACTTTCTTACCGCTGATATTGAATACATTGCCATTGGTATCAACCGAGCCGAGAGCAGAGCCGGACTGATTAACTACGTGCCCATCGGGATCAATTTTCCCGATGGCTCTCTTGTTGACATTAAATACGGTCCCTTTGGCATCAACTGATCCGAGAGACTTTCCGTCGAGATTGAATACATTGCCATTGCCATCAACCGAGGCAAGAGCCCGACCGTAAAGATTCAATACGTTGTTTTTAGATTCATCTTTTCCCACAGCCTTGTCACCCTGGGCAAATATCTCCCTATTAAAGTCTGCTGTTATAGAAAGTGAGGAAGTGCAAACGAGACCCATTACTAAGTAGATATATATCCATACATTCTTATTTTTTTTGACATTAGATGTATCCATTTTGCTTACTCCTATAATCCAAAGGTTAACAATTCCTGCCACTGGAATCTAAAGAGAGCCCAGACTACATTCGAAACTGTCAAAAAGCCCTAAAACCATAGTCTTGGGGCTTGTAAGTAGTTGATTTTACGAAGACATGCCAGAATGCCCCGCCCGGAAGGGCGGAGAGCTTTACTATATGCGTATTTAAAGCAATAATAGGACTTTTTCGACAGTCTCAACGCTAATCTTTAATCTATTGGCTTTTTATTGTATCTTGTAAAACCACGTTCTCCCACCGGGCCAGAGGCTGGGGGTGGATTCTTCACTTTTTTGGGTTATGTAGAGCTAGTTTATATTGTGAAACAGGTCTTCCACAGATTGGTTATCTCCGGATAGGAGCCCAATCTGCCCCCAGAAAATCTTGAAGCAAGAGGGATGTCAGAACATGATTGATTGAAGAGTGTCGCTTCATCGAAAGTATCCGGCTTAAATTATCTTCCCCTTCAGGAACCAAACGAATCGTCCATCTTCTTTAGAGCCATCTCCTCGGCAGTTACCAGAAGATAAAATACTGGAAATTCTGTCCAAGACCCAGTGTTTAAGTACCTGATACCATTAAAGATCCTATCCTCCGGGTAGTGAGTATGGCCACAGGTGACCGCTTCATATCCATTTTCCATGGCACAATTCACTGCATTCATCATTACATTTTTCCGGAGAACCTTGTAGAGGATCTCCCATTTCTTGGCATAGTTGGCAACATGCACTGGTCTCGCCCCCAGCTTTACCCTCAAATCGTGCATCAGTTTGAAGGCCTTTATGAATGCTTGGTTCCTGGGCATGATCTCATCGAAATCATGTCCATGGGTGATTAAGAGCTTATGTTCTATGGTATGAAGATGCTTAAAATGTACTCTCCCAAAGCCTCTTGGGATACAGCCATTGTCATGATTGCCCTGTACCCAAACAACCTTCTGGCGGTAAGAGACCTGCTCAATAAGGTCCAAGGTCCGCTGATGTGAAGGCTTCAATTTTGCGTTAGGATTGTCGATAATGTCACCATTAAGGATAAGTTCATGATCTTCGGAAATATTTCCGAGAAAGCGCTTAAAGTCCTGATATAAAAAGTATCGGGATCCTATATGCAAGTCGCTGACAATGATTGCTTTCATTTTATGCAGGGTGATGGATTTAATCGATTTAAAAAATTGCTTGTCTTTATTTATTAAATTTTTAATACCCCGACCGCTTGCGGCGGGGTTACCGATTAGAATGGGGTCCAGGGCTTGCCCTGGGGTTAAATACCTTTTATTTTATTTAACCCAGGATCTAAATATGCCTTTAAAATTTTGGAACTTCAAGAACCGATTGAAGATAAAATTACGCGGAAAGGTCTTCTGGATACTCTTTATATCCACATTTTCCTGCAGAAGAAAGAAGTCTATGCTCCCCGATTATTTTTGGTTGATGTCATCATGTTCATCCTGGATGCTCCCTACCAATTCTTCCAGGATGTCTTCAAGGGTAACCAGACCTATAACATTACCAGTGTTATCCAGGACAATTGCCTGATGTAGTCTTTTGGTCTGAAAGCTGCGAAGTTGGGCATCGATTTTCTTGTCTGCTTCAACAAAGTAAGGGGGCCGTAAGATCTTATTTATGGAAAGGGATTTTTTTGCATCTATCAACCTGAAGAAGTCTTTTGTGTGGATAATGCCTAAAATTTCAAGGTTTTTCCCTTTAGTGATAGGAAACCTGGAGTAGCCGGTTTTCAAAATTATCCTTACAATATCTTCTATAGAGGCATCTATATCAAGTGCAGTCATCTTTTCTTTGGGTACCATGACCTCCCCGATGCTCTTATCATTTAAGGTGAAGACACTTGAAAGCATCTTTCTCTCTTCAGTGGTAATCGCCCCATCGTCCCAACCGATCTTAATATAGGTCATGATTTCTTCTTCTGTAAGCAATGGACCCTTTATTTTGGAAACATCCACACCAATCAGAAGAAGAATCTTATTGGTTATGTAAGTGGCCGCGATAATCACGGGATTAAAAATCGCCATGATCACATTAAGCACAGGCGCAGTTAGAAAAGAAACCCTTTCATTAAAGTATTTAGCATAGACCTTAGGGGTAATCTCAGCAAAGATCAGGATGGTAATGGTCAGGACTATTGTTACATAGACAATTCCCCTGTGGCCCCAGAAAGATATTGCCAGTGCCGTGGCAATAGCAGACATGGCAACATTTGCCAGATTGTTTCCCAGAAGAATGGTCCCGATAAGCCTTTCTGGTCTTTTTAATATCCTCTCCACAAGCATCGCCCTTACTGGGTTGGTTTCAGCCAGGTGTCTCAGGCGAAGTCTGCTGATAGCCATAAGGGCTGTCTCAGAGCCCGAGAAAAACGCTGAAAAACCTAAAAGCACTAACAAAAAGATAAGCACAAATATAGTGCTCATTTCTATCATGTCCCTCCTTTCCAGGGAATGTATTTGTTATATTCCCATCCAACTAAACTGATATACATTATACATAAATATTGGTTTTTTATCACTCAATTTAAAGAATAATAGTAAATCCAGCATATTGTCAATATGATCCCCACTTTATTATTGGAAGTGTGATGGATAAGAAAGGATTCAAGAATCCGATGTGAGATCAGGACTTTTTCTCAATGATATTCTTTAAGTGGGACAAGAGCAGATTTGGCACCTTTATTTTTATGTCGGCTACGGCCCGATAGGCTCTGTGAACTGCCCTGTGTAGATCCCGATTTATCGGGAGTGGTGTGAGGGCTGGGGGCTAATACCCGATTGGGAGATCAGTAGGGTTTGAATACCTTAAGCCTCAATTCCTTGATCGGTTTGAAATGCTTCGTGTTGCTGGAGCATAGCGTAAGGCTGTTCTCAGTAGCTGTCGCCGCAATGATGGCGTCACCCGTTCTAAGCCCATGGGAAAGAGAATATTCCTCGATGTAGATGGCGGCACGGTGTCCAATGTTCTCTGAAAGGGGCAGGGTTTTGAAGTTGAAATCCCTCATAAAGTCAAGGATGTATTTGTGCTGACTCCTATCTTTCGCACCTTGGAGCAACTCCATGTAAGTCTGTACTGACAGAAGTCGCTCGTATTCACTATCCAAAAGCTCAGCAGCTTTGACATTGCCTCTCTGAATCCAAATGAAGATATCAGTGTCAAAGATCACGATACCTTCCTCCCCTGAGTTCCGCCATCTCCTCCTCTACAGTTCGGTCGCTGGGGGACATGTTGAAAAATACATGGTCACGGACCTTCAGCATATTAGTGCTCTGAGCAGGCTTGATCGTCCCTTTAAGCTTGCCATGGTAAAGGATGCTCACCTCCTCGTTGCGTTCCAAGGCCTTGAGCACGTCTTTCATACGGTACCGCAAATCTAAAACTGTTGCTTTCATATTATCCTCCCCTAAAATGCATATTAATACTATACATATTAAGAGTTAAAGAGTCAATCATCCTAACTATTGAGTGATCGGGATTATTTCCAAAATATATAAAGAATCATGATTTTATACTTCAATTTTTCCGTGCTTGGTAAGAAATAAAACCCCTATCAACTCAGAACCTATAAAGTTCGGCCCTGAAATTTTTTCTCAATGATATTCTTTAAATGAGTCAAGAGTAGATCTGACACCATTCATGAATAGTTAATTACTTATGCCCCCATTCACGGCTACTCGACTATCTTCGTTCATTAATAAACTTGATAGTATAGGAATTTCCTTTTTTCAAACGTAGCGCAGGGCTTCAGCCCTGCATCTCAATGGCAGAGCTAAAGCTCTGCACTACAAGTCCGCACCGAAGGTGCGTTATGTTTAATCTTATTATAAAAGATCTTGAGTTCGACTGCTGCTGATTTCAATCTTTTATCGGAAGTCCACAGGGGTATTTCCAGCAATTGTGCTGAAGCTAAAAGGTGCACATCAACGAAACCGATACCCATGCCCATCAATTTGTTTCGTTCGATATAAAAAAGAAATTCATTAAGATCAATGGTTGGGGCCATCGGAAGGGATCGGAGTAAGGTCAAGATTTCATATCGGTTTTTAATATTACCACAGGCCAATTCGCCAATTATGAAAGGATGGCACACCACCTCTGCATCAAGGAGCAGTTTTTCAAGGTGACGGCTGCCCTGCCTCAAATGGTTAACCCAGATTGAAGTATCAACGAGGACCATGATTACAATTTACCTGGTCTCCGTCTTGGAATAGGTCGAAGCCCCTTTTCTGTTCCGCCCAGTTTTGCAAGCCGCTTACCACTTTCACGGGCAATCAAAGCTTCCAACCCAAGTCGCACCAAGGCAGTCTTTTCCTTCACTCCTGTTAAACGAGATGCCTTCTCTAAAATCTCATCATCTATATTTAATGTTGATCTCATATGCATTAATATGCATCATTTATGCATATATGTCAATTCAAAAAATTTCCTTTTTTAAAGATAGCATTATATATTATGTAGACTCTTCTTTTTAAACAAACACCGAAATCTTGTTAAAATATATTGAAATTATGCATGACTCTGGCGAGGAATGAGCTTAATATATGAGCGGTGGAGATTCCAGATCCGGGTAATAGTGTCCTTCATGTACCAACTTAGAATCTCAGGTTTGACCATGAAATTTTTTCTCAATGATATTCTTTTTATGTGCCAAAAGTGACCCCTTTTCAGATCAACTTCCAATCTTAAGTTGTTTTATAACAAACAAAACACTTTATTTAGAAATTTAAGAGCATCCCATTTTAACTAGATGGCTGACGATGCTTTTCTGATTTGACCTTCCAGCCGTAATATGAAGAGGATTTCTATAAAAGAGGCGGAAGCGATGGCACAATTTAGATAGGCGCTCCTGATAAAAGGATTAAAGAGGTATTTAAAATACCCATGTCCTGACGCCCCGGGTAAAAATTTCTTGACCCGGTATTTGGACAGGTGCTCATCTCTTCCGCCAAATTTTATTTCAGCACTTTCTGCCAGAACTGTCAAATCCAAATTCGATTAAAACTCTCGGTTATTCTCCGGAACATCTAACGAAAATCTCATGGCAACGATTTAACTGTCCACTGGAGCGTCATGTTCGGCTATACTTTCTCTTGAATCTTTTATAGCCTCAAGGATATCATTTGTGGTCGCTTTGGTTTTTATGCCGGGGATATCAAAAGGGGATTTTGGAGTCTTTTTAAAGACAATTGAAAATGTTTCACCTCCTCGTCTTTTTATAATTACTTCTTCTTTACGAGCGATACTAAGAACCTCGGCGAACCGCTGTCTTGCTTCGGAATATGTATAGACTTTCATAATATTTACTCCATAACTTGAATGCCGATTTCCTGGGCAATTCCTTTCATCCGTCCGTCAAGAGTCAATAATGGGCTGCGTAAATTAAGAGCACATTCCAAAAAATAGGCATCGTACGCATATATGTTGTATTGAGTTGCTATATTTAAAGCCGCTCGGATATCTATCCGCCGCAAATCAACTTGGATATGCTGAACCATATCCCAGGCTAAAATGACTTCGTCGGCCTCTAATGCATTTCTTTTCATCATTGCCGTCAATGCGTTACCGATTTCAAATGGCAATACTTCGGGCGCAATCAGATCATATCCTTCAGTAAGACGGATTATCATATCCTTTTCGGGCTCATTTAAAGCCACTGCAATAAACGTATTTGTGTCTGCAACAATTTTCATGCGTACAATTGTACTTTATAGTTTGATTTTTGTCAAGCCAAACATATAGTAGACAGATTATAAATATGGCAATAATTCTACATTCTGCAATAATGCAATACCTGCTATCAAGTTACAAATAGTATCCTATCTTTGAACATGCTCAATAAAGCGTGGAAAATGTAGGGTCGGCCCGCCCTGGCGCGAATTGCCTGAAACCTGCTTTTGTCTCTGTAATATTTCGGAAATATAAGTCGTAGAAATCAAACATTGTAAATCAGGTCTGGGCCAGGGGTTTTATACCCGACCTTTAGCAGGTGGCATATTAATAAGCCTAAGGCATATAAAATGCCACCCTACATTTGTATGTTGGTTCAGGCTTTATAACATACAATAAGTCCACAGGATATTGAGCAATTACCTATCTTTAAGTATTCTGTTTCCAATCCTCCAGCCTGATGATCTTGCTATCTGAGCGGTAAAGATTCCATGCCTTGGTAATGGTGTCCTTCATGTATCAACACATCATTTGGGTTTGACCCTGGTCTTTTTCTCAGTGATATTCTTTTAAATGAGTCAAGAGCAGGTTTGAGCCCTTTCCAGTATGGCGACCTTGGAAAACCAGTGTATCTCCGTGAAATTTTAATACGTAACCACCCCATTGACATTGGTTGGTGAAATAATGCATCATTCCCGGAAAAAGTAAACGGGAAGACTCTTTTTGGAAAGGAGAATGATCATGAAAAAACTCATATTCTTGGCTGGTGCCTTTCTATTTGGTCTCTATTGCTTTGCAGGGATTGCGGCAGCCACTGAGCTACAGGCGTTAGCCTTTAAGAAGCATGTCGTTATAGACCGTAAGGGTTTTGGTTATGAAGCACTCCGGTTACTGGTGCCCAAGGGATGGCATTTCAAGGGGGGCGTCTCATGGAATTATAACAAAGTGCCACCCGAGGCCAGCACTGCATTTACCATTACAAGTCCGGATGGCATCTCCGTGCTGGAGCAATTCCCTCACATTAATTTATTCTGGTCTCAGGATCCTAACCTGCAATTCTCTTACTCCCGGGCAGGCATTGAAATAGTGCAACCTATGGGTGCTACTGAGTTTTTAAAAAATTTCTTTATCCCTAGGTTCCGCTCAAATGTCTCAGACCTCAAGGTTATTCAGAGTCAAAATCTTCCGGAACTGGCACAGCAAAGCAGGGATTTAGCGCAATTTCAGATGAAGGTCTTTGGTCAAATATCCCCCTTTCAATTTCAGTTTGAGATTCGCGCGGATGCGGGCAGGCTAAAAATGGAGTATCTTCAGGAAGGCAAAAAAATCGTTGAAGACGTTACCGTGGCGGCTACCTACATGACAGCCTACCTGCCCACAATGTATGGAGGATACGTCACGGGGATCACCTGGATTCCCATTGTCAGCACTTTTAAAGCCCCTGCCAAGGAAATCAATGACAGGATAAGGATATTTAAAATTATCACGGACTCCCGTAAGGATAACCCTATATGGGCCGAAAACTGTATCAAGCTTTCAGCCACGGTTACCCGCGACCAACTGCGTCATCAAAAGGCTATCTTCAATCGCATGCAGCAGATCAGCAAAACCCAGTCGGAGATCGGCGATATGATCATGGATTCCTACCAGAAACGCAATGATGCCTACGACCGTATATTTGATAATTACAGCCAGGCCATCCGGGGCGTCGATTCATATATGGATCCCATCAACAACTGGAAGATCGATCTTCCTACCGGGTATGATAATGCCTGGACTAACGGCTCTGAGTATATCATCAGCGATGATGCAGGATTTGACCCAAACGTTGGTTCTACCCAAAAATGGGAACGGATGAAACGGCAGAGATAGGAATATAGCTCAAAATTAGAGGCTGTTAGGGCATAATGCAAATCAACATAGAACCTAAGGTTTGACCCTGGTCTTTTTCTCAGTGATATTCTTTTAAATGAGTCAAGAGCAGATCTGACACCATTCATGAATAGTTAATTACTTATGCTTGCCCGCCGTATTTCTGGAGGGCCTGGCCCCATTCACATTCATGCGGGGTGTTGTGGGGGCTGGGGGAGAAAAACCCCCAGCTACTCGATTGGCCGCTTCTGTTTTCTTCAGTGCGTAACCCTTAATCCGTCGATTAAACTCGTAAAGGTCACTGAGCTGTTTGAGTATTCTATTTATCTTTTTCATCTTCAAGCTTCTCTATATCAGCCTGGTCCTGTTTCGAGTCTCGCATTCTCTTAAGCCATATCAGGTCTTTCCTGCTCGCTATTTTTATCCTTCCTTCTTCCGATTCGGCTTCAACAGAGTCTCGAATTATTCTCCTGACTTCCTCGATTTCGGCAATGAGAATGTCGATGATCATTTCATCTTCGTCGATTACCTTCAAAAAACGATGAAGCTCTATGGGCACCCTCTTGAATGTCCACGGAGAAGCTGATTCGAAATACCCTTTCTTTTCCAGAATGCCTTTGGCCTTTTCATAGTCTTCAGAATCAATCAATAGGTCGATGTCCCTGGTAAAGCGGGGCTCAGTGTAGAATGCCATGGCCACTCCTCCAACAAGGGCATATCTCACCTTACGCGTTTCTAACTCCTTTACCAGACTATTGAATTCTTCAAATACGTTCATCTTATTGCGTTAGGGGGGGCTTAGGGGGACATCGTGCAGAAATTGCACAGCTATTTAATTGCATACCTCTATCTAAGCCTTTTATCATTTTAGTCCTGTATTTGCAACATATGGAGTCTTTGATTGGAATAACAAGTTGTCAAGCAATTTCTACACGAATGTCCCCCTTTACTGCGTTTCTCTATGCTCAATCAGCGTTTTAATTTTCCCCTTCCACGATTTTGATTTCCTCCGGGGTGAGGTCGTAGAGTTTGTAAACGAGCTGGTCTATTTCTGCTTCAAGGGGTTTTACTTTGGCTTGCTTTTGGGGGTTCACGGTATAATCTTCGTATTTGGTGATGACAAGTATGCGATCAACCAATTCAATAAAGGGTTTTTGTTCTGCTTTGGGTATTTTTTTTATTGGGATTTCTGAAAGAGGTTTATAATATAATTCCAAACATCTCCCTTTTCGTTTTCCTTTATGATATAACCAATGAAAAATTAAAGACGAATTTAGCAATGATAATATATATTTAAGATGAATTTCCCGATCCTTTGTTGTAATGTAATAGACATCTTTACTTGAGAAAAATTCTCCTTCATGATAGGCAAAACAATTAATATCAGATCGTTGAGGACAAATTATTTTTTTTGATTGAAATATTTCCTTCCTTTTCGCTACAAATAAAACCCACCATTTGCTAAAAGGGGACGTTGGTTCCAAAATAATTTACCGATTAATATTGAAAGATATAATTAAGTTGCAATCGCTCCTCATGATGAGAAAATCCAACGGCATACAATCATATTTCATAAAAACGCATCAAGAGAATAGAAACATTTTGTATTGAACCAAATTCAACCGATTTCTTGACTCGTAAGTCGTTTTGGAACCAACGTCCCCCT
>JAUWNK010000051.1 GCA_030612685.1 Desulfobacteraceae bacterium
TACGTGCCATATCATATACCTGGCAACCTGTCAAATTTATTGAAGATTACGTTTATTATCCATCATCCCCCCACAGTAAAACTTAAACCCATAAAAATGTTGATCAATGATCTCATCCCATGCCAATATCTATTGTGGGACGATGGATAGAACACTTATTAGAAATATACACTTTTCAATAATGATAATAAGCGTTAATTGTACTATATTGAATTTACTATTATTGTATAAAATTCATTCTTTATACTAACTGTTAGGCGACAAAGCGTAGTTTTGTTAATGAGCCAAGATTGTACTTAACCCCTTTACAGAGGTTAAATATCTATGGGTAAAAGACAAAAACAAATTATTAAACAACAAAGGATGGCCAAGATTGCAGAAGACAGAGTTTCGGCACAGTTACTCTCTTCGGATATTATTACTGCTAAACCCACTGTTGATATAAATGGGGCAGATTTGTTGGCAATTATGACAGTGCAAGATGGGGCAAAATTTGCCCGCCTTCAATGTAAAGGCAGATCATTACTAACACCTCAGAGTTCTAATCGTGTTGTTCCCCCCTCGCTCCGCTCGGGGAGAACAAGGAGTTCGAGGCCGATCCCCCTTCGGGGGACGGCTCAACTCCGCATTATTCCTGAATCATATGTGAGTGGAACTTTTACTTGTTTTGTGTATATCCAAGAAGGACCTGAAATGAGAGAACATTTGTTATGTTTTTTTGCATTTGATATCAAACAACGTTGGCAATTCAGTGAAGAGAAAAGGGAATATTATCTGAGTCTTTACGGAAAAACCTTCCAAAAAAAATACGATCTATTTTATTTTTATGATTCGAGGGTTAGGGGACTAAAAGACATTATCCGTGATTCGGCAATTGATAAGGAATTTCATTACCTATTTGCAAAAGTAAGAGCAACTCTTCCGGCTTTTCAGTGTAGTGCTTCCGCGTCTTTAGGAAGCGAAATAAAGGGGGGATAAAGGGGAAAGCAAAATAAAGGGATTGATGTCTACACATTTGATCAATTTGCGTCATGGTTGCTTTTTTTAAGGTGTCCAGCTTGAAAAATTGACCTGCGTAAAAACAGCTTTAGATTATATTCTGGCCTACCTCCCCTTGGGGGTCTGGGGGGACTTCGAGATATTTTAATATCTTTTCATTCTGATATATAGTGTTAAGATTACATCCCCTCCCTTATTCATCTTCTAACTCTTCAATTCTGTATTCCAATTCCTCAATTTTATCTTCCAACTCATCTATAGGTGAAGGAGCAAATCTCCTTTTTAAGTCATCGCCCTTAACTCTTAGCGGCAAATGCTGTTCAAATATTTTTCTGATTTCCTTGTTAGTTTTCTTTCTCGCTTGCCATTCTTGCCGGGTGATCTTATTCCACGGCCAAGTAAAAGATGTAGCTTCCTTTCCCTCTTCCCACTCTCGCCAGGTCTTTTTTTTAGGTGTGTCACTAGGCCTAGAAACGGATATGTTCCTTTGAGCTTCTTCGTCAACCCCTCTTATTATGGTTCCCCTTTCAGTTTCCTCTTCAGCCTGCTCGGTTTCCTGAGTAATGATGCCACCACCTATGGCAAAAGAGGTGAGTTCCTCTTGAGATTCGTCACTCTCGTATTTCACCCCACCCAAATACGGCACCACCCACCAGTAGAATGTCGAGGTCTCATCCTCATCATAGCCCCACATGCGTAATTGATAACAGAGTTTGTAAGCTCTAAACGTACCAAAGCTGAGGGCCACGGGCTCCTTGCTCAGCACATCCACGGTCAGGCTAATGTCTAAGACATAACCGGGGAGCTCAACTACCTCTAGCTTGGCAGAGGACTCTTTATGGTCGTTCACTTCCATAGGATACCAGACCTGAACGAGTCCGGCTGAAAACTTATTGGTATAGATCTCATCACCCTCTCCTCCTTTAACTCCCCAGAGTTTTAGCTCTCCAAATGTTTTTTCGTACCACCCTCTGGCCTTAAAACTTCCATTCTTTTTCTCTTCAATGATGTAAGTGGTGGCTGGGAAAGTTGTTTGATCGAGGGTGAGGACTTTCGTTTCTAGGGTGTAAGAGCTTCCCTGCTGTTGTGATCCCTGATATGTCCATACATTGCCGACATCGAGGTTAAAGATGTCCAGCTCATCCGCATCGACTCTCCCGTTATGTTTATTTTTTTTATAAGTTCTATCAATATCGACTGTTTTTAAAGATATGCCAATAGTTCCACCATATTTTTGATAGTAAAGCGTGTCTCCCTCTATCCAACCCATATCGCACTCTATAACTGTGCCATCTTTCAGATATATCCTGTTGATGGTGGCAGATGCCTCTTGAGCAATGGAAACTGTTGTTATTGCAACACAGAAAATCAGTAATAAGATAATCAATAAAGCTTTATTCATTTTTTCCATTTCCAATACCCCTCTATAAGCAAAATAGTTGAAAAACCCAGTTCGCTTAAAATCAAAACCCCATTTCTCTGTGTAAGAAATGGGGTTTGGCAAAAACATGTTATCGCTTCCTCTCCCTAAACAACACATACCTCTCGCAACTCTTCTCCATCATCTGACAGAATTTGCGGTAATTATTATACTTCTCCGGTTGGATTTTCACTAACTTCCTGATTAACTCTCCTTGATATAGCACCTTTTCTCCTTCTTTCTTATAGCTTGAATGATATTCAAAGTAAGGGGTTTTTATCTCTATCGGTTCAGGGAGATGATAGACCTCATACCCTTCTGGAATGTTAAATTCTACCTTATCTTTTTTATAAGATTTTGAATGGTATAAAAGAGGATACCTCCGCTCCTCTTTGCCTGTACCATCACAGCTTTTTTTTACCATAGGGACTTGGAATATTAAGATGTCACCCGCTTTTTTACAGTAATCCGGTGCGTAGTAGTTTATGTATTCAATAAACTTCTTTTTAAAGTCAAGGGGATCTGTATAAGTGTGTTGTAAGAGCCTTGCTCCAGTAGCTATTTCATCTACAAACTCCTCTAAAACTTCCTTGACTACTATAGGGCTGTAATCAATGAAAAATGAACGTAAAGATGCCTCTTTGGAACCAGAACTAAATACTTTAACCTCACCCTCTATTGCTCCATCTGTCTTTATCTCAATCTGTTGCTGAGTAACGAATGCGTTATACTCCGGTTCAGACAGAGGAGTCCGTTCAAAGGTATTTTCACTGTCTTTGAAGATGAGAATACCCCGATTTTGATCACTGTCGGGAAGGAAGGCAAAACGATAGTATTCAGCTGTGGGATCGAGAAATCTATAACCCTTCTCATTCTCTACTGCCATGATGCAGTGATTGAACTGAAAGGGATAGGGAAAATCCTTTATCAAGTCCCCCACATCGTTTGTGGGAATTAATACATAGTAGGCGGGAATCCCAGCTTCCTTGAGCATGCTGATGAGTAGAGTGCTTTGATCTTTGCAATCTCCATATTTGTTCTCGAACACCTCTTGCGCAGATGCTGGCTCATATCCAGATTTTCCCATATCTATAGAGACATATCTTATCTCCCTTTTTACATAATCGAAGATGGCCTCTATCTTCTCCTTGGTATTAGAGAGGTCTTTGGTTAGATCGGCCACCTTCTCCTTTATGACCTTATCAGGCCTTGTCTTGCCCTCTATTTCTTTCCTCCACCAGCTGAAAAATTCCTCCCATGAATCCATGGTAGTTACCAAGATATTAAAGGCTATCTCATCAATTGGGGGCATGTAGTTTTCATCTAAGATCTGGGGTATGTCCCTGTATTCCCAAAGATAGCTCTTTTTGCCGCCCTGGTTAGTAACAACAGGAGATCGCTTGATGTCCTTTAAGGGGTTCAACAGAAGGTACTTCAGGTCTATATCCTCAGGAGTGATGATCTTATACCTGGAAAGGAGTATGGGGTTGTAAGTCTGGAAGAAGTGAGAACTCGTAAATTTCCCCTCAATGGTTGGTTTTTTCTCTATCTGGTATTTATAATCGATAACACAGCCGACACTTGCTCCAGGCATGGAGAAGGTAAATTTTTTGTAGTCGCTGTAGGAGGGGAATCTGCTGTACGGTGTTACAGTCTTTATAGCATTCTTCTTCAGGGGGATGATCTTCCCTTCTGGGGTTATAGTCCTTGCGTAAAGGAGAGATACGGTCTCTGTGCGAGAGTTATAGCCTATTTCGCAATTTGCATCGTCCTTACCCCTTTCACTTACGATCCTAAAAACCATATGGGCAGTAAACTTACATCTCCCATCGTTGAAGACTTCTTCGATGCCTTCATCCAAAAGATATAGTATGTCTGCATCGGGATATGATCCAGAGGGAGGAATGACCTGGAGGAGTTTGGATACTTCAGGATCAATATCCCCTCTGGTTTTTACAAGATCAAAGGTGCAGGAAGCAAGGATTGATATTACCAATAAGCACAAAAGAATAGCAATTGGCTTGCCCCTGACGATGCTAACAAATTTTGTCCTTTTTATATGCATACTCTTTCCCCTTTTCTCATCCATGTTTATCCCTATATTTAGTGCATAGCAACTGAAATCAAGATCTCCACAATTTGTATTTTCGAGATCCTGATTCAGGTTTGAAGATTTAAATCATGATTTAAGATTGGATCTATCGTCATTTCAGTTAATTTCTGTTCAAATAATATGAAATAGTGAAATCAATTCCACATTCAGAAAATCTCGAAGCGATTAGAGATTCATACTTTTGTCTTGGGGGATTTCTTAACCCAACACAATGCCAGGCACTGCCAAATTGCGCCAGGATCAATTTTTATCACCATGTCTATGTGCGGGCTATTCGTTTTTATGATAGCGTGCCGGAATTGAAATTTGGGTGTTTATGGAAAAATTGCCCTGAGTTGGAATAGAAAACACATTTGGGGTTAACGATTAAAAACACTATTGGAAAGTTTTCTGGGGTGGTCTGCGTTAAATGTTGATGGCAGCATGTTTGACTCTTGAGATTCCTGTTTTCCATCGAAAAACACAAAACTCTGAGAAATTAGTCAAGGTATTAAGGTATTAACCCCTTTTTGGTTGTTCAAGATAAATTCGACAGTCTTTACCGATAGTCCATGGTAATTAAAGCAGAAAGTTTAACCTTAACTTAGAAAAATGCAGCATTAAGCAGCTATTTCTTTGGAGGAATAATCTTTATTTTAACGCATTAATTATGCTGTTAACGACACTCTCATATTTCTGATCACTACCTCTGCCAAAAAGATGTTTATATATTGTCATTGTATACTCATAGGCAATAACCTTGTCTTTTTGCCATTTGTAACGACTCACAATCACCTAAATCACATGCCTTGTTGTAGTCTCTGCACATCCGTACGAAATCCTTTAATATAGAGTAGGACTTTCCTCTGGCAATGTATAGTAGGGTTTGATTTGGATCGAGTCGGATTGCTTGATTGTAATCTTCGATGGCCTTTTGGTGATCATCCAATGCTACTGCATAGTTCCATCCTCGAGCGTAGTAGTACGCAGCATTATTTGGCTCGAGACGAATTATTTGATCATATTCCTTAATAACCAAATCATGTTTTTCTAATTGTGAATAAAACCCTGCTCGAACGGTATAGCTAACAGTAGCGTTTGGATCGAGTTCGGTTGCCTGGGTGGTATCTTCAATGGCTTTCTCATACATACGTAACTGAAAATAGGCATGTGCCCGATTTATGTAATTCATGATATATTCTGGGTCTATTTTAATTGCTTGAGTATGATTTTCAACAGATAGGTTATAGTTACCTAATTGAAAATAGGCGATCCCTCGGGAGCCATAAGCATCCCCTTTATTTGGATTGAGTTTGATCGCTTGGTCCAGATATTTCAATGCCTTTTGGGGCTTGTGAAAGTTTCCGGTTTCATAGTTCCATAATGAATGGGCCTTTAGAAACCAGTCGGCATCACTTAATTCATCCACATCTTTTTGAAATAGCTTATCAATTATTCCCATTTGTACACCCAAAAAGGCAAAACTAGCCAATCACATATTATTTCCTACTGATTGACGAGTGCCTTGAAGCGTTAATGTATATTAAAGTATATCAATATCTTACATTTATCAATAAGGAAATTTAATCAAGAAAAACTCTATTAAAACAATTCAATAATGCATTTTGCTTTCTTTTAATTGTTTTAACCATTCCTTCCCTTTGGACCACAATATCGATCCTTCTTTCATTTTTCCACTTAAAGATTGGAGGCTCTTTCCATGATATAATTTCATAATCTTCATCTATATCGGATTTTATGTTCAAATCTCTAACTACTCTCGCATAAAGCCATGGGTTGTCACCACAGGTTATTCTGTTTCCGTGAGGGATATCATTTATTATCATAGGTGTGTTTGCTTTGTATGGTATTTTCTTTTTACGGTTTGCATAATAGGCCATATCCCTGGCCGTGCAGGAAAAGGCTAAATAGAATTGCTCCAAAAATTCAGCTACCCATTTATCCGTTCTTCTTGATGTAAATATAGCAACTAAAAGGTTATCCACAGCTGCGTGATCCCCAATCCAGTCCCATGTTATTAACCATGCCTTCATTAATATCCCTAGCTAACGTAAAGATCACCTGTCTCTATGGAGCGCCGGCGAAATAGAGGTCAGGTGGATTGACGTTAGGCTTTTTTATCTGTTAGCATAAGAATTTAATTTTTTCTATCCACAAATTACCTATATAAATATTCAAGAATTTTTTGTAAATTATCGAGAATGCTCCTTGCATTAAGTTCGTTTATTAGTTGCCTTACTTTACTATCTCCATGCTCATGTAATGCCTCATTTCCAGCTTCCAGAATTTTCTTTGCTTTCTCATTTAGTTTTGGATGTTTTCTTAACTGATCAATCTTGTACCACCCTTTATCAATAATTTCACCCAGCCCCATATTCCTAAAAAATATAAATTTGTCTTTTAAAGCCGCTTCCATTACTGACCTAGCAAGTGCAGAACTCGCAAGATTTTGACCATATATAAAGCAAGCACAAGCTTCGCTAAACCCTATTTCAATTTTTTTTGGAATATTTTTTGAACTTGATGATATACGAACACCTCGTATAAGAAACCTTCTTTTCAGCCATGCATCAGGATTGTAATTTGGTAAGGAGAAAAAAACATCAAGCGCATCCAAGATTCCCCAATCTTCCACATCACCTCCTTCTGTTTTCCATCCCCATTCATCTCGAATATGTTCAAGAAATCCAGTGACAGAAGCCTTATTAGATCTATTATCTAATTTTTGTAACATTCTATCGAAAAGAGAAACAAAATCATCGGAGACTTGATACAATTTCCCAGCAGAAGTTGATTGCTCAAAATCAGATAATGCCTGATCCATATCATCAAGAACTTGTTTTGCTCGATCATTATTGTTTACTAATAATTCAGCCTTACTCCAATCTCCTTGCGCTTTTTCATTGATTAAGTTTGAGAGCTCGAAATATGCCTTATAATACTGTATAATTATATCATTCACATTTTTCATTAAGTTGCTTCTCCCCCAAAATAATTATTGGTGATAAAATCAAAACAAATCACCATCATTTTCTTATGAAAGGAACTTTTAGCCTTCCAAAGAGAACTGGCAAAACTTCTCCACAAATTTGACACTGTTGATTATCCCTGATTCTTGCCCACTTTTTTGAGTTCTTAAACTGGCTACAATATCTCCTTTTCAATCAATCGGTAAGTCTAACAAGAAATCCAACATTGCAGTTACTCCAATCTATTGTCCTGTGAGGGCATCAAGCCTTAGATTAGAGGGCGACTTCTAATGCCCTAAGTCATGTGCTTTGTTCGTTTCTAGCACTATAATCGATTTTCACTCTGCCGTTTAATGATTATTTATTTTTTGTTGAACAAAAGGTTCAAACTTCAATGAATTGGGAAAAAGATTCCTTTAGCTCCGAAGGTGTTTTCTCCGCCCACAATGCCAAAAAATCTATAAAATATGTACGTAGTTTTGGGTTTGCTTTTAAAATTTGTTTTATTTCTTCTTCAACCTTTACGCCGAACATGAGTACATATTCAAACCAATCATCAAAATTAATGTCTGGCTTAGTATTGCTCAGATTGGTTATTAAACTCCTTGTATAGGATAATTTATAATTCTTGAGAAGTTGTTTGTATTGAGGGAATTTTTCCAAGCAGTCACTTAATATATCTATCCCATCCTTGAAAAACCTTATTTTCGTTTGTTGGATATCACTGTTCTCGGAACATTTTAATAAATTTAATGCGTGTGCTATATCTTCAGGTAATTTTTTGTTCATTTGTTATATCCTTTCAATAAATATTCTCGCAGGCAGTCTTTTTATATTGAATGATAGCGTGCTATATACTGAAATCTGAGTGAATTACCCCGCCCACAGGGCGGGGCTTCCCAATTTCTTTAAAAACAATCTCCTCCCCCTTGATGGGGGAGGACAAAGGTGGGGGTGAAAATCCTTTCCCATTTCCCCCCTCCCCTATCCCCTCCCACCGAGGGAGGGGAACTGAAAGGACGCCATTCATCCCCGTGCACAGCACGGGGTATTCTGGCATGTTTTCATAAAACACTAACTGGTGTTTCTTCCTTATTTTTTACTGTATATTATTGCACGGCAGCAGACATTGACTACAGTTGTTTGAAAAATTATGCTTTTCCCTGAAGTGCTGTTTCAGGGATGTCTCATTCTGAATCTTTGAAGAACATTATGAAAGGTCTCTGTTTGAAGGGGATTTTTCTCACTATAGAATAGGTGGGTTAAACATAGGCAATCTGACGATCCAAAGCCGGGAGGCCCACTTTTCAAAATCGATGAAAGTGATTGAGCAATCTCGCATTCCTGCCTTTGAGAGGATCTAATCGGGATGGAAAGGAACCCATCAGCAACATGGGTAAGATAATCGATGTGCCAGTGCATTTTTTTTCTTTTTTGCCGATGTCTTTCAATCCTGGCCCTGAGATTACTCATTGCAGATCCAACATAGATATAGTAGCCCTTTTGAAACATGAGCTTACCCAATCTACCAACCTCTATGAACTTCTCCTTCTCTAATTTTAAGACCAAAAGATAGCTCCCCCTGTCCTTCACCTCATGCTGTAAATAATCCCAGGGAATCTCTAAAATTTTAACATTTTGAGAGATGCTAAGATCAGATTTCCATTCTATTGCTACAGGAAGAATCATTAGATCGTACCTAACTTTTAGAATTCTTATGCTAAAATCATAATCCGTGTGATAAGCAGAATCAAGGGGTTTTTGTAACATTTTAATATCATCTAACTCATTGATTTTGCTCTATCTGTATAGTATAAGAAATAGCATGTAACTGGAAGTTATAGTGTCAATAAGCGAATTTAAACCCTGGAGTAACTGTTAATGGTCACTAAGAATAAGACCTTAAAAACGAGCCTGTTTATTTTTCTAATGTTTCAGATGACGGCAACTTTGGGTGTGGCTGAGGAGAAAATTGTTTCCTCTTTAATTGTCAATCTTCAACAAGGAAGACTGGTATTGCAGGCTCAAGGAACTCCTTTGTGGAAGATTTTGGATGCAATCCGCCGAGAGTGCATGGTTGAAATCTTAGGTTTGGATGATAGAAAAAATGAACCTGTCACCTTTTCTTCCAAAGGAGAAACATTAGAGGATGCATTAAAGCAGTTACTACGGCACCTGGGGGAGAAAAATTATGCCTTTGAGTTTGTTGATGAAAGATTAAGACGTGCCTCCGTGTTTCCCGAGGCAGAGGGTATCGTCGATTTGCCGCACGTTCCACCGGGTGAAAAGGTAAGCCAAAAGAAATTTGTCAATGTAGTTATAATACAAAATATAGTTGATGGATCCCAAGCACAAGCCTTGGATCTATTGGAAGGTGACCTTATCATTGAATACGATGGTGTTAAGATTACCGGTGGCCCGCTGGAGCTTGTTAAAGAAGTAAAAAAGAAATCCAACAAGGAACAAGTCGGAATGATCATAGTACGTAACAATGAACCCAGGAGATTTGTCTTGAATGGAGGAGCTATTGGGGTGCGCATTAAGACTATTAAAATTCCCAGGGAGGAGCTTGATAATTACCTTTCGGAAGAGTAATAGACGAAAACTACTGTCATGTTAGAGGCCATGAGTTCAAATCCCGTCGTGTCTATCATCCTCATTTCATCTTTCTATACCGCCGACCAAATCATAAGTATGGGCCTCGGTTATATGAACCGGAACAATTTCCCCTACCATAGCTTTCCCCTTATTTATCAACACCTGGCCATCTACATCTGGAGCCATTGTTGCTGTCCTACCGCTAAGCAATAGATCAGTCTCAGGGCTTAACCCCTCAACTATTACTGGCACTGTTTTACCAATCAACTCTTCATTGAGCTCCCTGCTGTTGTCTGCCTGAATTTCCATAAGCTCCTTAATCCTATCTTCCACTACATTCTGAGGTATGCTGTTTTTGAGCCTCGCAGCAGGGGTACCCTTCTCCGGGCTAAAGGAAAAGGCACCAAGCCTATCAAATTTAGCCTCTCTTACAAAATTACATAGTTCTTTAAATTGTTCCCCGGTCTCTCCTGGAAAACCGATCATTACTGTTGTCCTTAATGTTACCTTTCTTGATCTATTTCTTATTTTCTCTATTAATTTAAGTATTGATTCTGACCCTAAAGTACGTCCCATAGCCCTAAGGATATCTGGATTAACATGCTGAATAGGCAAATCAAGGTATGGACACAGAACCTCCTCGGAATCAATAAGCTCAAGAATTCCTTCAGTCAGATGATAAGGATGAGTATATAGGATTCTAAGCCATTTCAAACCAGATACAGTAAGAAGTTTCTCCAGGAGATCTTCAAGTATACATGGTGGATCGAGATCATGGCCGTAGGAGGCTGTATCCTGGGCTACAAGATTAATCTCCTTAACACCCCTTTCAACCATATTTTTTGTCTCGATAAATAGAGAATCCACGGTCCTGCTTCGGAAGGGACCCCTCAAGGAAGGGATAATACAGTAGGTACAATGGTGTGAACATCCTTCGGCAATCTTTAGATAGGCAGAATAAAATGGTGTTGCCTGGGCCCTGGGTGCCCTGTGATCCGCTAAAAAATGGGGTTTGTCTATAAAAAAAATCGGAGTGTCGGCATCTTTAGCACCTAAGATCTCACCTACCCTGTATATCTGCCCTGTACCAAGCCAGCCATCAACCTCCGGTATTTCTCTTAGCAGCTTTCGTCCATATCTTTGCACAAAACAACCTACAACCAAAAGATGAGTTAGATGCCCTTTCTCTTTTAAACTTGCAAGCTCAAGTATTGTGTCTATACTCTCTTCAACTGCAGGCCTGATAAAGGCACAGGTGTTAACAATAGCGATCTCGGCATCTAAAGGATCATCTGTTATATCATATCCTTGCTCCTTGATAAGACCGAGTATATATTCACTGTCTACAAGATTTTTTACGCACCCAAGGTTGACAAAAAATACCTTTGGCATAAATCCTATAACGTCATTTCAGGTGATGGACAGGTCTTGCTTTGGCAAAACCAAGACATTTTGCTGAGATCTAAATAAGCAATGAGTAAAAGGCTGCTGACTGCCAAAATCTTACTGTTCTTTTTCTGGTTGAAGGCTTGATTCCTTCCATCTCTTAATCATGTCTTCTGTATAAGCACGACTGAAGCCATTAACAACCGTTTCAAATGGAAGGTCTGCAAAATGGCCATGATCATTAATGTATTCGATGTGTAAACGCCCACTCAAATCATGGGAATGAAAGATAGCCGGATTATGCCCATCAAATTCTACTGGCTTCAAGTTTAGTCTCTGGCACATACCTATATCAAATGTGGGTGTCACCTTAACCCACCGGCCATCAATATAAAGCTCATTATAGCCGTGGAAAGCAAAAATGTTTGTTTTCATTATGTTCCACAACTTTGGAGGGATTAAATAATTCTTAATGTCAGCAAAGACAAGCCGTGCCGGTATACCATGAGCCCTAGCCAGCGCAGCCAACAAAACAGCCTTTTGGATACAAAAACCCTCCCCTCTTTCGAGTGTCCTGCTTGCCGGGTATTGTTCAGGAAGATAAAAAGCAGAATAGGGGTTATAAATAATCCTGTCTCGAACAAAATTAAAAACAGTTCTGGCTTTTTCATCAGGATGAGAGGATACAATTTTTTCGGACATCCTAGAAATTAAGGGCGAATCATAATCAATATAATATGTTGGCTTAAGGTATATGGATAGGTCTTCCATTACAGGTAATCTTTATAATGACTATTCAGTGCCTTTTGATAGGCGTCTGATTACGGTTAGGATAAAGTTTTTAAAGAATAGAAGTTGAATAGATTCAGATAACCTATTCAAAAGAGTGGAACTGAATTTTAGTAAGATACATTCATCATTTGTAATAATAGTAGCTGAGCGAGCTTCACCAGTTAGATAGGCCATCTCTCCAAAACATTGACCCTTTTCTATAACGGCAACATCCTTGTCTCCCTTTCGGGCTATCACTTCACCACTAATCAAAATATAAAAGGAATCGTCTATCTCTCCTTCTTCAATGATAGTCTTATCCCTTTCAGCCTTGATTAAATTACTTGCAGAAAGGATTTCATTAACCTGGCTTTCAGTAAAATTATAAAAGAAAGGTAGACCGAGGATATAGTTTAGCAATTCACTGTCATGGGTTTCTTTTGTTACATCCTCTAAGCTATGCAATGCCAGTCTCAGATCATAAGCAAAGTCCATACTACTTTGGTAACGATGAGATGGGCTCTTGGCAAGTGCCTTGCTGAGTATCTCTCCGAGGATTTTTGGTAACTCTGGTCTTACTTCCAGAACTGGGGTTGGGTCTTCTTGTACAATTTTATACATGATAGAATACTCATTTTCTCCACCAAACGCCTTTTCACCCGTTAAAAGCTCATAGAGGACTGAGCCAAGAGAAAAGATATCGTTTTTCTCTGTTATAGACTCCTCTTTGACTTGTTCAGGTGACATATAACTGGGTGAACCAAATAAACCTTTAACAAGAGTTGAGTGACCTCTTTTTATATAGGCGATGCTAAAATCAGTTATCTTTACCTGACCTGCTGAGTTAAGAATGATATTAGAGGGCTTTATATCACGATGAATTACCTCATTTTGATGGGCATATTCGAGGCCTTTGCATACGCTAAAAATAATCTTTAATACCCTTTCGACAGGCAATAGATCATCAGGCTTACAAAACCTCTCTAATGTGGGGCCATCTATATACTCCATGGCAATATAACAAAAGTCCTGATGTAGATCAGCATCGTATATAGCTACAATATTTGGGTGCATAAGACACCCTGCTGATTGTGCCTCAACAAAAAAGCTCTTCTGGTACATTTCGACTTCATCAGGGCCTGTATCATTAGGAAGACGATAAATCTTGATAGCTACTTGACGTCCAATGTAAGGGTCTCTGCCAAGATAAACGGTTCCCACGCTGCCCTGACCTAACTTTTTCAGAACCTGATAGCGACCTATATTCTTTATCTTTTCTAAATCCACCATAAGTCCATAAGATCCTTAGTATAATTGGTTTGTTAATTGAGTAGTCAAACCTAATTTACTTTAGCCACTTTAGCCTACTTTTATTCTTTGATATTAACAAACAGTCTCTTTACATCAAGTTGATTAACAATATCTGTAAATATATCACTCATTGCTTGATGGGCCTGAGTGAGTCCGGAAATTCTATACTTTTCACCTTCACCTTTGTATTTCCTAACCAAAACCTTTCCATCTTGAATGTACTCGGCCTCATAGGCTATCCTAACAATCCATTTGCGACCAGATAGATCCAGAACAAAATCATTAAGCTTTATAACTAACTCTGGGATGCCTGGTTTTGGCTCAAGTAACAATTTTAACCCCATGTTTTTTAGATACATGGCAAAAGTATTTTTGAAAACGGCCTCTATGTCATAAATTTTAACAGGAGACTTATCCTTTTTCCCTCTTAATACTATAAAATTAATATTCCCAGCAAAATTTTTATATAACTTCTTTGCTCCCTTGCCAATAATGTCCTTATCAACTCTCATGTCAAAAAATGCAAAATAGATCTCTCCTCCCTCTAAGATATGAGACTTTGGCTTAGTTTTATAAGTAACATTCAGGGTAGGAAGAGTAGCACATGCAACAAAGAAGCCGAGAGATAAAGGGAAAACCAATCGAAAATAAGAAAAAAATGACCTCATAAGGCACCTCCTTTTTAAAAACAGGTAATAGACAATTGGCCCAAACTGTTCTATTTCTATTAAAAAACTATTAGTATCAGAGAAGAACCTTATTCTGTCAAGAAAAAGTGATCAAAAGTATAAAAGATATTCATAATAGAATACCAGAAAAAGACTGGAATCTTTTTAATCATGCATGGAAGGTTACCAGGGAAAACCATGGAAACAATTTTACTTTCTACCTTCCTGGTATGATCAGATATGGGCATACAAGGGGTCTATATCCTGCTATATCATTGACCGGGGATAGGTGTAAGCTTATGTGTGAGCACTGCAAGGGATTACTTCTTAAACCTATGATAAAGGCAACCAGCCCGGATACCCTTATAAAAAAATGTCTTAATTTAGCTAACTCTGGTCATTTAGGGGTACTTTTGAGTGGCGGATCAGACCTTGAAGGGAAGCTGCCCTGGGGGAAATTCTATCAGGCAATACGTGAAATAAAGTCTGAAACAAATCTATTTATATCTGTACACAGCGGTTTTATTGATTTCAGTACAGCAGCCGCCCTAAAAGAAGCTGGTGTGGATCAGGCCCTGATAGATATAATTGGTGATGAGGAAACTGCAAAAAAAATTTATCATCTTGATGCTCTTCAGAAGGTGATAGCAGCATTGGAGAATCTATTCAGATCAGGCCTTGATGTTGTACCTCACATCGTGGCTGGGCTAATGTATGGCAAGATACATGGTGAATATAATGCCTTGCGTATTATAAGTCGTTTTCAACCTTCTGCCTTAGTAATTGTTGTTCTTACTCCATTAAAAGGTACACGAATGTCAACCATTTCTCCTCCTTCACCGATAGAGGTTGCACGATTAATTGCCAGGGCAAGATTGTTGATGCCCAATACCCCATTATCTCTTGGCTGTGAGAGACCGAGAAACAAGGAGGCACAGTTAATGGAAGAGATGGCCATTCATGCAGGTGCCACAAGAATGGCTGTCTGGTCAACTAAAACCATAGATATGGTCTTAAAACTCGGATTGAAACCCATCTTTCAACCCACCTGCTGTTCTGTTCCATATAGGGAGGATTTTGTCGACAAGCTTAGTATTCCCATATAGTGTTAGTGCTGGGGTTTTCGGTTTTCATCGAAAACAATTTCCACTGCTTCATCCTAACCCTCTCCTTTTAGGGGAGTATAATCCTTTGATGCTTTAATATATAATGTTGTTTCCTGGGTTGACTTATTGAATATGGTAAGAGGGGACGCAAAGATGGTGATGTTGGTTCTTAAGCAACTTTTGAGGCCTATCAGATGCAGTGTTCTCTGTTGACATTACCTCAGATGCCACTGTGACCAAAACCGCCCTTTCCTCTTTTTGTAGGATCAAGCTCATCTACCTCTTCTACTATTGCCTTGGAAACCCTGTTAATAACCATCTGGGCGATCCTGTCACCTCTCCTGATATTTATTGGCTTCTTTCCCCAGTTGATTGCTATTACAGCTATTTCACCCCTGTAATCGGCATCAATAGTTCCAGGAGAATTGACAAATCCGAGGCCATCTCTCAAGGCCAATCCACTCCTGGGCCTGATTTGAGCCTCGTAACCTTTAGGAATGGAAACGGATAAACCGGTTGGAATAAGCCTTATATCACCAGGTTGCAAGGTAAGGTCTTTATTAACAGCGGCCCGCAGATCAAGTCCAGAGGAGCCTTCTGATTGGTAAGAGGGTAATGGTAGATCTGGGTTATTATCCAATCTCTTAACTTTTAAAATAACACTGTCCATACAAAGTGCCTAAAGTGAGCTAAAGTGACTAAAGTGACTAAAATTAAAAATGTTCACTATCGACCCTTGTCCGTTTTTATTAAACCCGTAACTCATGTCCGTTGTTTGTTGTGCATAGCTCGCCCTTTACCTAACATTACCTAATCCCTCAATCCGTTTGTTTTTATTGTGTTCATTTTAGGCACTTTAGCTCACTTCAAAAATTAAGGGGATCCACAGATATTTTATCCTTATCTACCGGGCCCAATACAGTTAATGAAACTTCACCTGCTGAAAACACCCTCCTGGATATATCTATTACCTCATCTAAGGTAATCTTTTCTAATTCTTTTATTACTTCCTTATAACCTATATATCTTTCAAAGATAAATTCGTTTTTAGCCAGCCGCATCATCAAGTTACCCGTATTCTCCGCACCAAGCAAAATCCCTCCTTCAAGGTACTCCTTTGCACTTTCTATATCACCCTCTAAGTGATCCCCGTTCTGAATTCCCTTAATCAGCAGGCCAATCAGTTCCAATACCCTGTTAATTTCTTTTTTATCTATGGCCAGATATATCCTTAGCAGTCCTGTATCTATATATGCACTGATATAAGAATAAACAGAATAGGCCAGACCCCTCTTCTCCCTGATCTCCTGAAAAAGCCTGCTGCTCATATTTCCACCAAGTATGGTGTTGAAAATAGCCTCTGCAAACCTCTTCTCTCCAGAAAGTGATGATACCTGGGCACACAAGCAAAGATGCACCTGCTCCAATTCCTTGGGATAGAAAGATACCGTTGGAGTAACTAATGGTGTAGGCATTGTCCGAGAGGCATTATTTTCGTCCGGAAGGGGTTCAAGAAAGGATCTAAAATAGTCAACCAAAAGGTCATGGTCCACATTTCCGGCAGCTGCAATAACTACCCTCTCAGGGGAATAAAAGCGGGACACATAATCAATAATCTCTTTCCTGGTAATTCTACTGACTGTTTCCTTTGTGCCCAGAATCGGTCTCCCCAGGGGGTCTCCTCCCCAAAATGTTTGGTCAGATAGTACATGAACATATTCATCAGGGGTATCCTCCATCATGCTGATTTCCTGGAGAACAACCGATTTCTCCAGCTCCAAATCCTTTTCAACAAAGATTGAATTAATGAATATGTCGGAAAAGAGATCGGTTAAAAATTGGAGGTGTTTATTAAGAACCTTGGCATGAAAACAGGTCTGTTCTTTACCAGTAAAGGCATTTGAAAATCCGCCTATTGCGTCCAGATCCTTTGCAATCTGGATGGCGGATCTGCTCTTGGTGCCTTTAAAAATCATATGTTCTATAAAATGAAATATCCCTCTTTCTTTATCCAGTTCATCTCTTGATCCAGCATTTACCCAAATGCCTAAAGAGACAGATTTTGCATTGGATACACTTTCAGTGATTATCCTAGTTCTATTGTCAAAAACAGTCTTTTTGTAATTTTTCAAAATC
>JAUWNK010000115.1 GCA_030612685.1 Desulfobacteraceae bacterium
GTAGATATGAGGGTGAGTTTAAGGATGGTTACTTGATTGGACATGGGCCTTTGGGCCCTCCTCACGGAAGAAAATAGATAAGTTATACCAATACTGATGTAGATAAGTTTCTAGGTGATTTTAATGATCATGTGCCTAAGGGTCATGGGAGTTTTATTTCTCCTGAGGGTAGTAGATATGAGGGTGAGTTTAAGGATGGTGACTGGATTGGACAGGGGACTTTGGCCGCTCCTGACGGTAGAAAAATGAGGACTTATACCTATACTGATGGAGATAAGTATGTAGGTGAGTTTAAGGATGATGTGCCTAACGGTCAGGGGACTATTACTTTTCCTGATGGTGGGAGATATGAGGGTGAGTTTAAGGATGGTATCATGAATGGACAAGGGGCTTTTATAACTCCCCATGGAATTAAATATGTAGGTGAATCTAAGGGTGGTAATTTTAATGGACAAGGGACTATGACTTTTCCTGACGGTAGGAGATATGAGGGTGAGTTTAAGGATGGTGACTTTATACAAGGGACTTTTATTTCTCCTGATGGAGATAAGTATGTAGGTGAATTCAAAGATAGCAAGTTTAATGGACAAGGGACTTTGACCAATCCTGACGGTAAGAAATATGTAGGTCAATTCAAGAATGGTGAGTTTATTGGAAGGTAGAGATATGAAGTATGATAATTATCAAATAATCTATCCGCACATATGGAACCAATATAGTGCTCATTTTCAGAAGTACATTGCGTATGAGAACAAACTCAATACGATTGGAGCTATCTCTTCAATATGGATTTTGATATTCTTCAATGTTCCAAGACAAAATCTAGCCTATTATCTCACACTACCATTTCTTTTAATTCCATTCTTTATAACAATATTCAATTTGTTCTATTCTAAATTTAAAATTAAAGCTAGAATACCATGGGTTGGGAGAGACATATTAGAGTCCCAATTAAGTGAAGGCACAAACACATTTTTCAAGAGGCAGATAGATGATATTTATGATTGCGCAGATGAGATGTTCAGGTATATGGGATTTGCGACAACGTGTATAACGACTTCATTGGTATCAATGTTGATAGGTATCTCATATTATATAACTATATCATTATACTTTTATTTCCATGTCCCATAGTTTTACTATTTAAGATGGTCATAAAGATTGAAACATCTTGATGAGTGTAAATACCACCCTATAGATATCTGATATTATTCATCCCCATATAAAATTTAATTATAGGGGCATGGGGAAATAAGGGTTTAACTATTTTGCTTAAAAGGAGTTAATCGGAAATGGAAAAAATATATAAATATTTATTGATTATTATATTGCTCACATTCAGTGTTGTGATTAATCAGCCAGTATCTTTCACTGAAGATGCTCCTAAAACCATCAACAAAATATATTTCAAAGACGGCAGTGTTATAAAATGTGATATGGCCTGGGAGGGAATGGAAAGTCAGATAATTTGCAAAAAATCAGGTGATTTATTGCCATATTCAGCTGGTGAGGTCGATTTAGAAAAGACCTTTGGAAAAACTGATGGAAAAGAGATAGCAGAAAGATATGAAAGAATGAAAAGGGAAAGAGAATTAATGTCAGAACCGATAGTTACGCCTGAAGATGAAAGAGAGATGAAAAGACAAAGACTTGAAATAGAGCGAAAAATGGCATCTGAATTGAAGGCACTTAAAATCACACAAGAAATAATAGACCTAGAGAAAAGAGCATTAAGGAAGAGATCACAGTGGAAGAAAATAAGAGAGTTAGAAAGAGATCCAGCAGTGTATTTTACAAATAAAGGTAAAGAAAAAGAAGAATACTATAAGAAGGAAATTAAAAGAATGGATCAGAAAACTCAAAGAATGGAACAGGAAACTCAAAGAATGGAACAGGAAATCATAAAGTTAGATAATAAAATAAGGAATATTAAGAGATATAATGATTGTTATAAAAATTGTATAAAAAAAGGCAAAAGTCCTTCATACTGCGAGAGGAAGTGTTCTAGGTATAATAGGTGGTAGGAGACATAAATGTCTCTATTGACCGGTCTGGCAAAGGATAAGATATAATAATTTCATTGCTATCAATTACATTATATAATATAAGATGCCTACTGGAGGGGCACCCTCGCCCTAACTATCCCACCATTGATGACACAACCACTATAACAATCCCCTAAACCAATAGTCAAAGACACTAATTAATTGGTAACGTTCAAAAGTTGAGGCTTCATGATAATTCAACTGCCTCGATGTGAATATCAAAGTAGCCTTTGATCCCAAGTTTCTCCTTCCAGTATTTCTCCCATTTATCTCTGGAGTATTGCCTTATCATGATCATTTTGGAGATGTTAGTAACTGCTGTATCAGACCATCCCCAAGCTATTTTTTTCAGACGACGACCGATTTCTCTAAACACTCGTTCCAGTAAAGATGTTGTTTTTGGGGCAATGACCCCTGTCTTTAGCCAGAGCTCAACGTTGGTAAATAACCGATCAGAAAGCTTTTCAAGATAGGAGGCCCCATGTATGTAGCCTTTCTCATAGAATATCTTTATGAGCTCTTTGATTTCTGATTTACTACTTTCATATTTGGCCTTTACCTTTTCTTTATCTTCTTCTTTAAGGATTTCAAAGTCTCCTTCGGGAAGCTCTATACCTATTAACTGTTTGATTCTATCTGTCTCCGGCTGACTGTCCTTCTTCTTTAATCCGTCTTGCCAAAGGGAATGATAAAGTCCTCTGGGGCCATGCCAGGTACAACGTTGGGACTCTACAACATCGGCTAAAAAATCATCAAGTCCTGGCTCCCCATCATAGAGAAAGGGGATATTGTATGGTTCTGCTTCTTTGATTAGTTCTTTGACAGTACGTTCTATTTCTGGCCAGTCAGTATTGGTAAAACATCCAAGGGGTTCTACTCTGCCCGCTTTAGTAATGCCGATAACGTTTCTGAGTTCTCCCTTATCTCCCTTGTGCTGCTTCACCCCTGTGCCATCGGCAGCAATGCCAGATAAATCTTCCACTGAAACCGGCCCCTGAAATGTCTCATCAATATCACTACCAACGACGATGTTATGAATGCCCCCTAAAGAGATATCGATGGATCTTCCATCAATGAGCCTTCTGTAGTTGGTATCTATAACTGCTTCAACTATCTCATGTTCAAAATTCATCTCTTTACGAGAATATTGGCCTATTTGCAAAGCACTCAGGAGAGGACAATAACGGGCTCCACATTTGAAGCACTCCACAGTTCTTATTCTAAGATTAAGAGCACCGAATACAGTAGATATCCTCCTGGTGTACTTGCGATACCCTTTCTTACGAGCCTTGCGGCCACGACAGAACCGGCCCTCGGGATCGCCCTTCCTGAGGTGCCGTCCTAGCCCCTTTCTTGCTTTACTGGGATAAATCTTTGTCTGGCTTAAGCGCTCCGAAATGAGATCATCATAGCCTATGAGGATTTGCTCTAAGATCCTCAACATAAGGGAGTCTCTGAGTTCCTTTAATCTATATACGATTTCGTTTAAGCTCACTTTACCGATTGCAATATTGAACCGAAGTGTTATATGTATTTCTTGTTCCATCACGGTCTCTTTCTTCTTGGTTTTTAGTGCTAACTATAACCATAGAAAGAGATCGCGATTTAAGCAAAATCTTTTTAGGCCTCAACTTTTGAACGTTACTAATAAATTAAATAAATCCAATTATTGGACAGGACAGATCTGTCCAACTCCTATGCCTTGGATTTGAGGAAAGGAATCGGATTGCCTTTTAGAACACTTTATATCTTTTTGCGAAACCCGTAGGAATTAGCTGTCATACGGTTCATAAAGAGCTTCATCAGGAAAGGTCATCACTGCGGCTTTGGAATTATGAAGGTGAGTGGATGGTGCCTGGGGCGGGAATCGAATGCGCCTAAGGCGCACAAGCACGCTGGAGGGTTTGCTTTACCAGCCTCAGGCTGGTTTACCCGCCTTTGGCGGGCCGCACACTTTGTTCAAGGTCATCTAGCCATTTTCGACCTAGCCCCGATTTTAGGAACGTTTCTCGCTTGCGAGCTGATTTGTGGTCAGGAAAATATTCAGCGTGTAAGATAAAAAATTTACCGAGTATCTGACCTCCCTTACTGCTTCTTGCACGATGTTCATGAAGTCGTCGTGAAAGATTATTAGTGATACCGACATATCTTCTGCCAGTTTCTCCTTTTAGGACATATAGAGTTACCATTGAAGATATTTTATAGGATAGTGCCTGGGGCGGGAATCGAATGCGCCTAAGGCGCACAAGCCCGCCGGAGGCGTGCAAGCTTTACCAGCCTCAGGCTGGTTTACCCTTTGCCGGGCCGCACACTTTGTTCAAGGTCATCAAGCCATATTAAAGGTATTCTATAGTATGGTGCCTGGGGCGGGAATCGAACCCGCACAGCCACTAGGACCGAGGGATTTTAAGTCCCTTGCGTCTACCAATTCCGCCACCCAGGCCTGGGGATTAATTATATATTATTCAGCCTAAAACCTGTCAAGTATTAGGTACCCATTTCCCATGAGGACAGATACTTTTCCTGTTCAGGCGTGAGGGTATCAATAACCACACCCATCGAGGCAAGTTTTAGCCTGGCAATTTCCTTATCTATTTCAAGGGGAACAGGATAGACTCTTTTATCAAGATTTTTATATTCCTTTGATAGATACTCCATGGATAATGCCTGGTTTGCAAAGCTCATATCCATAACAGAAGAGGGATGACCCTCTGCTGCAGTTAGGTTTATCAGTCTTCCTTCACCTAAAAGATAGACCCTGTTTCCATTTGAGAGGGTATATTCCTCAACAAATTCCCTGATCTTCCTATTAGATGTAGACACTTCCTGTAGTCCGGGAAGGTCAAGCTCCACATTAAAATGTCCGGAATTGGAGACAATTGCACCATCTTTCATATCAAGGAAGTGCTCTCTACTGATCGCATTTTTATCGCCGGTAAGGGTACAGAAAAAATCGCCTATCCTGGCGGCCTTTCCTATTGGCATTACCTCAAATCCATCCATGACCGCCTCTAAGGCCTTTAAAGAATCCACTTCACAGATAATTACCCTGGCGCCATGACCTTTTGCCCTGGTAGCCACCCCCCGTCCGCACCATCCATAGCCAGATACAACAAAGCAGCTTCCTGCAAGAAGCCTATTTGTAGCCCTAATAATTCCATCAATGGTGCTTTGGCCTGTCCCGTACCTGTTATCAAAAAGGTGTTTTGTGTTGGCATCGTTGACAGAGATAACAGGAAATTGAAGCACATTGTCCTTTTCCATAGACCTGAGGCGAATGACACCAGTGGTTGTTTCCTCTGTCCCTCCCATAACACCGGCAATTAGGGCGTTCCTTTCCTCTTCACTTAGAGAAAGGCCCCATTCCCGTATTGCCTGGGAAACATCATCCCATTTATTGAGGGCCATAAAGTGAAGGGAGCTGACCAGATCAGCGCCATCATCCATAGTGAGATTCGGGAAGTTTTTTAGGGCTGATAGTATATGGCTGTAGTAGGTGTCGGTGTCTTCTCCTTTTATGGCAAACACTGGTATTTCATCGTTGGCCACTAAGGAGGCAGCAGCATCATCCTGGGTTGAAAGGGGATTGGAGGCACAAAGCGCTACAGAGGCACCTCCTGCTTTGAGTGCTTTTGCCAGGACAGCAGTCTCTGTGGTTATATGCAAGCATGCTGAAATACGCAGACCTGATAGGGGTTTCTCTTTAACAAACCTTTCTTTGATGGAATTTAAAACATGCATGCTTTTGCCTGCCCACTCTATTCTGAGTTGACCTTTATCTGCAAGACTTATGTCTTTGATGTCATAATCCATAGTATCTTTCCTTGATTAATAGGTTAAACTATTTTGATACACTGTCAAAAGATTCTCTCGCACGCTCCCTTCGGTCACTCGAGTCCACAGACCCGCCTGCCTCACCTGAGCGAGAGCGATGGCGGGCAGGGGTCACAGAGATAATTATTATGTTGTCCTGATTTTTTGAGAAGGAAAAATCAGGACAAACAATCAGTCCACCTCAGGTGGACATTGGTGAGTCTGGCAATGAGCCATTATAATGCATAGTAGTGCCATTATGGCAATATAGCTTTATATCCATATGCCACAAAAAGCGGGATATGGATTTAGTTGAATTCCCTATATCAGGAATTCAACTAAAACTCTGAGTCTCTGAGAGCTCTGTGAGAGACTAAATAGCCTTTTTCAGTTTTTCAATTAGATCTGTATTCTCCCAGGTGAACTCATCCAACTCTCGTCCAAAGTGTCCATAACAGGCGGTTTTTTTGTATATGGGCCTTAAAAGGTCCAACTGTTCAATTAATGTAGCAGGCCTCAGATCAAATTCCTTTTCCACCATTTTTGTCATCTCCATACTGGGCACAACACCGGTTGCGTAGGTATTGACTAGTAAACTAACAGGTTGCGCCTTGCCAATGGTGTAGGCCACCTGGATCTCACACCTTTCAGCCAAACCCGCAGCAACTATATTTTTGGCAATATAGCGACACATGTAGGAGGCAGTCCTATCCACCTTGGATGGATCTTTGCCAGAAAATGCTCCACCACCATGGTAACCAAATCCGCCGTAGGTATCCATGATAATCTTCCTGCCGGTCATGCCGCAATCTCCCAGAGGACCACCAGTAACAAATCTACCAGTAGTATTTACAAAAAATTGTGTGTTTTTATCAATCATTTCAGGAGGTATAACCTTCTTTATCACCTCTTCAATAATTGCCTCTCTAAGGGTATCGTAATCAACCTCAGGTGAGTGCTGGGCTGCTATAACAACGGTATGAACAGTAGTAGGTTTTAAGTCTATATATCTTACTGTTACCTGAGATTTTCCATCTGGCCTCAGCCATGGAAGTTTTCCAGATTTGCGCACATGAGCAAGCCTCTGGGTAAGGTTGTGGGCAAGATAAATAGGCATTGGCATAAAAACAGGGGTGTCAGTACAGGCATATCCAAACATAAGCCCTTGATCACCTGCTCCCTGTTCTTTGAAAAGACCCCTACCATTTACTCCCTGTGCAATGTCAGATGACTGTTTGTCGATGCTTGTAATAACTGCACATGTTTCCCAGTCAAATCCCATTGATGAATCGTTGTATCCTATTTCCTTTATTGTCTGTCTGGCAATTTCCGGTATTTCCACATAACAAGTAGTGGTTATCTCCCCTGCGATAACTGCCATACCTGTAGTAACCAGGGTCTCGCAGGCTACCCTTCCATTTTTGTCGCAGGCTATAATCTCATCAAGTACGGCATCAGAGATTTGATCAGCTATCTTGTCCGGATGTCCTTCTGTGACAGACTCGGATGTGAATAAGAAATTGGTATTCATTTTACTTCCTCTCTTAATTAAATATTAGTGTTAAATACAACACGTCGACTTTCAGTTATGTACCAAAATGTAAATAAACCTTCATGCCCATTCTATGGACCACGAATGCTGAAAATAGTAAGTTTGATAGTCTCGGAAAAATTCCAAAAGCATGTTATTGCGACCGAAGCGAAGCAATCTCCTATCCCATAGCTTAGTGTATTTATTAGATTGCTTCGGGCTAAAGCCCTCGCAATGACTCCGCTTTAATGACTTTTACGAATAAATCAAGTTTATTTTCGTACCAAATCTTAATTGATAAAAGGTCTGCCTACGGAGGACTGACAGGCTTTTTTTACTTATTCTGTTCAGGTGGAGAAAAAATACCACCAGATATTATGAGCTTGAATGCATCTTCTACACTCATATCGAGGATTATCAGTTCATCTTCTGGTATAAGGATATAAAATCCACTCGTAGGGTTAGGCGTTGTCGGGACAAAGACATTCATCATATTTTTGTTGGTTTTACTCTGCACCTCCCCCTTGCTTTCTCCTGTGATAAAGCCGATAACATAGGTCCCGCGCCTGGGATATTCTAACAATGCCACTCTTTTAAAGGCCTGGTTTTTCTGTATAAAAAAGGCCTCTAAAAGCTGTTTAACTCCTGAATAGATGATTCTTACTAAGGGAATCCTGTCTACCATATTTTCCCAAATGTGGACTACCCTCCTGCCAGCCAGGTTTCTGGTTAAAAGACCTACAGCAAAAATAAGAATGATTACCAAGATAAGACCAAGCCCGGGTATTTGAAAAGGGAGGTAGGTTTCCGGCAGGTATTTAGGAGGGATATACTTGAGTACCACATCCATGACCCTTATTAAAAACCAGATAACGTATACCGTTACAAAGACTGGTAGAATTACCAGCAAACCTGTAAGGAAATAATTTTTTATAATCGTTCTAAGGCCTTTCAATTTTCCCTCAATATAACATTATCTATCAGCCTGGTATTTCCCACTCTTACAGCCAGTGCCAAAAGGCATGGTCTATCTACTCTTTTTATGTCTGTAAGTTTTTCAGGGTTACATAAGGCTATATAGTCAATTTCTGTAAATGGGTGGTTTAGGATCAATTCCATTACTGCATTTTTTATCTTGGCAGGGTTTCTTTCCCCTTTTGCTACCATGTCCCTGGCTAAATCTAAGCCTTTCTTCAGGCTTAATGCTGATGCCCTTTCCTCTGAACTCAGATAATTATTCCTGCTACTCATGGCAAGACCGTCTTTTTCTCTTACTGTTGGGACACCAATAACCTCAATGCCCATGTTTAAATCCTTGACCATCTGTTTAATGACAATTAACTGTTGATAATCCTTTTCACCAAAAATGGCCAGGTGTGGTTTGGTGATATTAAAGAGCTTTCCAACAACAATGGTTACTCCGGCAAAATGTCCGGGTCTGGATTTTCCACAAAGATGCTGAGTGATTTCCTCTAACCTAACTGTGCTCTGGAAACCCTCAGGATACATCTCTTCCACAGTTGGCATGAACACAGCGTCAACCCCGGCAGAGCGGGCATTATTCAGGTCACCTCCAGTATCCCTGGGATATTTTTCATAGTCCTCCTTAGGGCCAAACTGGGTTGGGTTAACAAAGATACTCATTATCAATCTATCTCCCTTTTCTCTCCCAACCCTTAATAGCTCGATATGGCCCTGGTGGAGAAAACCCATGGTTGGTACAAAAGAGATGATATTTCCATCCATTCTCCATTTTTCAGACACCTCTTGCATCAACTCTATTGTTTTGATTATCTGCATGATTATTTAAGTGCCTAAAATTTAAACAAAAGAATATCCTAACTGCTTGAATTAACACTATTTTCTTTATTTATTCTCAATCCGCCCCCGGCAGATAAATACAACAAGTAATTTCACTAACTTTACCTCACTCAATGCCTTGATCCAAAGGGAACATAATACTTTGTTCCTTTTTCCATCTTTTCTATTTCAAGGATTAAGTTATCGAGATCAGATGGCACATTAACAAAATCTATCTCAGAGGCATTTATCACTAAAAGGGGGGTCTCAGTGTAATGGAAAAAGAATTCATTAAAGGCCTGATTTATTTGATCCAGGTATTTGAGATTTATTGATTTTTCATAATCCCGATCCCTCTTTTTGATTCTTTCTCTCAAAATATCAGTTCTTGCCTGCAAAAATATAACCAGATCCGGTCTTAATATTCTAACCTTAAACAGGTGGAATACCTGTTCATATAAACTGAATTCTCTGTCATCCAGGTTAAGCCTTGCAAAGATCCTGTCTTTATCAAAGAGGAAGTCTGAGATAACCACCCTTTTGAAAAGATCGATTTGATTTATCTCCTCCTGCTTTTGA
>JAUWNK010000071.1 GCA_030612685.1 Desulfobacteraceae bacterium
TTAAAATATCCTTTATCTTCAATGAGTTGGTTCAAATTAACTTACCTCCCCAATGAGTAGGACAGGCGTCTCGCCTGTCTATGAATCGCCTGTTATCCATCCTTTTATGTATAACCATTTGTAATCCTCGTATTGTCTTGCCAAACTTGCCTTAATAGGATTGTTTGCAATATAGTTGAGCTTCTCTAAAAATTCATCCTCATCTCTTATAACCCTATCATAACTTTCGTTTTGCCAGACCTTGCCTTTTCTTTTTAGCATTTTGTTAATCTCATGGGCAGTAAAGCTTTTTATGCTGTGCATTATTTTAGGTAATGACTCAAAAGGATTTATTACCATATGTACATGGTCATTCAATACCACAGCGGCATAAAGTTCATATTTCTTAGTGTCTAAAAAGCATAAAGCATTAAAAACGCAATCTCTTTGCGGTGGCTGTAATTGGAATCTGTCATGGGTAGAAAATGTAATAAAGTAGTAACCTGAAGAGAGTTGATAATGGGGAAGATGTCTCCTCCATGTAAGTTCAGACAGGCGAGACGCCTGTCCTACTGATTCATATCTATTCCTCATATTCATTTCCCTTTTTTCATACAACTTTTGACATTACCTCTCTATATCTTCCGGGAGGGCTTGGAAGTTTTTTTCATGCTTTACCTTATCCTGGAGAATCTGAAGCACACTTAGCCCTCACTCTTAAAGATATTATATTCTTTATGTTTGTTTAATATCCCATCCGCCAATCTGTCCAATGCCTTGAAATCCTCTTCTTTTGGAAACCCTTTTACAACCACAGGTTCAAGTAATTCTACCTTCAAATTTGGGACCATTCCCTTGATTTGCTCCACCATTCTGCTACCCCAGCCGTATGATCCAATGATCGATGCCAATTTCAATTTTGGCCTCAAGGCATTGGCAAGATAGACTGCATAAACAACACTCGGATGCGGGCCAACCAAGACTGTAGGTGATGCTATTACTATTGTTGCAGCATCTACCAGGGCCATGGCCAGTTTTCCAATATCAGTTTTCGAAAGATTGAACTGTTTTACAGTTATGCCCCTTTGAATCAAAGCCTCAACAAAATAATCCACCATCTTTTTTGTGCTCTCATGCATTGAGACATAAGGGATAACCACTTCATTCTTTACCTCGTCAGAGATCCAATCTCTGTAAGCACTAAGAATGAATTCCGGCCTATCATATATCAGCCCGTGGCTTGGTGCGATTATATCTATCTCCAAATCCCTTATCTTCTCTAAGTTCTTTTTAATGGTTGCCCTGAATGGCATCATTATCTCTGCATAGTATCTCTTGGCTGCCTCATAAACTGTCGCCTCATCAGTAACAAACAGATTACTGGTGGCAAGATGAGAACCAAGAAAATCACAGGTGAAAAGGACCTTTTCTTCCCTTAAATAGGTCAGCATTGTCTCCGGCCAGTGAACCCAGGGCGCATGAATAAACTCCAGTGTTTTGTCCCCTAATGACAGGGTCTCTCTATCTTCCACTGTTATGAACTTGCCCTCTGGGATTAAAAGCAGATCCATAAGCATACCCTTACATTTTTGTGTGCAAACAACCTTTACATTGGGATACATATCCAGTATCTGGGGCAATGAGCCTGCATGGTCCTGCTCGGCGTGATTGGCGATAACATAATTAATATCCTTGACCTCAAGTTGGTTGAGATTTTTCGTCAGTACCTCTGTCATAGTGGGGTCCACCGTATCTATTAACGCCGTTTTTTCTCTCCCCTTAACCAAATAGGCATTATAGCTTGTTCCATCGGGCAATGGTATGAGTTCATCAAATAACCTTCTATCCCAGTCAATTGCCCCGACCGAGTAAATATTTGATTTTAATTCTCTTGGTACACTCATTTATTACTCCTTTTTTAATTAGGACGCAGACCCGCCTGCCAGACGGCGGGCAGGTTTTCGCCGACCTGCCCGCCATGCGAGTCCGCAAGGCGATGCGGGCGGGTATCCGCAGATAAATATTTTGAAATATTTAAAATCTTGACAATCTGCGTCCATCTGCGTCCAAAATGGAAATTTCTATACTATTAAATTACTATGGTTTCCAGCCCTTCCACACCTTTCCTACCTAATCCGGCCCTGGCTTAAGGACTGTCTTGCCTGGCTGCCAGCCTGAAGGACATACCTCTTTGCCTTTTGTCTCTCTAACATGCTGAAATGCCTGGATCTGCCGGATTAATTCTTCCACATTCCTACCAACCGGGGGAGTCAGGATCTCCATTGCCTGGATGACACCATCGGGATCTATGAGAAAACGCCCTCGAATGTTTACTCCGGCATCCTTGTCGTAGACTCCGTAAATCTCCCCTACCTTGCCCCCTGCATCAGAGAGCATGGGATAAGGAACTCCTCCATCAACCATCTTGGATAGCTCTTCCTCCTGCCAGATTTTATGAACAAATACACTGTCCACACTCATAGAAAGAACCTCAACACCTAATTTTTTAATCTCAGGATATCTGGCGGCAACTGCCGTCAACTCTGTTGGTCAGACAAAGGTAAAATCCCCTGGGTAGAAACAGAGTACCACCCATTTCCCTAAGTAATCAGAAAGTTTAATTTTTTTAAATTCTCCCTCATAAAATGCCGGTGCCTGAAAATCAGGCGCTTTTTTGCCAACACTTACACCCATCTTTATTGCCTCCTTTTCTGTCTCTTGCTTTTCTTCAATTTCCTCCGCCAAAGTCGGAGAACCCACAGGACCGCCCGTGGGTCTTGCACATCCGACCTCCATCTTTTCACCCATATACATCACCTCCTTACTTGTTGGACCTTGGCCTTAAATCTCAAATCCTCTGCCATCTCCCTGATTTTATCCAGGGCTTTGGTCATAGGCGCCCATCCATACCAGTATGCATAATCAGGATTGGCATGAAAGACACCCTGATAGGTCCTCATCCGGTGTTTCATGTACATCTTGAAGAGCACCTGTTCGATGTGAGAACCTCCGGTCTGATAAAAGTGTAAAAAGTCGGGATATGCATAAGTATAATGCCCTGGTTTCTTCAAGATGCCATCTTTGTAAAGGTCGGCTACAATGTTTATGGCCTCTGCCATTAAGCGATCCGCCTTTTTAATCATCTGATCGCCTTTTTCAAGTTCTCCCCTGGCATATTTTTCAGAATGGCATTTTTTACACCTCTTAACCATCTTTTCCCGCTCGGTCTTCCAGGCCTCTTCGGTTAGCCGGGCCAGATCAGCGGCCTTAACAATGTCCAACCGGGCAGTGGGTTTTCCCTTCGGATCTAATACCCCCAGCGCCTTGAGGATGGTAGTTCGGTCTTCTGCCCATTGTTTATCCTTAGGCAGGGGAAGCCTTACTGCCAAAAATCCCCAGGCTGTCTTGTTGGTGTGGGTACCATTGGGTAGATGACAGAATTGACAGGTAGGGGCTGATGCATCCTTGGGTAATCTTCCCATCTCTTTCATAGCATATCTTTCTCCATGTTTGGAGCTTTCATACATTTCCCACTGGGGATGGTCGAACCCCATATGGCATATCTGGCATGCCCTGGGATCCTGTGCCTCTTTCTTTGAGAAGGTATGTCTGGTATGGCATTCATCACAGGAATTGGTCCTGTAAGTATAGCCTTTTTCACGCAACTCCTTTTTCTGGGCCTCTGACTTTATTCCCATATTGTGGCATCCACCGCAGCCTTTCCCACCTTCCATCAGTTCATCAGGTTCCATATGGGTGACTGGGAGCGCATTCAGAGAGGTCCAGCCAAAATTGTGTTTTCCTTTAACAAATTGATCAAACTGTTCCTCATGACACTCGGCACAGGTGGCCTCGGTAGGCATCTTGGCCAGGTGGGCAGTCTTTTTACTCTTGTGCTTGGATCCGTGACAAACAGAACAATTAACATCATTATTACTATGTTCACTGCTCTGCCAGTCCTTGACCAGTAAAGGAGTAACTGCCCTATGGCACTTGATACAGACTTCTCCCTCTTCAGCGAAAGTAGTGCCTAACATGAGTAACAGGGTCACCATGAAAGTGAAAAAAATGATAAAGGATCTCTTCATTTACATCACCTCCTTTTCATTCAGTAATTTTCTGTGAGCAGTTCAAAATAGGCCTGTTCATGGTCGCAGGCCGGACATCTCTGTGGGGCCTCTGGACCTTCATGAATATAACCGCAGTTTCGACATTTCCACTTAACCACTTTATCTTTTTTGAATACATTTCCATCTTCCAGATTCTTTAACAAGTCAAGATACCTTTTTTCGTGTTGCTCTTCAGCCCTGGCAATGGATTTAAATACTGCGGCAATTTCGCTAAAGCCCTCCTCCTCGGCTACATTTGCAAATTCAGGATACATCTCGGTCCATTCGTGATTCTCGCCCGCTGCCGCTGCTTTCAGATTAGAGGCCGTATCGCCAATCACACCGGCAGGGAAACTACCGGTAATTTCTACCTCTCCACCCTGAAGAAACTTGAACTCCCTTTTGGCGTGTTCCTTCTCGTTATCTGCCGTCTCCAGGAAGATAGCGGCAATCTGTTCATAGCCCTCCTTTCTGGCCTGAGAAGCAAAATAGGAATAGCGGTTTCTCGCCTGACTCTCCCCGGCAAAGGCTGCCAATAAATTCTTTTCTGTTTTACTACCTTTTAGTTCCATCAATCATTCCCCCTTTTTTTGGTAAATGTTAAGATTAATTTTATAACCTAAAAAGTCAAAAATCGAGTCACTCCCGCGAAAGCGGGAGTCCATAATAACTTGAAATAACTGGATTCCTGCTTTCGCAGGAATGACAATTAAGGAGCATATTGGACTTTTTACGAGTTCACCAATATTAGGATTAATATTTCATAAACTCAAAAAGTTACAATAAACTTTTTTCACTGATTTCTACTGCTTTATCCATTTCTGCCTTGAGTTCCGGTGGCAGACCTTCAATCTCTACATTTAAAAATCCCCTGACGATAGTAGCAGTAGCCTCTTCCTGGCTTAACCCCCGGGCCATGAGATATTCTACTTCCTCCTGGGCGATTTTTCCCACTGCCGCCTCATGGGAAAGGTCCACATCTTGTCGGTGTCCCTCCAGTTCAGGAACGGCATGGATTATCCCCTTATCGGACAAGATCAGCCCTTTACACTCAAGATGGGCCTTTATTCCCGGAACTTCTCCAATTATATGTCCCCGGGCAATGATCTTCCCACCGGTGGTGATGGCCCGGGAGATAATCTCTGCCCGAGCACCTTTAGCCTTCAAAAAGACCCGGGAACCTATGTCCATCTCTGATCCCGGGGTGGCTATCAGGATAGAATTGTACCTGGCAGTGGCGTTTTCGCCCACCAAGTAGGTTACCGGATACATCTGAAGAGTACCCACCGGCTGCATACACACGTAATTGGAAAGAAAAAGTCCCCCTTCTTCTACAATGGTTGCACTGCGGGGACGTATCGCCATATTCTCTGCCCAGTTATGGATCATGGTAAAGGTGAGTTTCGCCCCTTTTTTGACATAGAACTCTGAAATCCCTACATGGAGACCGGACTTCACATGAGGCCCAGTAGCGCAACCAGTAATAATATGAAGCTCAGATCCCTCCTCGGCAATGACGATATTATGAACATCCTGGGCCAGATTGTCCTCTTCTAAATAAAGACAGGCCTGAAGGGGATAAATAGACTTGGCACCTGGCAGGGATCTGATAAAATAACCGTGTTCCTGGTGCAGTTCCGCCCGGGCGGTATATTTGTCCATATTTACTGGCACGGCCTTCCACCAGTAATCATGGAGCCAATCGTATTTTTCCCGGGCCTGGTCAATATCCATAATCTCCATCCCCTCCTGGGAGGCAGAGCAATGTACTACGGAGTGGTCTTTCTGAATGAAGGTGCCGGATCTGTTTTTCGCTGCTATGTCAACCCCGGCCTTGAGCATCTGTTCCTGGTCACTAAGGGGAAAAGCAGATAGATTCTCCTGATAAGGATGTTCATCTGTTTCAGGAGAAAAGGCCTCCAGATTGATATCAGTACCGTAGGTAGCCAGCTTATCTTTAGCCTCTTTTGCCAGGATCTTTTTCTCTTCCCTTTCTTTTACCATCTTAGTCACTCCTTACTTTTTTCTTTGCTCAACACACTTGTATTCAGACCGCAACACCTAACGCATTCATTGTATCCCTGCTCCTTGATAGTCTTCAAAATTTCACGGGGGTTGCCGATACAGGCTAACTCTCCGTCCATAAGCACATGCCCGATATCTGCATCAAGATAGTCGAGAATATATCCTGTGTGTGTAATGATTAGACCTGCTTTGTTTCTCTCTCTTTTGAGTTCTTTATGGGATTTCCCTTTATGGAGTTCTACCTCTCTTTCCAGCAATTTTTCGATCACCTTTCCTATCAAGGCAATATTTTCCAGATCGACTCCGGATTCCGGTTCATCTAAAAGTAAGAAGTCTGGATCCTGGGCCATTAGCTGCAAAAGTTCGGATCTTTTGATCTCTCCTCCGGAAAAACCGTCGTTTAGGTCCCGATCCAGGAATTCATCAAAATCCAGGCTCTGGGCCATAGATTCAACATTTTTATCTCCCTTCCCACAGATCTCTAACATCTGCCTCATCTTTACACCTTTGATGGTTGGAGGCCTCTGAAAGGAAAGTCCAATACCCAGAGCGGCTCTTTCATTCAAAGGCATATTAGTAATAGCTTCCCCTTTGAAAAGTATCTTGCCCCCGGTGATTTGATAATCAGGAAACCCCATAGTGGCCATAAGCAAAGTAGTCTTGCCTGAACCGTTTGGCCCGAAAAGCACATGGGTTTCCCCTTGATTTATCTCTAAATCCACGTGGTGGAGAATTTCTTTCCCCTCCACTTCCACTCTCAGATTTTCAATGCTTAACATTTTTGTCTCTCCTTTATTTAAACTTTCAGCCATGTCATCTCCTTGTTTTTTAATGAAGCTCCCCTCCCTTGATGGGAGGGGATAAAGGGGAGGGTGAACAAACTGAGTATCACCCCCACCTAAACCTCCCCCCTTCCCCGCTAAAGACGGGATCTTCGACAAGGGGGAGGAACTGTAAGGAACCCTATAGCAAGCTACAGGGAATATACAAGTTTAAGAATTTTCCACCTTAAGTAGAACATTCTTTTATGAAGGTTGTTCTTTATGAAGGCTCTAAAAGTCTCTTCTCGCCTTCCAGTTTCTGAATGTCAGTTATGTCCTGATCCACCCCCACGCATCCCAGGTATTTTCCAGAGCTATCCCGCAAAGCGAAATATCTAATGTGGATTTTCCTACCTTTTACATCAACCCAGAACTCTGCCAAGTCCCTGTCTCCGCTTTTGAATTCATCCAGGATCTGGTTTAATAGATGAACACTCTTCTGAGGATGGCACTGCTGCAACTTGCGACCGATAACTGCCTTTGCCCTTGGAAAAAGTCTCTCTTTTGGCTGGCTGAAGTATCGGACTGTGTCTTCTTTATCTACAAAGGTGATATCTATAGGCAATGAATTTAGCATTGCCTCTAATTCCTCTTTAGTCATAAAGCCTGTTTCAAAGGTTATTTCTCCTTCCTGAGCTTTTTCTTTGACCTCTTTTCCCAATTCTACCTTTTCGCCAATAGTCTCCTTCGGCGTGAAGTAGCAATATCCCAGATCGTCCATTGATGCTTTTATCTCCTGCCACTCCCTATCATCTATGAGTCTCAGCGCTGTAGGGAAGAGTATGTTCTCTTCCTTATAAAAGTGGTTTGGAATGAGGTCGGTCAGATTTTTAAGATGTGAGAGGAGTTTACCTTTGAACTCTTCGAACCCAAGAATTTCTTTATTTTCCAAGGTCTTGCTCGTTTCTTTAATTTCCTCCCTTTGTTCATCGTGTTCTGTCCACATTATGGATGGTGGTTGAGTTACCCCATGTTTCTCTAAATAAGGAAAAAGGGAGTTCTCCTCTCTGACCTTATGCTTATCATACTCCTTGAGATGCCTTAGAAGTTCTTCAATTTCCGGCAACTCGCTTCCAATTCCTTCAAAATCATTAGCCTGTTCAACTCTGTGAAGAAGAGAATAAATTCCCTCAACAAATTTTTTTACAAGTTCATGTTCTTTCAAGAGAATATGTATCGGATGACCGGCTGGAACCTCCGCTTTTGGTTTCTCGAGTGACTCTCTGAAGACAGCAAGGTGAACGTCGCAAAGCCTTCGGACTTCTTCACTTGGCATGCCCTCTGTAATAAGTTCTTCTTCTATTTTAGAGATTTCTAATGGATCTACACCTTCCAAGGCCTCTTTGAACTTCTCTTTCATTTCATCTGGGTGGGCTCCAGCATGCAGCGCCATAATTAACTCTTTCAACATCCTCTTTTTGTTCTTAAGCAATTCGCTCATTGTTTCGCCTCCTTAAATGCCCTTCACCACATTTAATACACTCTTAATCAATCTCAAACAATATTAAGATTATAAATCTCTTCTGCCATCTTCTTTCCGGCAGGGGTTAATAAAACTTTTTTGATAATCTTTTTTTGCTTTCCCTTGTCCTCGACATCTTTCTCGCCTCTGAAATTAACTAACTGGACAGCATCATGGACAATTTTTCTATTTAAAGTGTCTATTTTTTCAGGATGGTGATGCCCTTCTATCATCTGACAAACCTCTTCTATGACATCCTTTTTGGATCCTGACCTCTCCAGGATACCCCGAACAATGGGAAGGCTGTCCTTTTCTTGATTAGATCCCTTAGCACTCTCAGGTTTTCTCTCCGCCTCATGGACACCTATTTCATAAAGGATGGCTGCTGCTATCACAACCTTAGGATTTCCCTCTTCTTTTTCTAAGATCTTTTCAGCAAACTCTAGAACCTTAAGAGCGTTATCTATCCTTTCTTGGTCACCTTCAAAATACTCCTTCATGGCTAAGGTGATAATTTCTTTAAATTCTTCCTTACCTATTGCCCCTACACATTGATCTGCATATTGACACCATCTGGCACATCCTAAATTCAATCTAGGATTGATAAACATATGGCCACATTTTTTACATCGGCGGCGGATATCATCTTTAAAAAATTCTACCGAATTTCCACATTTGGGGCATTCAACAGAGTAGACATCATCCGGCTTCCAGAATCGAGTATCCTGTCCGGGACATTTACTTATCATCCTCTTTGTGTCCTCCCTGGAAAATTATCTCTCCTTTAATACCGATTACTTTTTCCTCTATTGATATTTCCTTACCGGAAGATGAGACTGCATTTTGGACTACAGTCAACAATCCGGAACAGCAGGGCACTTCCATCCGGGCTACGATTATTTTCTTTATCCCGGAATGACGCAGGATTTCAGTCAATTTTTCTTTATAAAATTCAAGATCATCAAACTTGGGGCAACCAATAACCACAGCTCTTTCTTCAAGAAAATCCTGATGAAAGTCCCCGTATGCAAAGGGGCCACAGTCAGCAGCCACTACTAATTCGTCACCTCTAAAATAGGGGGCGCCCGGGGTGACTAAGGTGAGTTTCACTGGCCAGTGGGAAAGTAGAGAAGGAGCCTTAATAGTTGCCCTGTCACCCTTTGTCGCCCAGCTCTGGGATATCGTAGAGGGACAACCACATGGCAGGGAATTGGTCAGCTCCCCTTTTCCTTCAAGATTTACTCTAACCTCTTCCTCATCAAAGGCCTCTGCCTCTCTCTCCTCCAGGGTGATTGCCCCCTGAGGACATTCATTGAGACAGGCCCCCAGGCCATCGCAGTAACTCTCTTTTACCAGCCTGGCCTTGCCAGCAACAATCTGCAAAGCCCCTTCGGCACAGGCCGGAATACAAATGCCACAGCCGTCGCACTTTTCCTCATCAATCTTGATAATCTCTCTTTTCATTATCTATCCTTCTTTTCCTAACTTTTAGCATTACTTGATTTTTAACTGGATAGTATAGGAATTTCCTTTTTCTAGACAGGATAGACAGGATGTTCTGGATATAAAGAATATAAGAAAATCTTGTTAATCATGTTAATCCTGTCAAAAAAAGTTCCGCCGCAGGCGGCTAAGTTCGAATGAAAGCAAAATCAGGCAATCTTATGATCTAAGCAATAATGATAATACGAGTGAAACGCTACTGCGCTTAGATATCTCTATAGCCCGAAGTCTGTCCCTGCTTTTATCATCTCTTGCTTTGTCTGCTATCTTTTCTTGGCCTTTTACTGCCCTTCCCTGTGGTTTTCTTTTTGCTCTTATAGTCTTTAACTGCCTCATGGAGTGCGTCGGCTGCCAGGTTGGAACAATGCATCTTCTGTGGGGGTAAGCCATCAAGTTCAGAAGCTACATCACTGCGTGTTAACTTCATTGCCTCATCCACATGCATTCCCTTTGCAAGCTCAGTTACCATGCTACTTGTGGCAATTGCGGATCCGCAGCCGAAGGTTTGAAACTTTATATCGGTGATGACTTCTTTTTTTATCTTAATGAACATTTCCATAAGGTCTCCACAGACAGGATTTCCCACCTTACCATGTCCATCAGGGTCTTCTATTGTGCCTACATTTCTCGGATTCATGAAATGTTCCATTACCTTTTTGCTGTAACCTATCTGGTCCATTTACATCACCTCTTTATTTAGAGAGCGGTGAGAGTTTTCTCAATCTTTCAACTGTCTCTTCTACCGCCTTAACTATTGTAGGGATCTCCTCCATCTTATTTGATCTTCCAAGGGTCAATACCATGGATCCATGAGCCTCTTCATGTTTTAAACCTATTGCCAAAAGTACATGTGATGGCTCCAGGGTCTTTGAAGAGCATGCTGAGCCAGTAGAAACCTGTATGTTGTGCATATCCATATTCAGGAGTATGCTTTCACCCTCAATATGGTTGAACCGGAAACTAGCATGGTTCGGTAGCCTATGGGTTCGATGACCAGTCAAGTAAGATCCCTCAATCGTTAATATCTCTTTGATTAATTTATCCCTCACTCCTTTGAGCCGATCGGCTTCTTGTGACATCTCGTCCTTAGCGATCCGAGCAGCTTGGCCCATCCCTGCGATAGCGAATAGGTTCTCTGTTCCGGATCTAAATCCCCGCTCCTGGCCTCCACCAAGGAGTACAGGTTGAAGCTTCACACCAGGTTTTACATATAATGCCCCGGCCCCATGTGGACCATACAGGTCGTTTGAAGATAATGTCAGAAGATCAATGCCATCAGCTTGAACATCTATTGGTATATATCCAGCAGCAGCCGTTGCATCCACATGCAGATACAAGCCCTTATCATGAACTATCTTGCTTATCTCTCTGATAGGTTCTATTGTCCCGATTTCATTGTTTGCATACATGATCGAGGTTACCGTGGTATTCTTTGTCAGAGCCTTATCAAGCTTTTCAAGACCCACTATGCCCGTTGAATCCACTGGGATTAGATTTAGTATGAATCCATTTTTCTGAAGCTCTTTCATGGAATTGAGCACAGAAATGTGTTCTATTGTACTTGCCGCTACCTCTTTTCCTTTGCCTATATTCCTCAGTGCAGCTCCCTTGATAGCCAGGTTATTGGCCTCCGTGGCGCTGCCAGTGAAGATAATAGTCCTTTCATTTTCCCCGTTGATAAGCTCTGCAATCTTTGCCCTGGCCTCCTCAAGAGCACGCTTTGCCTCCAATCCCACCGAATGGAGTGAGGATGGATTGCCGTAGTTATGTTCAAGATAGCGTCTTACAAGCTCCAACACCCTTGGATCTATGGGCTTGGATGATCCATAATCTAAGTATATTCTTTCCATATCTCCATCCCTAAAACCACATTGTTGCCCCAGCATCGAGTGCCAGATCATTCAGGGTGGCTGCGCCAACTATTTTAACTCCTGGTCTTAAATCTACCTTTTCCCAACCCAACATCTGCCTGGATGCCTCGCACACGAGAATCTCGATACCCATTTCAAGGGTATTATTGATCATCTCTGCTACGCTGGGAAACGTTCCAAACTTAATCTTTTCGGCCTCCCCAGGCAGCAATATCTTGAGTGCCTGACCCATATAATATACCGTTGGGTTGAGATCCATGTTCTTTGCGGTTTGTGCCAGCACCAATGGAGAATACTGCCGTTCTGGTGTGTCACTGGTTTGAACATACAAAATGAATTTCTCGTCTTTCATTTTACGACCTCCCTTTTTGGGTTATTGCTCATAAGCATCTGACTCCGACGCTTCGCTTCAGGGTTATACATGAAAGAAACTATACGTTGAGCATGGAGATGTCTTTTTTTACCATGCCCTCACAAAGACTAGCCGGTAGGCCGCTTCAAACCGGCGCACACGTACAAAGGCCTTAGAAAACAATGACGAGTTGCTGGTGCACACGGTTTGAAGCGGCACGCTGAGGCCCCTGTTAGAGGGCATGATGTAAAAAAAGACATCTCCATTCTCTTTTCCACATTTAGTTTCTCAAGAGAGCTTCGTTATTTCGCTTTCCTTATGTAAAAGGTCAATATTGTGCCTTCTTTCTCAAATCTCAGAATCTCATGTCCTACTCTTTTAGCCCATCGCTTGATATCCTCCTCTGCCGCAGGGTCATCTGCCTCCACTTTAAGGACTTGCTCTACTTCGAGTTTATCTATCTCTTGCTTTGTCTGGGATATAGGCATAGGACAATAAAGACCGACACAGTCTAATTCTGCATCTGGGATTATATCTGAAGCCATGTGGTTATAACCTCTCGTTGTCTTTCTTGAATATCTGTTTATTTATACGCCAATAACCTCTTTTACCTCTGGCAATTCCTGCTTTAACATTTTTTCTATACCCATCTTTAGGGTCATCTGACTCATGGGGCATCCTCCACAGGCGCCAGTCAATTTTACCTTCACCACCCCATCAGGGCTGACCTCCACCAACTCTACATCTCCACCATCTGCATTAAGCGACGGCCTTATCTTACCTAAGGTAGCTTCTACTCTTTCTTTCATCTTCTCTTCCATCTTTTGTCTCCTTTTCTTGGTTGTAAATTTCTTTGCAAAGTATTCAATGGAACTTATAATGCTTTACTAGAAAAATCCTATTGACAAGGAAATTAATAAATAAAAAACTTCCTTATAAAATCATCATTCCAAAATTCCATTATTCCATTATTCCATGTGCAAGGCATTACACAAAGCTCAAAATAACTTTTAATTTCAATAAGTTGAATAAATTCCTGAACACTGATTACCCTTTTTTATCACTCTCCTTTTTCAGACACTCTGGGCATATTCCATAAAGATACGCTTGAACCTCCTCAACTTTACATCCATCTATACTTTCCTTTGCCATTATTGGACAATTACTGGGATGATTAAAGTCAATATCCAGTATCTTTCCACACTTGCGACAAAGCAGATGATGATGAAGACCCGGGTTTGGATCAAAACATGCCTTGCCCCTTTTCCTTATAGATAGTTCCTGTATCTCTCCAAGCTCTTTCAACAGTTTAAGAGTGGAATATACCGTCGCCACTGACATAGTTGGATATCTCCTCTGGATATTCCTGTGAATTTCATCTACTGTTGGATGGTTCCTGCTTCTGCTCAGAAACTCTGTTACGGCCATTCTCTGAGGAGTCAATGTCACTCCATTCTCTTTTAACCTTGCGATTATATCCTTCATACCTTCCCCTCAGTTAAGATAAATTGGAATTATTTTTTGTCAAGAAAGAAAGTAAATATATTATTAATCTATATTTATAATGATTATAAATTAAGATTAATTTTTGTCAAGAGAAAAATGAAGTATTTTTAGTAGATACATTTTATCTCAAAAAAAATTTAAATCCTTGATTTAAGTCAAGGCAAGGGGCATGTTTGTGAGTTAAGATATACCCAAAATTGAGACAAGAGACTTATTTGGCAAAAGATTAATAAATCATTACAAAGGAGGAGGATTATGTTTTGTTTTCAATGCCAGGAAACAGCCAATTTTTCGGCTTTCAGTTTATTAGAATCAGTTTTCAGGGCGATTGTCAATAGATCAAGGTATGGCCTGAATTCTTTGGGGAGGGGGTGATTGTGGCAAGAATAAAGATTTGAGCCGCAAATTCAGACCAATGCCCACTCTTAAGTTGCTTTAGAACCAACGGCCCGGTCTATGTTATGCATTTATTTATCCTTCTCATTTCTTTTGGATGTTTTGTATTTTGTCGCTGGCTCCCTTACTGCCATCCGTTCAG